>NZ_BFAX01000005.1 GCF_004310395.1 Methanofervidicoccus abyssi | reverse complement strand
GCTTAGTCGGACCCCAATAGCAGTGGCCTCCGGCGGGATCAACCGGAATTAAAATGGAGTACGGTCGCCACCGGTCGTTACCAGGTATCACTTGGTTGCAGGCTTACATCCAACCTAAGTCTTTGACTTAGGTTATCATTCCATTGCATAATATTTGCCATGTATAGAGTATTGTATTGTTTTTAGGTTTAGAACGATAGGGATATAAATGTTGTAGAAGTATATAATGGATAATACAATATTTCAGGTGAAAAAATGGTTGTAGCCCTGGATATGAACAGTAGAGAGATATCCATAGGCTCCTATGTAAGATATATAAATACAGGAACCAAAGGTATTGTAAGAGATATATTAGAGAAGGAAGGGAAAATTTGGGTACTATTGGATAATAACCTCATGTATAGACCTGAAAAATTGGAAGTTATTGAACATAAAAAGAAGAAGGATAGAACAGTTAAGGAGAAAATAGAAGATATCCTTGAGAAAGAAAATATAAAGGAGATAGAATCAAATATAGACGCCTGTGGTGCTGGATAGGAACTATCAGAGATAAGAATGAATATCTTAATAAGGGATTAAAAACTTACTTTTTTTATTTCTCTATATAGTAAGAATTTCACCGTTATCTCATGGAATACTCCCAACTAGGAAAGCTGGATAGGATTTCTGTTATTCTTTTTTCTTAGGGTATTTTTTTGTTTATTTATCGATAATTTTTTATTTATTATATTTATAAGTTTAAGAGTGATAGTAAAAGGAGAAGAAAAGTGTCATAATAAAAAGATGGGGTTCTTCACCATCACAACTACAAAAACAGACTACGGTAGCAAGTTGATAAAGAAGTACTTCTATTAACAGGAGATTCTTGTTTTAGTACAATTATTAAAAAACTCTGTTGAAGTTCGAAAGATGTAAGTTTAAAATGTTTATGTATTACGACTCAATATAACAGTGATATGGGTGGAGTTATGGTAAATTCGGAGATAGAGAGAATAAAGAAGGTTAGGGAAATAATAACAAGTATTATAGAAAAAAAAGGTAGAGACCATCTATACGACCTTACAGGTATCGGTGGAGGATTTAAGTTGAAAAAAACTGATATAGATGTCTTAGATACTTATATAGGGTCTGCTATATTCTCAGAGAAGTTAAATAGAGCAGGACTTTTACACTTAGGAGGCAATCCCACAATCCATAGAGCTGTGGGATTTAACAGAACCTCCTCGGCCATACTTTCCACCATAATAGCACTATCCAAAGATATAGATAAGGTGATACACTACTTACCAAAGAGACCATCTCATCCCTCTATTCCAAGGAGTTGTAAAATATTCAACATCCCATACTTTGAGAGTGATAATATAGATGAAATACTGAATAGAATAGATAAAAATACCTTAACTGTTATAACTGGAGCGACAATGGATCATAAAGTAGTAGATTTAAAACGTCTTAAGAAGATAATCTCTCAGTGTAATGAAAAAAAGAGTATATCCTTTGTTGATGATGCTTCGGGAGCAAGGTTAAGGTTACTCTATAATCAACCTCCTGCCTTGAAGTTGAATGCCAATTTGGTGGTTACAAGTACAGATAAATTAATGGAAGGACCAAGAGCTGGACTCCTGGCTGGAGATATAGATCTAATAGATATTATATACGAGGAAGGTTTAAAGTATGGGTTGGAGGCCCAGGCACCAGTTTTAGCAGGTATGGTGAATGCATTGGAAAGTTTCGACCTCCAAAAATTGAAGGAGGCATTCAACAGGGCCAACAGTATAGATCTAACACCACTGATTTCAATAGGTATTAAAGTTGAAAGAACACCCACTGGGTTTCTCCTTACATCACTCTCGGAGGAAGAATCCATTCAGTTAGCACTGAAACTCTTGGAGGACTACGGTATAATAACCATCACTGCAGCAGGTATGCCTGGGGCTAGTAAAACTTTAAGAATAGACTTCTGTTCCAAGGATGCTTATAGGATATCTAACGAGTATATTCTTAATGCTATAGTAAATTCCTATAGGGAAATCAGAGAATAAAAACAGTAAGGAAGTAAATCTTAATTCTATTTAAAATTAAAGAAAAGAATAACAAAAATTCTATAAAAAAATAATATCAATAAAAATGAAAATAATATTATTAAACTTATGCATATTGGAAGATATCAGAGAATCTATTCCTTTCCAAAGATCTGATAAAACAACTTAATAGGGGTTTATCAGGTGAAAAAGTAGGGTCTTACTGCTATGTGGCGGATTTCTGATAAATTTACAATTATTAATCCATCATTTTTTAATGGATGGTGAGTTTTTTATTTTTTTTATTATTTTTTAATCATTATTTAATGAGAAGGATAAAATTTAATGATCATATCATATCTCCTAAGAATTTAACTTTAACAACTTATCCTTTACTTCCCTGATCTTCTCTATCTTACTTTCTACATTCTTCTCGTAATCTTCCATCCTACTGTAGTAAGATCTTATAGCCCGTCTAACTTCCTCAGGAGCTGGACCTCCTATAACCTTCCTTACCTTTACATTTTCCATGGGATCTAATGCCTTCTCTATCTTCTCCCTCTCCAACTTTAAGTTGTATCCTCTAAGCACATCTTCCACAGCCTCAGCAAGATCTATTTTCTCCTCTATAGATTTTCTGACAGCCTCTCCTACTATCCCATGGGCAGTTCTAAAGGATATATTACACTCCCTTACAAGGACATCTGCCAACTCAGTTGCAGTGGAGTAGTTGCCTTCTGCTAACTCTTTCATTCTATTTTTATTAACCTTCAATGTCTTTATCATCTCTTCTACCATCTCTATGGTATCTAGGGTAGTATATACACTATTCCAGAGATGAGGTGTTACTTCCTGTAGATCCCTGTTGTAGGTATTTGGAAGTGCCTTTAATATGGTAAGTACGGTGACAAGGTTTCCATTCAAGGTAGAAAGTTTTGCCCTGGCGATCTCTGCAACATCTGGGTTCTTCTTTTGGGGCATAATTGAAGATGTAGAAGTGTAAGTATCTGACAACTCTATAACTCCAAACTCGTAGGTGGAGAAAAGTATCAACTCTTCACATATCTTAGATAGGTTAGTTCCAAGGATGGAGAGATCTGCCATAACTTCTAAGATAAAATCCCTTGTAGAGACTCCGTCCATGGAGTTCTCAATGAGACCATCAAATCCCAACAACTCCATAGTTCTTTTTCTATCTATGTTGAAACCTGTTGTAGCCATGGCTCCACATCCTAAAGGTGAGATATTTATCCTTTTATATGCATCCAGTAGTCTATGGATATCCCTTTCAAGCATGGAGACGTAACTTAGTAGATGGTGTCCATAGGTTGTAGGCTGAGCATGCTGTAAATGGGTGTATCCTACGAAGAGAGTTTCTACATGTTTTCCTGCCATAGAAAGTAGAGTTTTCTCTAAATTAATAAGTTTCTTTAATATAAGGAGTATTTTTTCCCTTAATGTTAACCTTATATCTGTTGCAACCTGATCGTTTCTACTTCTACCGGTGTGCATCTTCCCTGCAACATCTTCTCCAAGTCTTCTTATAAGTTCGTTTTCGATTACCATATGAATATCTTCTAAGGAGGGATCTAGATCTAAGGCATCTATGCCCTCTTTCAGTATCTTTATAAGTTCTTCTATTATCTTTCTGGCATCTTCTTCTGGGATGATCTTCTTCTCCATCAACATCTTAGTATGGGCAATATCACATAAGATATCACTTTCAAATATGTCCCTGTCGAAGGATAAACTGGTGGTATACTCCATAACCTTTTTCTCTGTAATATTGGAAAGACGTCCTCTTCTTAATATATTTTTGTTCAAGGTATCACCTGGATTTATTTTAAGAAATCTAACAAATATTAACATCTCGTACACTAAATAATTAAAATAAATATAATAATCAATAAAAAAATAATAAAGTTAATAATAAGTTATAGATCAAATTTAAATAAAAATAAATGATAATTAAAAATCCATAAATAAATCTTCGAGAGTAACCAGATAAATGTTTTTCTTATTGTATCCTAATTTCCCATCAAAGTGATAGTTAAAAAAATTAAAAATAAAAACTCTCTATCCCGAATATAAATATATCTTTCCTTCTACCTCTGAATCTTCTAACAATAAATTGTAGGATAGCTCCTATCTCTCTGTCAGAATTTCCTATCATATTTTAGTGTTTAGAAAAATTTTGTTGAGACATAGATACAGTTCTTTATTATTTTTATTATTGCTATAATGGGAACTGAAAGTATATATTAAAATGATTATAATGCTAAAAGTATAATCTATTTATAACTTTTTTATTGTTATACTGTATCCATTTGTAATTTTCAATGTTTACCTCTTTTTTAAAGAATATATCTAAAACAGGTGTTAAAATATGAAAACTTCCATAGAATTTCAACTAAGAAAAGCCGTTGAAGTACTGATGAAAAACAAGGACGGAAATATACTGGTATACACTCATGTTGATACAGACGGTATTACATCAAGGGTTATCTTAGAGGAGTTATTTAGCAGGTTAAATATAGAGGGGGAATTTAAATTTCTAAAACAACTTAATATGGTGACAGTGGAGAGTATTCCTTTTAAAGAATACAACTTAATAATCTTTGCAGATTTAGGTAGTGGGCAGATTAACCTTATAAATGAAAAGATAAAGGAGTACAACCTATGGAATAGTAGAGATCACAGTATAATTATACTGGATCACCATATACCTGCCTATAGTAAGATCCCTGACAATATAATCCATGTAAATCCCTGGAACAACAACTTAGATGGGGGAAGGGAGATCTGTGGGGCTGGAGTAGCTTATAAATTCGCCAAGCTATGTAATCCTAACTATACAGACCTGGCAAAGTATGCCATATTGGGGGCAGTGGGAGATATTCAAAACTTAGGTGGAAGTTTTGTTGGGATGAATAGAGAGATACTGGAGGATGCTAAAGCTAGAGGAGATATCTTAGAGTTTCCAGATCTTCAATTCTACGGTAAACACACTAGACCTATGTTTGTATCTATAAAATACTTTACAGATGTGAGAACAGACCTTATGAACAATGATTCGAAGATATTGAACTTTGTAAAAACGATAAATAGGAGGTATAACTTAGAGATAGACCCTAGAGAACCTATCTGTAATCTATCCTTTGAGGAGAAGAGAGTTATTGGGAGTGAGTTTCTAAGTAGGTGTAACAAGTACGTCCCCTTATCTTGGATAAAGTATCTTCCCAAGGTAATATTTGGTATGAGTTACGAGTTCAGAGGAGAGACGGTGATGACTCCCCTGAGAAACTTAGAGGAGTTCTCAACATGTATAAATGCCTGCTCCAGGTATGAGGATTATGTGACTCCTTTAGAGGTACTGAAAGGGGATAGGGGAAAGTATTACAGTAGAATGTTATATATGTTGAATAGACATAAAAAGAACCTATTTAGAGCTCTGAAATATATAAAGGATAACGTGGAGATTGTACAGAGAGAGAGATTTCAGTACTTTGAAATAGAGAAAAATAAGGTGGATGAGGGTATAGTTGGTATTGTGACAGGGATGAGTTATTCTATAGAGGACGTAGATTGGAAGAAACCTATCTTCGCCATAAAGGAGAAGGATAATGGATATAAGGTATCTGGAAGATGTCCAAAACTACTAACCTTTGCCGCGGATATCAACCTTGCAGATGCTATAAGTTACGCATCTATGAAGGTAGGAGGTACTGGAGGGGGACATAGATTTGCCTGTGGTGCCTACATACCTCACAAAAAAGATTTCATAAAATATATAGAAAATAGACTTTAACTGTAATAAATTATCTTAATTTCATGTTGTACAACATCGAATGATACTCCAGATAGTTATTGTGGTAAAGAAAAAGATTGGATCGACATATAATTAAAACTAATATAATTAACAGGCTCTATACTGGTTAATAATTATTAAAAACCTTAGTTCTCATCATACTGATAATTATAGCCTCTTAAGATATAGATACAGTTAATAACTTCACTTCTTTTTTATCGTTATTATTACTCTGTGGATGTTAAAGGTTAATTATTATAATAAAAAATATAATAAAAATCCTAAATAAAATAATCAATAAAAATAAAACCATAACTACATCTCAGGATTTTTCTGAACAGTAAGATGAAATTAGTTAGTATTAGGAGAGGTATTCAGAGGATCATCCCCTTAATATTCAAAAGTAGAGTTATATTTTTTTAATTTTTAAAAAAACTTCTTTATATATTTTTTACTCTAAATTGTATTTTTATATGAACCTGAAGTATTGTATTTTTATATGAACCTGAAGTTATTAAAAGAAGGGATAACATGGAATCTTTCCTAACAGATACCCAAATAAAGGTATTGAAACTACGGAGGAAAGGTCTAACCTTGGAGGAGATAGCCAATTTAATGAATACTACCAAGGCAAATATATGTATGATAGAGAAAAGAGCTAGGGAGAATATTGAGAAATCAAAAAATACCTTGAGGATATACGAAAGTATAATTGCACCTCTAAGATTGACTGTTAAAGAAGGCACAGATGTATTTCAAATCCCCAAAATAGTATACGAAGAATCCAATAAGTTGAATATCCATGTAAAATATAACTCTTTGGAGTTGATAGATCTCATCTATAGAAATATGAAAGATAATATAGAAAAAAGAATTGTTAAAAAACCTTTTGTTGTAAGCGTCTTGGAAGATGGAGATATTTCTCTCCTAGATTGTAAAACTCTACATGAGATGTGAGGTGATAGTATAATAGGTATAATAGGAGGAACAGGATTATCTTCAGTTCTAAGGATGGGTAAAGAGGAAGTAATAAACACAAGATACGGAAAGGTAAAAGTATTGATAGACAGGAAAGATGGAGTAGTGCTACTGTTTAGACATGGTTTGAATCACAGTATTCCGCCCCACAGGATAAACTACAGAGCCAATATATACGCATTGAAGATTTTAGGGGTAGAAAGAATCTTAAGTATAAATTCCGTTGGTTCTTTAAAAGAGCATATTAAACCTGGAACTTTCTTTATACCGCAGGACTTCATGGAATTCACTAAGAATAGAATATCTACCTACTACGACGGTGAAGACGGTAAGGTAGTGCATATAGATCTTTCGGAACCTTACTGTCCAGAGATCGTGGATATCCTAAGGGAGATACTGAATAAGAGGGATTATCAGTACAGTGAAGGAGTATATATCTGTACAGAGGGACCAAGGTTTGAGACGAAGTCTGAGATAAGATTCTACAGGACGTTGGGAGATGTTGTGGGTATGACAGGTTATCCTGAAGTGGTACTTGCTAAAGAGTTAGGATTATGCTATGCTTCACTCTGTACCGTGACAAACTACGCTGCGGGGATATCTAAAAGTAAACTAACTGTAGGCGAGGTTTTTGAAATTATAAAGAAGGTAGAAAAGAAGTTAGTAAATATAGTGGAGGATTTTATAGAGTACTCCTCCAGTAGGGAAAAAAATTGCCAATGCTCAATGGCTTTGGAGTACGGTACTGTTAAATAGAAGGTGGATGTATGGTAAAGGTACTTAAGATAAGAACACTTGAGGAGTTGAAGAGACACTTTCACTATATCAAAAAGATCATACTAGAAGGTAAGGTATTCATCTGTGGGACAGATACACTATACGGTTTATGTGCAAATGCCTTAGATGAATCTGCCCTTGAAAAGGTGTATAGTATAAAGGAGAGGGAGAGGGGAAAACCTGTATCTATCTTTCTGAGAAGTACTGAAGATATTAAAAGATACGCTTACCTGGATGACACAGGTAGAAAGATTGTAGAGAGATTTCTTCCTGGCCCTCTGACCATAGTACTGAAGAAAAAAGATATTATTCCAGATGCCCTATCAAAAGATTACGTCGGTATAAGGGTGCCTAAGAGTGAAATAGTAAGGGAACTCTCTATAGTGCCACTAACTGCCACAAGTGCAAATATAAGTAGGGAGAGACCACCAACATCCTTTGAAGAGATAGATGATAGAATAAAAGAGAGAGTAGATTTAATAATAGATACGGGGGTATGTCCCTATAGAAGACCCTCTACTGTAATCAAGGTTGTAGATGGTAAGGTGGAACTTATAAGGGAAGGAGCAGTGGATTTCGGGGAGATAAAGAAGGTTGTGGAAGAAGAGTGAAACAGAGAAGGTGATATTATGGGAAGAAAGGATAAAAGATGGATACTCCAGAGAAAGAAAGATCTATACTATCAACTTGCAAAGAAAAACAAGTACCGTTCCAGGGCAGTATATAAACTCCTACAGTTGAATGAAAAGTTCAGGATTATAAAGGAAGACGATATTGTTGTTGATTTAGGATGTGCTCCAGGAGGATGGTTACAGGCTGCAAGATCTATAGTAGGAGAGGGAGGATTTGTAGTAGGTGTGGATCTCCAGAGTGTTAAACCACTAGGTTACGATAACGTGATCACTATCAGAGGAGATATGACTAAGAGAGAGACTTTGGAGAAGATAACCTCCCATCTACCTTCCAAGGCAGATGTTGTGATATCAGATGCTTCCCCAAATATAACCGGAGTTTGGGACGTGGATCACAGTAAGTCTGTAGAGCTTACCACAGTGTCTCTTATATTGGCCACTAAACTTTTAAAGAAGGATGGTAATTTCGTAGTTAAGGTCTTCCAAGGCAATCTATTTAACAATTATGTGGATCTTGTTAGGAATTACTTTAAAAAGGTTTATATCAGTAAACCAAGGGCATCAAGGGAGAGTAGTGCAGAGGTGTATGTAATTGGGAAGGGATTTTTGGGAAAAACTTTCGATATGAATATAGAATCCCCCGTATTAACCTTAGTTAAAGAATGTCCACTTTGTAAGGATGAATTAGAGGAAAGGAGAGAGAAAAATAGATATAAAAGCAGAGGTGTAAAACTTACAGTGGAAGGTGAAAAGGGATCCTTGATAAAAAAGATAAAGAAGATGAGAAAAACGGTTAAGTCCTTACAAACTATATAATATTGAAAAGATTAATTCTTTTTCCAAAGTTCCATATTTCTTCTCTTTAACTCTCTTCTATGACTCTCCAAGAATTTGTACATCTTTGCATGAGAAGATCCCCTGAGAATCATATTGACAGCTTCCTTGGCTACCTGGACAGGTTCGTACTCCCCCAATATCGCCACAGTCTTTCCATAAACTGATACGTAGGTATCTGTCAGATCCTCTATGTATCTTCTCGATTTTCCGCCACTACCTATAACTCTACCTTTGAGTCTTCTAAGGGCGTTAGAGGTATTTGCATAATCTGATATGTCTATGATCTCAAGGACGTAGTCATCTGATAGTAATTTTAGAGCCTTTTCTGGGTTAAAACCTCTTCCTATCGCCTTTACAATATCCCTTCCCTTCCATAGAGCCAGTGGATCCTTAGTATCCTCCGTTGAGGAGATAGTTACTTCTCCATCCTGGTTAATTTTAATTTGAACTCCCAATTCTTTCTCTATCTTCTTTTTTACCTCTCCTTTTTTTCCAATTAACACCCCAATCCTTTCTTTTGGTATTTTTACAACTTCTATATTCTTACCTATCATCATAATTTCACTTTTTATCTTTTGTTATTATATTTACACAATATACTATTTAATATTAATTTCCATCGAAACAGTGCATAATAGTATTCACTTATCGTTATATGAATTACAGTTGGGATTAAAGTAGGATTATGTGGGAAATAGAATATCTGTTTTCTTATAGATATCGATATTTATAATAAAATAAAAAAATTCTTAAACCTGCTATCCATTGAACTATCCATTGAAAAATCCTGATAATTACAATAAGAATAAAAATAAGAGAGTTTAAAAAATTATAAAACATTGAAAAAGAACTGAATAACCATCACTTTGATGGGAAGTAAGGTTATGTTGTGGTACGTATGAGATTTGAATACTTCCAACTGGCCTACGAATTTGTTTTATATATAGTGATAGGTATATCTGTTGGATATATTCTATATCAAAGGTATAATAACGGTGTCTTTGTAGTAGTAGGGTTTCTATTGGGAGTACTTTGGGCATTCTTAAGTATATTGAGATTTATAAGAAAAAAATCTTTTGACCAAGCACATAATTTTTTAACCTATAGCAAAAATAAAAACAGTAATAACGATAATAAAATAAGAGTAAAAAATCCCTAAGAATATTTGTGTCATGACAATATATTAATTGATTAATATATTATAAATTCCATCCCAAATAACTAATATATTTTTATAATAACCTGGTGATGACTTTGGATCTCATAACCTTAGAGGAAGCAGAGACTAACTACAACTATGGATATCATCCTTATAAAAGACCTATTGAGAATCTTTTGAAAAATGGTATCGTAGTTATAGACAAACCTTCTGGACCCACATCTCATGAGGTAGCTCTCTGGGTGAAGAAGATATTAAATATAAACCTTGCAGGACATGGAGGAACACTCGATCCTAAGGTTACCGGCGTATTACCTGTGGCATTGGAGAACTCTACAAAATGTATTCGACTCTGGCACGCCCTTCCAAAGGAGTATATATGTTTGATGCACCTCCACAGGGATGCAAAGGAAGAAGACATCCACAGAGTATTTAAAGAATTCACTGGGAGAATAATTCAAAGACCTCCTTTGAAATCTGCTGTAAAGAGAAACCCGAGGATAAGGAAGATATACGATATGGAGATATTGGAAATAGATGGAAGGGATATTCTATTTAAGGTGAGATGTCAATCTGGAACTTACATTAGGACCCTTGCAAGGAACATTGGAGAGGCCTTAGGTACTTCTGCCCATATGCAGGAACTCCGGAGAATAAAAAGTGGCCCATTTACAGAAGATGAGGCTGTATATCTCCAAGATCTAAAGGATGCCTATATATTTTGGCAGGAGGATGGAGATGAGGAAGACCTTAGGAAGATAGTTAAGCCTCTAGAGTATGGACTCCAACATCTGAAGAAGGTGGTAGTAAAAGACAGTGCAGTAGATGCTATATGTCATGGTGCAGATGTCTATCTAAGTGGCATCTCTAAGATCAGTAAAGGGATTGGAGTTGGGGAAGTTGTAGTGGTAGAAACCTTAAAAGGAGAGGCTGTGGCGATAGGAAAGTCACTACTAAGCACGAAGGATATATTAAAGATTAGAAAAGAAGGTAAGAAATACACCAACCCAGTGGTAGATACAGAAAGAGTATTGATGAAGAGAGGTACCTATCCGAAGATATGGAGGGGAAAAAGGTAAAGTAATTTTAATAAAATTAGTAGTAGAGAATAACAACGAGATCATTTTTTAAACTTATTTTCTATTTTTATTATTTTTGTAATATCTTTTATAATTGTTATTAGTTTTATATTTTTAATAGGAAACTGGAAGGGTTAAAAATAACAACAAGAAGATAAAAATATATATACTTACTCCTCTTCAAACTCAACAGTTATATTCTTTATGTTGAATTCCTTACCTCCTTCTATCTTCAATGACGGACTGCCACATTTTGGACAACTTATAATAACGTCATCTACAGTATCCAATTCTCCTCTATATCCACAGTGATTACATACTATATAAGGCTTTATAAACTTTACCTCTATCTCGGCCCCTTCACATATGGTAGATTTGGAGATCACCTCGAAGGCGAACTTCAACTGCTCCACGTTTATAAATGTTAACTCTCCAATCTCCAGATTTATCTTACTTACTCTTTTGACATTTTTGAAATTGTGGTTTTTTACTGTATCTAAGATAGTATTTAACATCGAAGTGGCATAGGATAACTCGTGCATATTTACACCTTTTATTAAATAATAATAAAAAATTAAAATAACAAATTCTAATTATTTTTATAGATTATTTTTGGTGATGGAGATGAGTATTGTAATAGGATATTACGGAAATAACGGTGCTGTGATTGGGGGAGACAAGAGAAACATTATATTCAGAGGTGATCCTAAGAAAAGAGAGGAGTTGGAGAAAAAACTATACTCTGGAAAGATTAAAGATGAGGAAGAGTTAAAGAAGGTTGCTGAGGAGTTAGGAGTTAAAGTGTATATAGAAGATGAAAGAGTTAAAGTGAAGAAGATAAACAACACGTTAGTTGGGGAGGTTAGATCTATAGGCGCAGATTCACGTAGGAGGAGAATGTATTTAACTAAGGGAATGTGTGTTATTGTGGATATACTAAATGACGATGTTATAGGTAAGTCTGTAAAGAGAGGTAATGGTGTTATTATCTTTGGAAATAAACATTTGAAAGAGATAGCCAGAAAGGAATTGAGAAAATACATGTACGACTTTACCAGGATGGGTATTGGGGAGGTGAAGGATGTTATCGAGGGAGTATTAAAGAGATGTTGTAGAGGTCCAACGTCTTCCAAGGATTTCGATATTTTATATATAGATGAGGGAGAAAAGGATCTGGAGAAGGTTATTGAAGAAGATTTAGAGGAATTAAGGAGGTACAGGGAGGAGTTAAGACAGAAGATGATAGATTTTAGAAAGGTGTTGGCTATCGTGGATAAGATCGAGAACAACGGAGAGGTTGGTATTATAAAAGATGGAAAACTTGTCCTAAATGAGGATCATTTAGCAATAGATAAAATATGTCCAAATCCAAGACAATTTAGAGAGATAGAGATTGAGGGAGATGTGGAAGATGGAGATATAGTAGTGATAGAAAATGGTACCTTGAAGGTAAAAGGCAAGGATGCCATACTTAAGACGAATTATATAATATGCAGAAAGTAATAAGTATATTAAGTATGTATTAATTTAGATATCCTTTGTTTTTTAAAAGAGAGATGTATCCAACAAAGGCTCCAGAAGAGATAGTATCCCCTAGTCCCACTGTGGATTTAGGATTCTCTACTAATCTTGTAGGTACCAGTGCAATCTTGTAATCTCTGTATTCTGGACTCGCTCTTAGATCTTCTACAATCTTCCTAAACAACCTCCAGTATCTATTGTAAGGTATCTTTATACCTTCCTTCAGATCTTCAAGTGAGGATATTTTACCTAATTTAGCCTTTGTACTTGCTAAAACTGTGGCCAACTCCAAAGTTTCTTCAAGTTCACTCTCTTCCAAAGGAACATTTCCTTTACAGAGGTAAAGTATGTAGTAGAGTGTATGAACCTGTACAACTTCTAAGTTACTGTAACTCTCAAGGAGTATTTTTGAGGCATAAAGGATATCCTCCAACGAACTGTTTTTTATTATGTTGTTACTTAGATTTTCGTAGCCCATAACGTGGATAACGTTGGCTATTTCAGTCTCATCCATTCCTAAAGAATCTACCTTAGAGACTATTTTATCCACAATCATCTTTCTAAGTCTCTTACTCTGGATAGAGGCAAACTCTAAGTGTATCTTTATATTTTTATTCCTTCTCAGTAAGTCTATATCCTCCTGGGCTCTCTCAATGTAGTAAAGATCATCTTTTCCATCCGAATATTTCTCCTTTATCCCCTGATATCCCGAAAGAATAGCACAATCTACCATTTCTCCAATTTCCGGTAACTTGTCTCTTAGATCTTCTCTAATTTCTATCCTAAAACTGTCAGGCCTTGATGCGACAATGAACCTACTTGCATAGGGCGTTTTTATCCTTTCCTCCCCAAGAGAAAATTCTATACCTTTTCTATATTCAAAGATACGGTTTATCTTAATAGGATCTTCTTCTCTGTATACTTCTATAGGTTTTCTTAGGATGAGTTTTCCATTGAGAACTGTTGGGTATAGTAGATTATCATTGTTATTAAACATCTCAGCCTGCTTTTTTGATAGGAGAGGTGTGTAGGCTATAATTCTCTTCAGGTTTAAGATAGATAGTAGGTTAGAGATTATTCCAACCTGCCCCCCTATCCTCTCTTCATCGTACTTCATACTATCGAACCATCTATTTAGGGAGTTATCCTCTACCATAGGTACCTCAGCAGGTTTTCCATACTTCATACTGTGTATTAACCTTCCCATGAAATCTAAGGGGCTTTTTATCTTTCTAGGATACCTTTCTATACTTTTCAGTATCTCCTCCACTGAGAACTGATTTATTAATTCTTCCACCTCTTTTCCATCTTTAAAGATCTTTATAGCATCTACATTGGCATTGTAAGCTAAGAATATACTGATGTTAAAAAAATTCTTTATAAGTTGTAGAATTTTAATGTATGGGATTTCTCTGTCCTTCATATCTTTCACCAAGATCGAGTGAAGAATTTTAAATTAGTAATTTATTTTAGTTTGTAATAAAATATTGCGTACGTTTTTTGAAATGTGTCTGAAATTATCTTAAATCCTAATTCTTAAATAAAAATATATAAAATAATATAGTTAAAATAATTAAAATAATATAGTATAATGAAAAACTTTTCAATAACACCTTCTAAGATCTCTAATAAAAAACAATAAGATTAAACTAAATAAAGAAAAATTCAGGAAAAGTAAAAATATAACGTTTATCCACTAAACTACACTATATACTGGAGAAGCAGGTTAACCTTCTTCTTAAAGAGTTTTATTAAAAAGTATAAAAAAACTCCTAAAAAAGATTTGACAGGAATTTTACCTATTTTTCCAGTGCTCGATTTTCAGAGATGGATTATATTTACTTTTTTATCTATATTATTATTTTTTTACTTTTTATTTTGTTATATATATTATTTTATTAAATGTTACAAATAAGATTCTTTAGTACCCAGAGACATCCGAAAGAAAGATAGTCTCTCTTTTATTTTTTATTTTTTGATATTACCTATACTTGGTAGAGGATATCTATCCACCATATACTTAATAACTATCGGGGCTATGATGGAGGTTAAAAGCATCATTATAATTATAGTTACATAGAAACTATGTGGTATCACACCTAAATCCATTCCAACAGAAGCTACAACAAGTGGAGCTGAAATCTGAGGAATTGTCAACAGACCTCCATAAAGACTTCTCAATCTATCGTAACCTATTATCTTAAAGGAAAGGTATCCAGATATGGTTTTTAAAACCATAAAACCCCCCAATGTACTAACGAGTATTCCTAAGTTATCCAAGTTTAGCAATATTCTTATGTCTGTGTTCATACCTAAGGTAAGGAAAAAGATAGGTATAAAGAAACTGTAGCCTATGGCGTTTAGATTACTGTTGAGGATATTGTCATGCTCTTCCTTAGTTAGAGCCTCAGATACAGCTACACCTGTGATAAATGCACATATCATAGGATGCATTCCCACATACTCCCCAATGAGTATGGAGATAAGTATTATCAGGAGTACAAAATGTATCTTTCTACAATGAAGGTTTTCAAATTTCTTAAATATCTTCTTTGTTATAAAGGGAATTAGAAGTAATAATCCTAAGATGTAGAGTAACTCCTGTAGAATAAATAATACAGATGTCTCCAGCCCCTGATTTAAACTGATCTTGGATACTATTGCCAATAGCATCATTCCCAGTACTTCAGATAGCACAACAGCTCCCAGGAGTACAGTTCCAAATTTCGACTTCGTCATATCCAACTCGTTCAGTAGAGCATAGACTACTCCTACAGAGTTCGAGGCAAACATAATACTGTACAGTAGGGCTCCTAAGTGGTTAAGACCTAAGAGACTTCCTATATAGTACCCTCCAATACCACATATTATAGCAGAAAAGAAAGAGATAAATAGAGAATTTTTAAATCCTCTAATTAAAGTTTCATTGTCTACTTCCATTCCAGCCAAGAACATTAGAAATATGGCTCCAAAAGTAGAGAATGTTCTAAGAGATTCGTCAATATCATTCACGATTCCAAGACCGTAGGGACCTATGAGTATACCTGCTAACATTACAGCAGTAATTCCAGGTATATTAAATCTCTTTAAAATAATAGGTGCTAAAAATATAGAGGTTATTATAATAAAGAACGTTATATATAACTCCACAGTTTCACCAGAGGTAGTGAGGTATTTGTACTTAATAGGTTTCATTTTACATAATTTCTGTTAGGACTTTGCTATATAATAGAGAGAAATTGTAGGGTAAAACTTCTACAACTTTTCAAGGAGTTATATAAATACTTATCCATTATTATTTAAAATTATTAATAAAATTAACACAATAACTAAAAAGAGGAAAAGGATGATATTGGAGTTAAAGGGGTTGTATCTGGGATTGAGGTTCTCATCTGCCCATATAGTATTTGGACATGATTCCTGTGGAGTTATACATGGACATACTTACTATGTAGATGTTAAATTAGGTGGGGAACCTTCTGGAGAATTTGGTTTTATCTTAGATTTTAAAATGTTAAAAAAAGTGGTGAAGGAGATATGTAAGAGTTTAGACCACAAACTGTTGTTGCCCAGGGATCATCCACACCTGAAATACACTATCGAGGGAAATTATATACACTTTATATACTGCTATGGAAAGTGTAAAAAGGAATACAAGATCCCTTTAGAGGACGTTCTACTTCTACCACTGAGAGGGATTACTGCAGAGGAGTTATCGGTGTATATAACAGAGGTTATTAAAGAAAATCTTCTCAAGTTAAATGAGGGTAATAACATAGAGTGGATTGAAGTTACACTCTATGAGGAGTTGGGACAGGGGGTGACAAACAGAGTGTATCTAAATAAAATGATTGAAAATTAATAAATACCAAAAATAAAATAATAAAAATTATAATGATTAATAATTATTATTAATTATATTATTATTCATTAATTATAAATGGTGGTAGTATGGAATTTGACATAAGTGTAAGTGAAGTTATGAGTACTCCCGTGGAGACTGTAAAGTTGAGTACTACTGCCTACGACGCTGCCAATATACTCAAGAATAAAAAGATAGGATGTTTAGTAGTGGTAAATGATTCAATGGAGCCTATAGGGTTAATCACAGAGAAAGACTTAGTTCACAAAGTTGTTGCAAGAAATCTGAGATCAAAAGAAATTTTAATTAAGGATATTGTGTCTCCAAAACTTATATCCATATCTCCAAAGGCTTCAGTGATAGATGCTGCGAAGTTGATGGCTAAAAAGAATATCAAAAGACTTCCGGTAATTGAGAATGGAAAACTCTTAGGTATAATCACCGTTAGCGATATTACATCTGTCTCACCAAAAATCTTTGAAATAATGATAGAAGTATCTAAGATAAAAAATGAAGAGGATTATCCTAGGGAGTACGAATATTTATACGGGGTATGTGAGGTGTGTGGTAACCAGGGGCGTCTGAGATACGTAAATGGAAAGTACGTTTGTGAAAATTGCATAGATAGTGACAGTATTTAAGATCCTTATTAAATACTTTAATTATATAATAATAATTATATAAAATTAAAAATTAAAGAGGGGGATATTGAAGGTAGGGAGCGTAATAAAGGACAAAAAGGATATTGTAAAAGTATATCTTTCTACCACCATAAAAGAGGCTGTGTCGAAGATGAACAACAGTGGTACTAGGAGAGTACCTGTGGTGGATGCGGGTACAGATAGAATTGTAGGCATCGTAACTTCTATGGATATACTGGATTTTATGGGAGGAGGATCCAAGTACAACCTTGTAAAGTTTAAACATCGTCATAATCTCCTATCTGCAATAAATGAACCTGTAAAGAAGATAATGACTAATGACCCTATATGTGTTAGGGAATCTACACCTTTGGAGGAGGTAATAGAGATATTTATTGAAAAGAACGTAGGGGGAATTCCTGTTGTTGATAAGGAGGATATACTTATATCTCTTATAACCGAGAGAGATATTATTCGCTATCTTATGGATAGAATAGAAGAAAAAACTGTCCAGGATTATATGACAGAGGATCCAATAGTGGCTACTCCAGGAATGAGGTTGAAAGATGTAGCAAGGGTTATGTTGAGAAATGGGTTTAGAAGACTTCCGGTGGTATCCGAGGATAGACTCGTTGGTATGGTAACATCTACAGATTTTATAAGACTGTTAGGTAGCGACTGGGCTTTCAACCATATGATTACAGGAAATGTTAAAGAGATAACAAATGTGAGAGTGGAGGAAGTAATGACCAAAGACCCATTGAGAGTGTGTAAGGACGACTCTCTTAAGAGTACTGCAGAGATTATGATCAAAGGTAGTATAGGGGCTCTTCCAGTTGTGGAGGACAGGGATAACTTAGTAGGTATAATAACAGAGAAGGATATTATAGCATTCCTCAGAGATCTCTATTGATTTTAGGTGGTACTGTGAAAAGCGAAGGTATAGAAGATATACCAGATGTGGTGGTGAAACTCTTCAGAGAAACGGCCACTACTGTGCCTGAAGATGTGGAGAAAGCCCTCATATCTGCCATGGAGAGAGAGGAGAATGAGATCTCAAAGAGTATCTTAAAAGCTATTCTGAAGAATATAGAGGTTGCTAAGAATAATTCTATTCCCCTCTGTCAGGATACGGGGGTTCCTCTTGTATTTCTAAAGGTGGGAAAGAACATATCTTCTTCTGAGATCATCCATATTTTAAATGGAATAAAGGAAGGTGTAATTAGAGCAACTGAGGAGATCCCTTTACGACCTAACGTGGTAAATCCCTTTACAAGGGAGAACCTTAAAACAAACATTGGACTGGGATTTCCCTTGGTGGATATAGAAGTAGATGATAAGTTAGATAGAGAAATAGAGATAAAGGTGCTTCCCAAGGGGGCCGGTAGTGAAAATATGAGTGCCCTTAAGATGTTAACTCCTGCAGAAGGTATAGAAGGTATAAAAAAATTTGTATTGGAAACGGTAGTTAATGCTGGGGGAAAACCCTGCCCACCTATAATATTAGGTGTAGGTGTAGGAGGTACTGGAGATATAGCCCTAAAACTTGCAAAGAAAGCGCTTTTAAGGAGAATAGGAGGGAGACACTCCAATAAAAATATTGCAAAGTTGGAGAGGGAACTCTTGGAAGATATCAATAAGTTAGGTATTGGAACCATGGGACTTGGAGGGAGTATTACGGCGTTAGATGTATTTATAGAGTATATGGGATGTCACACTGCATCTCTACCAGTTGGAGTCTGTATTCAGTGTTGGGCACACAGGTGGGCTAAGAAGATCTTGAAGATCTAAATGATAAACCTTGTCCCTATTAAAATAATAAAAAGAATAATAAAATAAAAATAATAAAAAATAGGAAAAAAGAAAAAAAGAAATCTCATCTGTTTCTCCACTGTCCAGTTTAGCCCAGGAGACAGTATTTTTATTTTCTATAGGATATATTATTTGTCCAGAATACTGAGAAGGATGATCTCTCTGATATCTTCAAATTTTATAGTTCTTTAACCACTGTCTTGATGGGAACGGGTTTTATCCATTTTTATAAAATTTCCAATGAGCACAGGATTTTATTTAACTGAACTTAAATCTTCAGATAGAAAAGATGACTTCTGCAACCACAATCTGAAGATCCAAAGCCTTCCACACTCTCAAGGAAACTTAACTCCTTAGACACTTCACACTCTATACCTTCCTCTGAGATATATACTTCCTTTATCGTGCCGTACTGTAGTAGATAATCTATATGCCAGTGGAGTTTCTTATCTTCTCTTAGATGTCTTTCTATCCTTCTCCGCAGGTTATTCTTCTCCCCCATAGCAGATCCCACGTAGAAATAATAACCCTTTTTAAACTTTTTTGTATTTTTTCCATATTTAATATTCCTAGACTCCTTTAACATTATCTTTAAGATGTAAGTACCCTTTTTGTCCGGGATGTTGTTTTTTGAAACTCTTCTAAACTTGTATTTTTTTAGTACCTTCTCTATACGTTGTATCTTATGGTAGTAGGGACATAATTCCTTTATCTCTTCGATACATAGATGACACTTTGGAATTGGAGAGCATACCTTTTTGCCATAGTTTACAAGTAGCATGTTTATGATCTTCCAGTATTTCTTTGGAAGTTTCTTCCTCAACTCCATCTCACTATCTTCAGGTGTCTCAGTATCTATATACTCCCATCTGTTGCATATCCTATGGACATGGGTGTCTACACATATACCATAATCGTTGTATGCCAAGGTGATTACTAAGTTTCCAGTCTTTCTCCCAACACCAGGTAGTTTTATAAGATCCTCCAACCTACTTGGAACTTTACCTTGAAATTCTTCTATTAATATCTTCCCTAATTTCTTTAGATATCTTGCCTTAGTCCTGTAGAAGCCTACTGGATATATAAGTTTCTCTAACTCTTCTTCCTCTATATCTACTAGATCCTGAAGGGTTTTTACCCTTTTGAACAATCTTTTCGAGACTTCCAATGTGATCTCATCCTTTGTCCTAGCACTAAGTATAGTGGAGAGAAGCACCTTAAAGGCCTTTTCTTCTATATCTTCATTCTCCATAGATATTCTTTCAACTGCAGGAATATCCTTTAAATTTTTACTAAGTATATCTAAAAAAGTATGGAATCTTTCTTCGATATTTTCTTTAGTATTCATAGGGACCCCTTAAACTTATAAAAAAGTTATCTTAACTGACAATAAATCTCCGTCTTCCGGTCCATCTTCAAACACTTATCAAAGTTTCATACTTAATTTTTTTAGTTTAATAATAATTTTTTCTATTTTTTAAGATCTTACAGTTCAACCCCCTTAAAACCCTTATTTCCACTTATCTAGTTATAAATACTTACATTATTATAATATTTATTATTTTTATTGTTAAAAATAATATAACAAAAAACCTACTCCCCTTCAAACCCTATAGCGTCACAGGGGCATAGATACCCACAGTGGCCACAGAGTGTGCACTTATTCATATCGAACTTAATCTCCCCATCCCCTACATCAATAACTCCAAAGGGGCAGTTTTTCTTACACACTAGACACATTATACATCTCTTGGGATTATACACAAGTTTTTTATTCCTACTTACTCTGTATATCAGAAGATAGTTATTTATAACCTTTCCAACAAGGTATATTATCTCTACAGCACCGACTGGACAGGCTTCCACACAGTGGTCACAGAAGACACACCTCTTAACATCTATTTTTGGATGTGGAGTTTTGGGCCTGATAACCTTTAAGGGACAGACTTCTACACAGATACCACAAGATATACATTTCTTGGGATCTATTACTATACTCTTTCTCATCACCTTATTCTCTAAACTTATCTCTACAGAGTCCTCCTCAAAATACTTACGGATAATATCTTTAACAGGTATCATCTCTAGTAGCATCGGAATCATCCTGTTTTATTATTTTTTCATTAACTATCTTACTAAGGGTTTTTTCAACCTCCTTCTGGGAGAACTCCAACAGATCACCTTTCAACTGAGCATACTTTTTGGAGATTTCATCTAAGTCTTTGATAACCATGGCCTCAAAATTATCCCGTGCCTTCCTAACCCTGTAGAGTTTCAGGGAGTTCTCCATGTCAGTCAGGGATATAGCTTCAACTGGACACTCCTTGTAGCATACTCCACATCTTACACACTTCTCTGGGTTTATATAAGGTAACCTTGTGTCACAACAGATATCTATTGCATTTACATTACATGCCCTGTAGCATATCCTACAACCTATACATTTATCTTCCTCTATAATGTAGCATTTATCCCTTATCTTGGGCACTCTTGAAACTTCTCCTATTCTCATTGCACCTGTAGGACAAACCTCTATACAACTACCACACTTGACGCAACTGACAACCTTGTAATTCTCCAAGTTTATACTCCCTAGACACACATCTACACAGTTTTCACAGTTTATACATAAACTTTTTACAATCCTTGGGGTCTCAGAGATTACCTCACTCCTTTCTTCCTCCTTCAATACCCTGCTAAATTTTATCCTAAAACATAGATCGAACTTCTCCTTCAACACTTTCTCGTCGTAGATCCTAATAGCATCTACTACAGGACATGCCTCTACACACCTCTCACATCCGATACATTTGTTAGTATCTATTTTATGGGTGTTTTTATCGTAATCTATAGCATGCACTGGACATACCGTTCTACAAGAACCACAGTTCACACATAACTCCTCGTCTATTATGTAATTCTTGTACTTAGGAACATTCCAGGGAAGACTTAAGGTTTCTTCCTTCAAGTTTCCAATCTCCAGCACCTTAGATGGACAGGATTCTACACAGTTTCCACAACCTATACAGGCACCAACATCTATCTTAGGCAGTTTCTTATTGTGATCCTGGAAGAATATCATCTTTATGGCAAAGGATGGACAGGAACTTTCACAGGCTCCACAACTAATACATCTTTCAGGATACTCTACAGTGGGAGGAATCTTCCTAAACCTCTTTGGAGGTAAGATGTATTTCTTCTCCGTCTTTGCCTGGAGAAACCTTTTAATAAACTTCTTCTTTGTAAGTACATAGAGATACCACAGTGAGGACGCCATACTTTCACATCCTATTTGGAGTACGGTTTTACGTCTCCCGTTCTCCTATCTACTAAGTATATACTTCTCTCTGTACAAGAAATACAGGGATCTATAGAGATGTAAGTTGCAACGGCATCTGAAACTGTAGGACAGGTTTTTAACATATACTTGTACGCTGAAAGGTTCATCACTGTAGGTGTCCTAATTAGTATTCTCTTTATAATTCCTCCATCTGTTATAGATATCTTGTAGGTAACTTCTCCTCTGTGAGCTTCGTTTCTCCACTCTCCAGATCCTCCCTTTATATCTACCTTCTTTCTCACCATCCCAGTACTTTCCTCGTAGAATTCAAGAGCTCTCCTTAACAACTCTATACTTGTAAGTATCTCCTTCAATCTAACTAATGTCCTGGCGTAGTTGTCTCCTTCTTCAGCCCATACAGGTTTAAAACCTAACTCTTTATATGTAGGATGTCTCAGTCTCCAATCACTCTCAGGTAGTGCAGAAGCTCGTGCCACAGGTCCAACAGCCCTGGTTTTCATTACTTCCTTATAACCGATGACTCCTATCCCTTTACTTCTTAAACTTATTAAGGGCCCCTTCCTGAAGATCTCCAATATATCTTCCACATCTTCTTCCAAGGTATCTAATGTGTTGTAGATACTCTCCAATATCTCCCTGGTTATGTCCTGTCTAACCCCACCAACGACGTTAAAACCCATATTTATCCTATTTCCAGCGATAGTCTCCAGTAGATCCATCACCTTCTCCCTTATATTCAAACACCAGATACCGAAAGTCTCATGCTCAATAGCCATCCCATAAACTGCAACAGCAATGAGGTGGCTGTGAATCCTCTCAAGTTCTGTAGCGATAATCCTGAGATATTTAGCCTTATCTGGTACCTCTATATTGGACACTTTCTCTATACATTCCACAAATGTCTGGGTATGGATATACGAACATATACCACATACTCTCTCAGCGAGATGAATTCCCTTTAGATAGTGTTTCCCCTCCATTATCCTCTCAATCCCTCGATGCACATAACCCATTTCAATTTCAGCTCCAATTACTATTTCCCCCTCTACGATGAGTTTTATACGTATAGGTTCTTTGAAAATAGGATTTATAGGTCCTACAGGTATTACATTCATAATATCCCAATTATAATAATTATTAATTATAATAATTATTAACATAATAATTATACTCCTAACTGATTCTTAACTAAGATTGCTGAGAAGTATCTACTTCTTTAATTACCCTTTCCCTCTCCGCTACAGAAATTGGAACTACCTTCAATATAGTTTCTATTATCTGGGAAGGTCTTGGGGGGCATCCTGGTATTACTCCATCAACTGGAATGATTTTACTCACTGGGCCACATACATGTCCCTCTTTGAATATACCACAACTTAGAGCACAGGCTCCGACAGCTATAACTATCTTAGGCTCTGGAGTTTTTTCGTACAGCTCTTTTAATCTATTCTTCCAGGGGAGAGTAACAGGTCCAGTTACTATTAATACATCCGCCTCTCTTGGGTTATTGTGGATGTATATACCATACTGTTCAATATCGTACCTTGAAGATAATAAAGACACTAACTCTATATCACATCCGTTACATCCCCCCGTATTCACCACACATACATGTATAGATCTCTTTCTGAAAAACTCTTTAATCATTCTATCTCCTTATTACTTTTTAGTAGTTTTACAAGTAGTTCTCTTCCCCTCTTCAAAGCTTCCTTATACGGGATGTTATTTACCAATACATCTTCGACTACTTTTTTTCTTATTAGATCTCCCTCTCTCTTTGATATCAACCCATAAAAGTCACATATCCAACATAATCCTAGATCTATATCCACCTTCCTCCCCAAACATGCCATCCTCGCCTGCTCTGCAAATGCATGGGTTTCATAGAGTGCAGCACCGTCGTACTCCCTCACAAACAACTCTATAACTTCATCTAAGGATAATCCCAATGCCTTAGCAATAGGTACAATAACTTCCTCCATAATGTATCTATTTTTTATTATGTTGTACTTCTGTTCCAAGGTACCTTTACACTGTACCTTATCTATCATCTCCATATCCAACTCCATACTCTCTAACCTATTGAACCTCTAATTAGATAACCTAAGACTGCAATAGATACGCCAATAATTAACTCAACTCTACCATAACCTGGCCTCATACCAAAGGGAATACCTAGAAGGAATGAAGAAATGGGATAGTTTGCACTGTAAGGTAGAGGTGTTGAGAACAGTATACCTCCAAGTACAGCACAAACTAATGCTAGCTTATCTATACTCTTCTCTACGTAGGGTTTTACATACTGATTATAACTGTAAGATAACCCTATAAACCCCCCGAAAGTTAAGGAAAGTACACACCAGAGTAGGTTATATGGTACTTCCTCCATAAGAGTATCACCCTAAAATATCCCTGTAGAATGGATACTGTACATCCTGTATCCCAAGTAAATTATGCCTACGAGTACCAACATCATAAATAACAACTCCAAGGTTTCCATCAACTTCCCCAAGGATTTGTATTTATATCTAAGTAGAAGCACTGTAAAAAGTATCCCTATTATAAGTATTACAAGGTGAAGTACGTTGATTTGTACAAGAGTTACAGATACTGCCATCATCAGGAGAACAAAGACGGAGATCAGTAAATAGTCTATATACCTTACCTCTATCACAATTTCACCCAACTATCCCATAATAGCCCTACGTAGTAGATCCACAATAGCAAGAGCACTTATAAGTATCTGAATCATAACTGAGTGATTTGGTGTTAAGAGAGGAGTTAAGGCACAGATGAGAGATACTATAAAAGTTAAAGCTACCATTCCAAGTAATGTTAACAGCGGGTTGGATATTAATAAAGGACCGATAAATACTCCTATAAATATCCAGAGGAGAACAAACCACGCTATTCCATCGGCTATCATTATCAGAGATTCTAAGATACCGAAATGTTCTGTAATGTATCCACTTACTATACTCTTATCCTTCACTATGGCAAAGGGGCTATTGGGAGCTTTTGAAAGAAGAAGTACAAAGAAGGCAAATGCTGCAAAGGGTAGTTGGAAGATTATGGGTCCATGTACTTCTTGATATCTTATAATATCTCCTATTATCAGAGATTTGGTTAGGAGATATATAGTACCTATTACTGCAAAGAGTGGCACTTCTGCAGCGGCGGAGAATACACTTCTTACACCTCCCAACTTCCCATACGGGGATCCACTACTGAGACCACAACCATGCTCCACTATCTTCTGGAGGATGTATAGACCCATAAGTATTAGTAAAGAAGAGTTAAATACAACTCCAAGGTAGAGTGTAGATATCCATACCGTAATACTCATTAGTGCTACAAATATATATAGGGGATTTCCTGCGGTTATAGGAAACGTTATCTCCTTAAAGTAGAATTTAAAGGTGTGGAGAATATACTGGATAATAGGAGGACCTGGTCTTCCCTGGATCCTGGCTACTATCTTTCTATGTAGTCCCAACAGTAGACCTCCCACTAAGAAGGCGTATAAACTGTAGGCAAGTGCATCTATTACATACTTTATATTGTACAACTCCATAATTACCACCCCCTAAATGGAAGGAGTCCTTCCTTTTTCCTCCTAGTTTTTGGAATAAACGTTATTCCTACACCGTAGAGGATGAAGGGAGTAAATAGAGCAGTACCTAAGTAAACAATCAGTACATTTCTTGGATAGAGTATAATATAGAGAAACCCTAAGATTCCAACTATAAGAGACAGTATTCCGCTTTTTCTTTCAGGTGTCATAAGATCCCCTTTAAATGGTTAGTAGTATTTCTGCAGTCTTTATTACTATAAGTAGGGAAGATAGATGTATCATCAGGATATATGGTGCTCCAGGAGCCCTGAACATTTCAGCCTTTGCGGCGTAAAAGGGAGCAACTCCTGTCTCTCCAACCATACCTACTGCATAGAGAATTTTCTGGAATAGTAGATCGTAATGTCCTTTTGCCAACTCCAATATTGAGAGGGTGCCAGTTTTAGCCAGTATTAGGGCAGCTCCTCCGAAGAGGGGGAGGGATGATATCATAGCTATTATACCGTAGTGGTAAGCTGCATTTAGTACCCACTCCTTTTTAACTGCCGAGACGATACCTATGTTAGCTATACCTATTACTGCGAGGAAGAGCGCATAGTTAAACAGATCTCCCGTAAGCATGGCAAATGCAGTGCAGATGCCACAGATAATAGCCATCAGCCTCCTTACCTTCAGCTCCTCAAGGGAGACATAGTTGAGTTTATCAAAACTCCCTATTTGTGACTCCAACTGTTTCTCAGGTTTTGTAAAGTAGACAACTAAGGTAAAGAACATGACAACTATGAAGAATATCGCAGAGAACTCTGTAATGTAGAATACTATGTCTCCAAAGGGAATATACCCATAAAAATCCCCCGATATAGAGATAATATTAAAGGGCATATCACCACCTAGAACTTCAGATCTCCTATTAATCCAAGTTTAGAACCTACCTTAAGTGCCAAGGCACCTCCTGCTATCAGAAGGAAAGTTACATAGTGATGCGGGAAGAGGTAAAAACCTATAAATCCAAAGAGTATCCAGAATGCCCACATAACCCCTGAAAATCCTGAAATAGCCTCCCAAAAATTTCTTATGTTCTCTGAAGATATTTTCTTATCAATCATTCCCTGAGAGAGGAGGTAGAACAGTAAACCAACAGACATTACAGCCCCTCCTGTAAAACCTGTTAAAAATGCTCCGTAGATAACCAGTATAATACCTATAAACCTTGGAGCACTGTAAAGTACTTCCATCTTCGGGTGCTCTATTTTCCCAACTATTTCAGGTTCTTTCACAGCTAAGAACTCTTCAAATAACTTTGATATCTTTTTATCCTTTTTCTTCTCCCTCAATTTACTTTTCTGTATCAGAATCTCAGAGACTACTAAAAATTCCGCCAGTCCTACAACTAACCCAGGTAGAATAAGGGCCTCGGCAAGATCGGTTCCAACAGCAGCAATAATAACCAACATAGCACATTCTACAACATCGGTTAAAATAAGTGTATGTATATCAGATCTCTGATAACTTATTGCAATAAGGGAGAGCATCCCTACAACAAAACCTGCAAAGACGGAATGATTAAACATACTTTGGACAATATCCATTATTCCACCTTC
Source organism: Methanofervidicoccus abyssi (assembly GCF_004310395.1). Classification (NCBI taxonomy): domain Archaea; kingdom Methanobacteriati; phylum Methanobacteriota; class Methanococci; order Methanococcales; genus Methanofervidicoccus; species Methanofervidicoccus abyssi. Next base: position 47,057 of record NZ_BFAX01000005.1, on the reverse strand, counting down.
TCTCTATGGAGGTACACCCAACTGAAGATTATGAAAGATATTAGGAGTGTTAAGGACTCCAGTACAGTATCCAGCCCCCTCGTATAGTAGAGTATCTCGTCCAGTATTCCTCCTGGAGTTGATACTATGGTTGTTCCAAAGTAGGGAGTCATCTTAGAGATCCATATAGCAGGAGGGGTAAGATAGGCAGTTATTTTTCCCTTTATAGGTTCAAATTGAGGATACTGGGTTTTAATATCTGCGGGTTTCTTGAGAGGTTCTCCTCCCCTGTCATAAGGTGCAAGAGGTGATTTAAATATCTGGCTCTGAGGAGGACACTTTGGATACAGCTGATTCTCGTTATAAGTTGTAGGTATGAAAAACTCAACAATCATTATCAAACAGAGAAATAGTGCAAATAACCTAGGCACAACTTCTGGACGTGAGATATAATTCCACACCTTTCCAATATCCATAATTATGCCTCCAACTCTTCCCTTTTAATTATAGTTCTTATAAACACTAAGGTAATTAGGACGTTTATGGTGATGTATGTCATAAGTGCCAAAGTTAGATTATACGCTAGAAATATCAACATTACACCTACTGTAGGTACCTCCACATTTAAGAATCTAACAAGGGGATCCTCAGTTTTTGGGCCTATTATAACACCTAGGGTTCCTAATATAAGTAGAAAGTATCCTAGATAAAGGGTTGGCACCACCACATCCATTCTATCCCTACTTTACAAGTATTGGCAGTTTTGAACTGTATTTCTTCTTGGATCTCTTAATGTAGATGTACTTAAGAGATCCCAACAGGAGTATTATAGTGCTTACAGGCTCCATTATAGAAGTTAGGGTTGCTACATCCAAGTAGTAAAAGGATACTATAAGACCGATTAAACCACCTGTCAAAAACTCCAACATGATTATCTTATCTAAGTAATCTGTATTTAGGATAACACCGATACATCCCATAACAACGCAGAAGATCGACACTAAGGGAAGTAATTCCACATTATCACCATTATCCTTCACCTTCAATTCTTTGGATCTTCCCAAGAGTATGGGCTATGGCATTACTGGATAGAGTAGATCCTAGGAAATAGACTGCTGCTACAACCCCACCCATTGGACTTTTAACATAAAGTGCAATAAGTGCAGCAATGGCGAAATTTAAACAGCACATATAGAGTAGTTTTTGCACTTTATTCTTCGTTAAGAATACTCTAAACCCAACTACAAATGATATAGCACCTATCAACAACATTACAATATCCATCTATATCATCCCCAATTTCTTTCCAATGTATCCTAAAACCTTAGAAGCCCCAACATGGTAGAGTCCCTGAATCGTAAATATTGCTATCACCATTCCTCCGAGAAAGTACTTAGGCTCGATAAAACCACTGAAGAGATGTATAATTACCGTTGCACTAAAGGCCCCAACGGTACCTGCATAACCAGGATCGTTACACAACCTATTACCCAAGAATATGAGAAGTGCCGCAATAAGACCTCCTTTAAACCCCATTAGATAGTAAAATATACTTGCCATCAAGGTACCTGCAGAGGCATCTGGAGAACATACGATATTTCCCATAAAGTACCCTCCGTTTATATTTCCCCCTAACTTCTCCAAAGTTTTTCCAATTACCTCTGCCCCCGATACTCCAGGCTTCTTGGGTAGTCCAAAGTAAGTATCTATCACTACAAAGTTTATCCAACATACTCCCGTAGTTATCAACAGTTTTAACAACTCAACCCAACTAATTTCCATAACTTACACCTGGAAATATAACATCGACGTACTTAGAAAAGAAGGGGGATAATATTCCAACTATGGTACTAAAAACTACGTTTAAACTAAATAAAAGATCAACAACAGCTATTAATCCCAAGGTAACAAATACAGTAGGAAAGAATAGATTTCCCTTGAAGGAGTTAGTATCCACCTTTAAAGGTAACTTTATAATAAATCCAACAACTAAGGATATCGCAAGAGAGAGAATATAATAAAATATCAACTTCATCACCTACCAACAGTTTATAACCATTCCATCCTTTTTAAGGGAGTATATAGGTGGTATCTCATCCTTTGGGAATATCTGGATTATTATCTTTTTCCCGATGGTTTTAGATATCTTACCTTCCAATCTCCTTATATCTGAGCAGTCTAAAGATATAGTTACCTCCTGGTTGTCAGAATATAGCCCTTCTACTACCATCCTACCTCTGAAAAACTTCACATCCTTTATAGAGATTACATTAATGTTTTTCTTCAGATAGTCTGTAAAGCTATCTCTATCCACAATATAAACAGGATAGCCCTCAATGTATCTCTTATATATACTGTCTCCCTCTGTTATTTCCTTCACAAACTTCACAACTGTAGATTCTAACTTTGTCAAGGAAAGAACATCTAATAGGTAATCTATAGGATCTTTTTTATCCCAGATATCGCTACATTTTAGAAGTCCTAAGGTTATTGCAGCGGCATGAGATTTAGTAGCCTTTCTCTTCCCCTTTTCTAACATACTCAAGTGAGACTGACTAACTCCACTTTCCTTTGCTAATTTAGACTGGGTTATTTTCAACTTATTGCGGAATATCCTTATATATTTAGGATTTAGAAGAATAGCATGTTCTATCACATCTAGTTTTTTATACATCTTTTCCCCTTAAAAAATATCGCATAGGAATAATATTATTCTATCAGAAAGATATATATAATTTTTGATATTAAAGGTACAATTTGTAGTCATTAGTAATTTTAAATAACACTAATCATAACATTAAATCAGGTTTTGTTCAACTGGAACAACAATAGTTATTATATTTATATTAATAAAATAATCAAAATAATAGAAATAGGTGGTCTTAAAACTATGTGAAAAAGAGAGAAGGAATTCTATATTATATTATTTTACTTCCTGAATTTTTTTAACAGTAGGGGAACAGGATAAAAAAATTCAAACGATAGAAACTTATATACCTTAGTAGTTAAGATTAGATTAAAAGGAATCGTTATTTTCTGACAACTCGACCTATCAAGAATAATAACATTAATAATTATTATATCAATAATATTATATCACTATTTTATTATATCATTAAGTATCTTTTATAGATTTTTAAGAAGTGTGATAGAAATGGAAAATATCAAACCAGTTAACGTCATAGATTGTCCCATATGTGGAGGAAAAAATACCTTCAAAATATTTAGTAACCAGTTAGATATTCCTTACTTTGGTAAGGTAATGGAGACAACTATGATATGTGATAAGTGTAAGTATAGAAAAAGTGATATCATTCCTCTTGAAGTTAAAGAACCTAAAAGATACATCCTAAGAGTGTGTGGGGAAGAGGATCTGAATAAGAGGGTTGTTAGAAGTTCCACTGGCTATATAAAGATACCTGAATGGGGGTTCGAAGTTAGACCTGGACCGGCATCTGAGGGCTATATATCTAATGTAGAAGGAGTTTTAAATCGTCTTGAGGATTCTTTAAAGATGCTTTTAAAATGGGTAGATGGGGAAGAAAAGAGAAAGGGGGAGGAAATTCTGAAAAAAATTGAAGATGTTAAGAGAGGAAAAGAAAATATCACTCTCATTATAGAAGATCCCCTAGGTCATAGTGCTATAATTGGTGATGGTGTTAAAGAAGAAAAACTAAGTGAAGAAGAGATTAAAATTCTAAGTGGAGGTAATATATTCATCATGGAAAAGAATAAAAATAAATAACTAATCGTTATAATTTTTAAATTAATACAGATCATCTGGAGGGAAAAGGATGCAACTAGTTCCAGCAGCAGGATACGATAGGGCAATAACGGTATTCAGTCCAGAGGGTAGGCTGTATCAAGTAGAGTATGCAAGAGAGGCTGTTAGACGGGGTACTACAGCTATTGGTATCAGGTGTAAAGAAGGAGTGATATTGGCAGTGGATAGAAAGGTTACAAGTAAGTTAATAGAGATATGTTCTGTAGAGAAGATATTCCAAATTGACGATCATATAATGGCTGCAACTTCTGGACTTGTGGCAGATGCCAGAGTATTGATAGACAGGGCTAGATTAGAGGCCCAGATAAACAGGCTAACCTACGATGAACCTATAACAGTTGAAGCCCTTGCAAAGAGAATCAGTGATATTAAGCAGGCCTATACACAGCATGGAGGTGTTAGGCCTTTTGGAGTATCCCTACTAATTGCAGGTATAGATAGACATAGTTCCAGATTGTTTGAAACAGATCCCAGTGGAGCCTTAATAGAGTACAAGGCCTCGGCAATAGGTGCAGGCAGGTCTTTAGCAATGGATATCTTGGAGGAGAAATATAGAGAAGATATGTTGTTAGATGAGGCTATGGAGTTGGCTATATATACTCTCTATAAGGTTTCCAAGGAAGAGTTAAATCCAAAAAATGTGGATATGGCAATAATTAGGACAGACACTAAGATTATGGAGAAGATAGACTATGAAAAGATTGAAGAACTTGTAAGGAAGGCTAAAGAACTTATTAAGGCTGAAGAAGAAGAGGAGAAGGAGAAGAGTAGTAAGGAGGATAAAGAAGAGGGGGACAGTAAGGAGAAATAGATGAGTTTTTAGATACTATATTTTCTATATTTTCTATTTTTTCATTCTTATTGTTAATACTGTTAATCGAAAGGTATATAAATTAAAAGGGGATAGTATGGTATCGTTGGAAAAGGCGGTAATTGCACGGTTTCAATCCCATGGAGAGAAGTTTGAAATACTGGTAGATCCATACTTGGCAGCTAAATTAAAGGAAGGTCAGCCTGTAGACATGTCTGAGATACTTGCCTCTGAGACTGTTTACAGGGATGCCAATAAGGGAGAGAAAGTCTCAGAGGAACTTCTAAAAAAAGTTTTTGGAACTACAGATATATATGAAATTGCTAAGAAGATAATAACTAAGGGTACTGTCCAACTTACTGCACAACAGAGAAAAGAGATGAAGGAGAAAAAGAAGAAACAGATAATCTCCATAATTGCTAGAAATGCTATAAATCCACAAACAGGTACTCCTCATCCTCCAAAGAGAATTGAGAAAGCCTTAGAGGAGGCGAAGGTAAATATAGACATCTACAAATCTGCAGAAGAGCAAGTCCCCCTTATTATGAAAGAACTTAAGAAGATAATACCTATAAAGTTTGAGAGGAGGGAAATTGCAGTTAAGGTCCCTCCTGAATATACCTCTTCCGTATACTACTCTCTCCGTGAGTATGGGACTGTAAAAGAGGAAGAATGGCAGGAGGACGGCTCCCTCATATTTATAATAGAGATACCTAGTGGGATAGAGGGAGAGTTCTACTCCCATTTAAACAAACTTACAAAGGGTAACGTCCAAACCAAACTTTTAAGAAAGTTGTAAAAGATAGAAGGTGGGAGATATGGCAAGGTTCAGTCATACAAAGAAGGTAGGACCAGCAGGGAGATTTGGACCAAGATACGGTAGAAAAATCAGAGTAAGAGTAAGAGACGTAGAGATAAAACAAAAAAAGAGTTATAAATGTCCAGTCTGTGGATTCCAAAAGTTAAGAAGAGTAAGTACTTCAATATGGGTATGTAAGAAATGTGGTGCTAAAATAGCAGGAGGAGCTTATACCCCAGAAACTGGTGCAGGTAAAATTGTAACCAAGGCTATTAGAAGGGTTATAGAGAAGAAAAGTAGAGAGATCTAATTTTATTTTTTCTTTTTTACGGTGGAACTATGGCAGAGTACAAATGCCTGAACTGTGGTAAGGTTATCCCATCAAGTGAGTTAAATCTAAAGGCCAAATGTCCTCACTGTAGTAACAAGATCCTTGTAAAGGTTAGGCCCAAGGTTGTCAAAAAGGTTATTGCGAGATAAATGTGATAGAGATGGGAGTAATTATAATTACCTCTAGGAAGCCCTCCCGACGGACTAGGAGTTTTGTAAAGGATCTGGCGAGGGTATTGGCGGGGAAACCTCTAACAAGGGGTAAAACTCCACTAAAAGATATATTCAATAAACATCCAAAGATAATTAAAATAGACGAGTACAGAGGAAATCCAGGGAAGTTGAAACTTTACGATATGAATGATAAGAAGTTGATACTCTTCTTCATATCTGTGAAACTTCAGAGGGAAGTATGTAGGAGAAAGGTTAAAAACGATGAAGGAAAAATAAAGATGGAATTTTATGGGAATACTGTAGCATATAAAGATCTCTTCTACAACTTCTTTAAGGATTTTGGTATCATCTCTGAGGATTCCTCCTTCAGGATGTGCTTTGAAGAGAATCGAAGAGGTAATGGACCTCTCTTTTACATTCAATTTTATAAAGGAGATAAAAAAATAGGACCTCTTATAGTTGTAAAGGATCTAAGGGTTTTAGATATTGAAACTCCCACTTAAATGGGATATTATGGGAGATCTCTGTTTTTCTCTAGAGATAGAATTTGACTCTAAGGAGGAGGCGGAGGTAGTATATAGAAGTATTCTATTGGAACATTTAGATACACAGATAAAGTCCAGGAGTGATATGGTTATTAAGGGAAATACATTGAAGGTGAAAACCTACGCTAAGGATCTCGGTATATTGAAAGCATCTATCTACTCCTATATAAGATGGATAAAGGTTGCGGAAAGTATATATAAATTGACAAGATAATAATCAAGATATAATAATATAAATAATAAAAATAAAAAGGTGAATTTTATGGAGTTACCAGCAAATGTCCAGAACCAGGTTTTACAATTTCAACAACTACAGCAGCAGTTACAGATAGTAATCTTACAAAGACAGCAGATAGAATCTCAAATAAAGGATATAAAAAAGGCTTTAGAGGAAATGGAGAAATCTCCATCAGAAGAAGTTTATAAGATGTGTGGTGGTATCTTTGTAAAGAGGAATAAGAAAGATGTTGAAAAGGAGTTAAAGGAAAGGTTGGAAACCTTGGAGTTAAGGGTAAAAACCTTAGAAAAACAGGAGAAAAAAATGCAGGAGAGATTGAATGAATTACAACAGACACTTCAGAAGATACTCCAGGAAAGCCCTAATGTCTCCTAAGAAGTATCGACTTTTAATATTTTTTTTATTCTATTTTTAATTTTTATTTTGTTAATTAAATTTTTATTAAATTTATTATTATTCAATTTTTAACAAATATCTGGAGGTTCCTAGATGAAGTATATATTTATTACAGGAGGGGTGGTTTCCTCCTTAGGTAAAGGTATCACTGCATCTTCCATAGGGAGACTTCTCAAGGCTCGTAATTTCAACGTTAATATGGTTAAGATAGATCCTTACCTCCAGATAGATGCAGGTACCATGTCTCCATATGAGCATGGAGAAGTTTTTGTTACAGATGATGGAGGAGAGACTGACTTAGATATTGGAAACTACGAGAGGTTTATAGATATATCTCTAAAGGCCGATAACAACATAACCGCTGGAAAGGTGTATAAAACTGTCTTGGAGAAGGAGAGGAGGGGGGACTACTTAGGAAAAACTGTCCAAGTGATACCTCATATTACAGATGAGATAAAGAGTAGAATAAAGAAGCTAGGAGAAGGCTACGATATTACCATAGTGGAGATAGGAGGTACAGTTGGAGATATAGAGAGTTTACCATTCTTAGAGGCGATAAGACAGTTTAAGAAGGATGTTGGAAAAGATAACGTACTCTACATCCACGTATCCCTTCTACCTTACCTACGAACCTCTGGAGAGGTAAAGACAAAACCTACACAACACAGTGTAAAGGAGTTAAGGAGTATAGGTATCCAACCTGATATACTCATATGTAGAACTGAGGTATCTATTGGGAAGAAGATCAGGGAGAAGTTAGCACTCTTCTGTGATGTGGACAAAGAGGCTGTAATTGAGGCAAGGGATGCTAAGACTATCTACGAGGTACCTTTAAACCTTGAGAAGGAGGGTTTAGGTAATCTCATCGTAAAGAAACTTAAACTGGTAGAGGTGTATCGTAAAAAGTACGGTGAAGATATTAACAGGGTTTTTAAGCCTGATCTATCTAAGTGGAGGGCTATGGTAGATAGGATAATAAATCCACTTCACGAGATCACAGTTGCTATAGTGGGTAAGTACGTTAAACTAAAAGATGCCTATATGAGTGTAATAGAGGCTCTAGTTCATGCAGGAGCGAAGAATGATACAAGGGTTAATATCAAATGGATAAATGCCGAAGAGTTGGAGACGAAAAATTACATTAATATTCTTAACAACTATAGAGAGAATGGAGAGGTAGGAGGTATATTAGTCCCAGGTGGATTTGGAGAGAGAGGAATTAATGGTAAGATAAATGCGATCAGATACGCCAGGGAGAATAGGATACCTTTCCTAGGCATATGTTTAGGGATGCAGTGTGCAGTGATAGAGTACTCCAGGAACGTCTGTAATCTAGAGGGGGCGAATTCCACAGAGTTTGACAAGGACACTCCTCATCCTGTGGTAGATCTCCTACCTGAACAGGTTAATCTGAAGGAGAAAGGAGGTACTATGAGACTTGGTGCCTACCCCGCAGTGTTGAGGGAAGATACCTTAACATATTCTTTATATGGGAGTAAGATAGTTTATGAGAGACATAGACATAGGTACGAGGTGAATCCAGAGTACCATCACATCCTTGAGAAAAACGGTTTAACAATTTCTGGAACATCTCCAGATGGAAAACTAGCAGAGTTTATAGAGTTAAAAGACCATCCCTTCTTCATAGCAACCCAGGGACATCCAGAGTTTAAATCAAGACCTAATAGACCTCATCCACTCTTCGATGGATTTGTCAGAACTATTCTTCAAAACAAACTTGGGTGATCAGGTGTTTGATGCAAAGAGGTTTATAGAAGAGACTGTCTCTAAGTTAAAGAAAGAACTAGGAGATAAGAGAGCTATAATAGCTCTCAGTGGAGGAGTAGATAGTTCTGTAGCGGCAGTACTTACAGCCAAGGCTATAGGAGATAGACTTTTGGCAGTATTTGTAGATACAGGACTTATGAGGAAGGGAGAGGCAGAGGAGATATACAGGATATTCAAAGAAGGTTTAGGACTAAATCTCAAGATTGTGGATAAAAAGGATCTCTTTTTAAATGCTTTGAAAGGCGTAAAGGATCCGGAGAAGAAGAGAAAGATTATAGGCAAGTTGTTTATAGAAGTATTTGAGGAAGTTGCAAAAGAAAACGGAGAGGAGGTCCTAATCCAAGGTACCATAGCCCCAGATTGGATAGAGAGTGAAGGAAAAATTAAAACCCATCACAACATAGCCCTACCAAGTGGTATGGTTTTAGAGGTTGTAGAGCCACTGAGAGACCTCTACAAAGATGAAGTTCGATTAGTTGCAAAGGAATTAGGTCTCCCAGATAAAATAGTATATAGACAGCCCTTTCCAGGTCCAGGTCTAGCAGTGAGAGTATTAGGAGAAATTACTCCAGAGAAATTGGAGATATGTAGGGAGGCAAACGCCATAGTTGAGGAGGAAGTGGAGAGGGAGGGATTGAATAGAAAACTCTGGCAGTACTTTGCGGTAGTACTTGACAGTAAGGCTACAGGGGTTAAGGGAGATATAAGGGAGTACAACTGGATAGTAGCAGTTAGGATGATAGAGTCCCTAGATGCTATGACAGCAAGTGTCCCTGAAATCCCCTTCAGTCTTCTAAAGAGGATAAGTAAGAGGATTACTTCAGAGGTTCCGAATGTTGCAAGGGTTGTATTCGATATTACAGATAAACCTCCTGCGACTATAGAGTTTGAGTAATAATTAATAAAAAATATGGGGATTTTAGACATATAATTGTATAATTATGAGGAATAATATTATAATAAAAATAAAAAAATAAAGATAAAAAAATAAAAAAAGAGATGAAGGTTTAATATAAATCCTGCATTATTTTCCCGGCACACAGTTCAGTTCAGGGATAAGAACATATTTTATTTTTCATCTTAGTATTAATTTTTATTTTTCTATTCTAATTATTCTTTTTATTATATTTTTCATTTGAAGACACTGTATGGTTGTTGTCAGTTTAAAAAGTTTAGTTCATTAACTAATAAACTCCTTATAACACAGCTCCATTAAAGAATATACATGAAAAATATAGAGAAAAGTCTTTCATTTTTTCTTTATTTTTAATTAATAGCAACACTATTACGGGAAATTATGATAAAAAACCTCCTAAAAAGATTGAAAAAGGATCATCTCGTTAGAGACAGTGTCTATATGATACTTTCCAACATCTACTCCAAGGGCATGGCTTATCTATTTTACTTTGTAACTGCTCTTATCCTAGGGACAGAAGGTTTTGGTATCTTGAAGGGATTAATGCCTCTAATGGATACTATTACCATACTCTTCTGTTCAGGAATACCTCCATCTATGGCAAGGTATATCTCCCAATATTCAGAAAGAGATCACACTTGGATCTTCTCTATCTTGTTTATAATGATAATACTTTCTACCTTTGGTGCCTTATCTATCTTCCTTCTCAGGTATATCGTAGGAGGAGGTTATGAAAATATAGATACCTCAATTTACTTAGTGGTAGGTTTTACAGTAATATCGTCTTCCTTTATATCTTGGAGTAGGGGAGTACTTCAGGGATTTCTGAAGATGAAAGATCTTTCAAAAACCTGGATAGTTGAGTATCTGTTTAAAATACCTTTGGCAGTGATACTATCCATCTACTTAGGTGTCTTAGGGGCTATACTCTCTATATCCCTCTCCTATATCTTTGGGGGTTTTTTTGGATTTAGACTATTGAGGAGATATGTGAGTATGGAGAAGTTGGATATTATTAATACTCTTATAGAAAAAAGAGATTTAATTAAAGAGGTGATTCTCTACTCCATACCTATAGCTTTAGGGACTGCATCCTACCGTCTCCTGAACGACTTAGATAGTATAGTTATAATGTCCCTCCTGGGAGCTCAAGATAACGGTATATACGGATACGCTTCTCTAATCTCCCGGGGGGTTTTTCTCTTCGCCTCTGCAGTGGGAATACCTTTACTACCAAGGGTTGCTAAGACTCGAGATTTCAAGAGTATAAAAAAAGCACTTCTTATAAATTTGGTCCTAATAACTCCAGTACTTCTAATTATGTTTCTCTTTCCAGAAAAAGTTTTGAGAATCTTCTTTGGAGTGGAGGATGAAAGGGCAGTTATCTCTTTAAAGATACTGTCGATTTCAGCAGGTTTTATGAGTTCATATACTGTATGTGCCTCGGCACTTCAAGGTTTAGGTTATGGAAGGATACCCCTCTATATCCTCCTAGTTGGAATTGCATTAAACGGTATCTTGAACTATCTACTTGTAAAAAAGATAGGTATTATAGGAGGTGCCTACGGGACTCTTGTATCTTCCATCCTCATCTTTACTTTGATAACAATATATCTAAAAAGAGTATATAAAAAGTGCGGGGGAGGGGATTTGAACCCCTGAACCCCTACGGGACTAGGCCCTCAACCTAGCGCCTTTGGCCAGGCTCGGCTACCCCCGCTTAAAATAGGCATTATCTAATACTAAATAGTGATATATAAACATTTCGCCGAAAATTATATATATAAGATGTTGATACTTAAAAGATGTATGGAAATGTGCCGAGGTGGCTTAGTCTGGTTATAGCGCTCGGCTCATACGGATATTCCCAAGGTTTCTCCTTGGGTCCTGGGAAACCGAGAGGTCGAGGGTTCAAATCCCTCCCTCGGCACCATTTAACTCTATTCTTGGGTTTATATCCAATTGTTCTATCAAATAATTGTTTCAATCTTAATGTTAATACATACCAAACAACGACTTGTATGAATGATAGTTCAGTGATTAGATTCTAATTAATCTTTTTTTACTATTTTTTTACTCTAATTATTTTAAATTAACTTTAATAAAACGTTATAACTCCTGAATTATTCTCTATCATCATTCTCAGGTTTTACCCTCGCTACTACTATATACCCAGTATGCCCTATCATCCTGGGAGAAGGTCTAGCACCTTTCTCCGATATTTCTATATCTCTGACTAAACATTCAACAGTTCTTATCTCCATAAACCCATGTTTTTTTAAAGCCTCTACGCTTTTTTTCGCCTGTTCAATATAAGGAACGTATATTGCAATCCTACCTTTAGCCTTATTCAGGGCCTTTTTTGCATGTTCTACAACGTTCCAGGGATCTGGAAGATCTAACACCACAACATCTATATCTCTCTCCTCTATACCCTGGGTAACATCCCCAATCTTCTGAACAACGTTGTACAATCCATCTTCATTTTCCTCTCTTTCTTTATCTAAGATATCGTCTTCATCTAGTCCTATTATCCTCTGCCCTCTTCTCACCAATCCAACAGATGCCAAATTCTCCCTTGCCACCTTAGCAAATTCAGGCCTCTTCTCGTAGGTAATAACTTTACCTCTCTTTCCAACTGCATTTGCAAGATAGATGGTTAGAGCCCCAGACCCAGTACCTGCTTCCACGACAGTTTCTCCATCTGCTATCCCACAGTAAGTAAGGATAATGCCTATATCCTTAGGCAACAACGTAGTTACCCTTCTCTTCATCTTTTTAACTACGTCGTATATAGTAGGCTCCAAGAGGTAGAAAGTGTGGCCCTTATGAGACTTTAATACACTTCCCTCTTTTATACCTTTTAGATCAACTACACCTAAATCATTACCAAACCTTTCAACATCCTTTTTCAGTAGATATTTTTTCCCCCTTTCATCTACAAGAAGTTTCTTTCTCAAGGTTTTCACCATGTTGAAGTTTTTAATTGTGATAAAAAAGAGTTATTTAATAGCCAATAAATGAGTTCAAAAATAATTAGAGATTATAATTTATAAATTATAATTTATTATAATATAATAATTAGAAAAAATACTTTATACGTTGGATGATGTATCATACCTTTTATCCTTGGTTATGTGATTTTATCCTATTTTATCTCTTTAATCTATTTTCCGCTAAATTTTAATATACTATTATATAAAAAACTTCATATCAACCTTTTCTGGACATACCTTTTATCCTTAGAACTCCCTCTATCTTTTAATACACTTCTCAACATCTCTCGAGAAGTCTTCCAGCATTTTCTGGCGATTTCTGGTAGTTCGCCATACTCTTTGATATAGTTTCTCAGATAGTTTATAGTAACTCTGTCACTTGGATATCCACTCCCAATCTCCCCGTATATCTTCTTGTAATTATCTATTATCCTATCCCTGGTAACCTTTGCTACAATGGATGCGGCAGAAACTATCTTATACTTATTATCAGCCTTATGTTCAGCAATTATTTCGATATTGCTGTTATAGAATATCAACTTAGACTTTATCTTATTTAAAAATACCTTCTCGTTGTTACTACAGGCATCTATGTATATCTTAAACTTCTTATCGTAATAAGTGCATATATCGTCCCTGTTTTCTATCTTATACTCCTCTTTCAATACTTTATTTATCAGTTTTGAGAATATCCCAATTTCTATGTTGTCCAAATTACTTCTCTTTATCATTTCATCTATATCTTTAGCTTCAAGAACAATAGTTTTAACTTCGTACCTATTTACTATTAAATTGTACAGTTCATTTCTCTTGTTTTTATTCAATTTTTTACTATCTTTCAGGCCCCATTTGTTAAACTCCTCCAGATCCTTCTCTCTAGCTTTGACAAGTGCTATTACCATAGGACCTAAGACAGGGCCCCTCCCAGCTTCATCTAATCCCAGTATTATTGTGCTGTTCTCTTCCATTCTAAACCTCTTAACTTTTTTGTAAAGGTAATTTTATATAATTTTTTTATATAATTTTATAAATTCTATATTAACTATTACGCATATAATTATATTTATAAAATTTTAATGGTGTGATTTATGTTGTCAGTGAAAAAGTTACTCTCCAAAAATGGACAGATAAGTTTAGAGTTTAGTATTCTAATGATAACTGTTGTCCTTGCAGCAGTGATAGTAGGATATTATATGATTGAAACATCTTTAAGTATTAGAGATACTTCCATAAATACTATAAATAACACTTCCAATACCATACTTCGGGTATTGAGTACTGTATAAGAGAGATAAGGTTATAGGGAAAATATGAAGAGGTTGATAGGTATTGCAGGGATGCCGGGAGCTGGTAAGAGTGCAATATTCGAGGTGGCACCTAAGTTCAACATTCCGGTAGTTTCTATGGGGGATATTGTTCGTCATGAAACGTTAAAAAGAGGTTTGGAATTAACACCTGAAAATGTTGGAAATACCGCTGTAGAGTTAAGAAAAGAATATGGAAAGGAAGCTATAGCAGTTTTCTGTCTTAAGTATATAGAAGAGAAGTATAAAGATGAGGATATAGTTATTATTGAAGGTATAAGAAGTATGTACGAGGTAGATTACTTTAGAAAACACTATCCTCTTACTATTGTCGCAATTCATTCCTCCCCTAAAACGAGGTTTAAGAGGCTGAAAAAGAGAAAAAGGGAAGATGATACTTCGGAATGGGAGGCCTTTGTTGAGAGAGATATGAGAGAGTTAGGTTTTACCATCGGTAATGTGATATCCCTAGCTGATTATATGATCGTTAACGAAGAAGAGGATTACAATACCTATTTGAAGAACTTGGAAAATGTGTTAAAAAAGATAATCTCCTCCTGGGAAAAAGAAAATAGTGGCGAGCCCGGAGGGATTTGAACCCTCGACCACGGGGTCCGAAGCCCCGCATTCTATCCAGGCTAAACTACGGGCCCATACTGTAATAGTATTCTATAATATTGTATTATATATTTTTTATGGTAAATCTTGAAGGTGTTAATATATGTGTGGAATAATAGGATACCTGGGAGATAGAAAGGCCTCAGAGATCCTACTGGAGGGACTGAAGAGGTTAGAATATAGAGGATATGACAGTTGTGGTATTGGAGTTGTTGACGGAGATAAATTGATAATAAAAAAAGGTGTTGGTAAGGTAGATGAAGTTTCTAAAAATGAGAATTTCCTCGACGTAGATGGAAAGGCAGGTATTGGACACTCTAGATGGGCAACTCATGGAAGTATAACAAGGGAGAACGCCCACCCTCATACAGACTGTAAAGGAGAGTTAGCAGTGGTTCATAATGGGATAATCTCAAACTATAGAGAGTTAAAAGAGGGATTGATTAAAAAAGGACATAAATTCAAGTCCCAGACAGATAGTGAAGTTATAGCACATCTAATTGAGGAAGAGCTGAAGAGGTTAGATAAATCCCAAATCTTCCAGGAGGATTACATTAACGCTGTAAAGAGGGCAATAAAGAGGTTAGAGGGCACCTATGCAATACTTATACTGAATAAGGACTTCCCAGATTTACTCCTTGGAGTAAGGAATGAGAATCCTTTACTTTTAGGTGTAAAGGAAGAAGAATGTTTCTTAGGTAGTGATATATCTGCCTTTTTGAAGTGGACGAAGGAGATTATTCCCTTAGAGGAGGGAGATATGGTTATTCTTAAAAAGGATGGGAACAAAGTATCCTGCGGTATATACAACTTGGAAGAAGATAAAGATGTTAGCAACAACAGGAAGAGGATTACTATAGAGTGGGATATAGAAACTGCAGAGAAGGGAGGTTATGAGCACTTCATGCTTAAGGAGATTATGGAGGAGCCCGAAGTTATAAAGAACTCTGCACGGATATCCAGGGAGGAGATCGAGGAGTTGGTAAGATGTATAAGGGATTACGATAGGGTGTATATCGTTGCCATGGGTACTTCTCTCCATGCAGGAATGGTTGGAGAATACTGGTTTTCAAAGTTAAATAAGTTAGTAATCCCATGTGATGCATCTGAGTTCCTAGTAAAGGGAATAGTTGATGAAAATACCTTAGTTATAGGGATCACTCAAAGTGGAGAAACTTATGACACCATAAGGGCTATAAGATATGCAAAAAGTAAAGGGGCAAAAACTGCTACAATAGTAAATATACTCGGATCTACAGCAACAAGGATAAGTGATATCACAGTTATGATGGGGGCAGGTATTGAGATTGCAGTATGTGCAACAAAAACTTACGTATCTCAACTTATGATACTGTATAGATTGTTTATAGAGTACGGTAAAATAATTAGTAGAGATATGAGGATATTTGAGAAGGAGCTAGAGAAGATCCCTGAATATATCAAAGGGATATTGGAGAACAGGGATGCTATAAAGAAGGTATCAAAGAGTTTAAAGGCTAAAAACTATCTATTTATCTCCAAGGGCATAAATCTACCAAATGCCTTGGAGGGTGCTCTGAAGTTCAAGGAAATCACGTATCTACATGCTGAAGGCATGAGTAGTGGATTTCTGAAACATGGCACCATATCTCTTATAGACGATAACATGGATACTGTAGCTCTCGTGCCACCTTCCAGTAGCGATCTCTTCAGATCTGTAGTATCAAACATAGAGGAGATAAAGGCTAGAGGTGGTAAGGTAGTTGCCATATCCCCTATGGAAATAGAAGTTGTTGATCACTTGATAGAGATACCTGATGTGTTAGAGGAAGTAAGTCCTTTCCTCTATGCACCAGTTTGCCAGTTGTTGGCATACTATAAGGCTGTAGAACTTGGTAGGGATGTTGATAAACCAAGAGGGCTTGCTAAAAGTGTTACTGTGGAGTAATTTCATCCCTTTAAAGTGATAGTTTTAAAAATAAAAAACCTCTTCATAATGAGAATAATTACAGAAATACTTAGTAATAAAAAATGAAAAGCACAGTTTTGTATCATTCTAACTCTTCATACTCCCTCTTTAAGATAAGGGCATCGTATTCCAACTTTGGACTCTCACAGATGACAGTGCCCCTTACACCATAATCTTTCAGAGCCTTTAGAAGGGATCTGTAATTAAAGTTCGACTCCTTAAGGGGGAGGTGATTCTTCTCCCCTCCTTTTCCATAGTCAATTCCTGATATATGAATATGCATATCGTATATCCCCTTTTTTCCTAAGGTATTTTCTACCTTCTCCAGTATCTTGTAAAACGCGTTGTAGTCGTTTATCTTTCCCATACTCCTTGCATATATATGGGCAAAATCTATACAGGGCAGTATTCCAAGTTCGTGGGAGAGGGAGAGTATTTCATCTAAGTCCCCAAACTGAGTAATTTTTCCAGTAGTCTCTGGTCTCAACATCACATTTATCCTGTTCTCCTTCAGGTAGTTTATTATCTTTTCTATGTTCTTCACCATGATTTTATATACTTCCTTTTTATCCATCTTAAGATAATATCCTGGATGAAAAATAATATTTCTATTAGCATCAGAGTATTTGTTAAAGATGTTGATAATCTTCCCAGTATTTATTATATGGTTTATACTTCTTATAACCTTTTCTTCTTCTTTTGCATTTAGATTTATATAATAGGGTGCATGGGCACTTACTACAATCTTCTTTGAATGTTCCACCAGATCCTTAGCACCTTTCTCTTTTATATTGACTCCATGGACAAACTCTAATTCCATGGCATTTAAATTCATCTTCCTTAGGAGGTAAAAGGCGTTTTTAGTAGTCCTTGGTTTTGTATTTAAAGGTATGCCTGCAGTTCCAAAGTTTAACATATTATCCCAGTAGTTTATTTAAAATATTTATTAAAAATAATAATATAACTTAACAGCAATAGGTTACATCACTGATAGAGGTACAGAATTCCAACGAAAAGGCACACTATCTTCTCTCCCTTAGACGACAGTATTTAGAAGATCTTCTGGGTTGATCCTTCATTATTTTCTTTAAACATTTTTCGCCACTATTTTTACTATTTTATTATATTCTTTTTATTTTAATAATAATTATCATAAACTAAAACTAAAGATACAGTATCCCTTCCTTAGATCTCACAGCGACACTGGGAACATACTCCTTGGCTATCTTTCCCAACTCTACAAGTTCTTCCAAGGTAGGTTCTCTCATCTTCCTGTATTCCTCTTTCCAAGAGTGCTCTCTGTCAAACTGCTGTAGGGCATAGAGATCACAACCTTTCACAGTTCTAACAACAGTGTAGATATCTTCTCTATCTATTTTCTCTGGTATATATGTAGTTCTACACTCAATGAAAACACCTTCTTTCTTACAGATTTTTATAAGTTTTTTTACGTTACTCTCTATTTTACTACCGTCATATTGAGCAATATCCCAGTATTTTTCGAAGGCACATTTAACATCTACAGCTAAATAATCTATAAGTCCTTCCTGGACCAACTCCTTTACAGTATCTACGTTGGATCCATTGGTATCCAATTTTATTGGAAGATTTCTTTCTCTCTTCACTATCTTACAAAACTCCATGAGAGCCTGAGGTTGTACCGTAGGTTCCCCTCCACTTACTACTATGGCTTCTGAAAAGGTTAAATCCATACTTTTATAAACCTTGTAGGGGGAGATGTTGTAGGTATTTTTCTTCATCTGTGTGTAGTTGTGACAGTATCCACACTTCATATTGCAACCACTCATAAATACAACGGAAGAACATTTTTTAGGATAGTCTAACGTGGATAGATCTATTATTCCAAATATCTTCATAGTTACCCCAAGATGAGAGTTTAATAATTATAATTCCCATTTGTATCAAAGTATAAAAGTGTGTATAGAGGTAATTCATATATCAGATTATTATATTGATGTTTTATGTAATATTTTAGTTTCAGGTATTATAGATATATCAGCTTCCATTTACATACTTAGTAGCAATAAATTTTCATTATTATAAATTAAATCGTAGATTTTAATAGGTGGCTCTTATGGAAATCGTAGTTCTTATTGACAACATCGCCAGTAAACCCTATATTGCCCAACATGGTTTATCTGTAATTATAAAAACTGAAGATAAAAAAATACTATTTGATACGGGTCAGGATCCCTGTACGTTAAAGAGAAATTTGAAATTAATAGGAGAAGACGACAACTTTGACTGTATAGTTATAAGTCATGGTCATTACGACCATGCAGATGGTTTGAAATACTTTATAGAGAAAGGAGAAAGTAGACCTAAGATACCTATCTATATTCATCCAGAAGCCTTTGTAGATAGATATATAGAAGGAAGGTACATAGGGATAGATAAAGAACTGAAAGAGTGTCTAAAAAGGGAGAATCTAATACTTGTAAATGATAAACCTCGCTATGAAAGAGATATGATAGTATCTGGAAAAGTTGAAAGGTTATTTCCCCACGAGAACGATCCATTTTATATGGTGTTAAAGGATGGGACACATAAAATAGACTACGTAAATGACGATATGTTTATAATTGTGGAAGATGTAGTATTTACAGGATGTGCCCACAGTGGAATAATCAACGTCATAGAATACGCTAAGAAGATAAATAAGAAGGTTAGGGGAGTTGTGGGAGGTTTCCATCTAATGCACGCTTCAAAGAAATATATAAAAATGATATACGATTATTTCTCTATACACAACTTTGAATTTATAATGCCCCTACACTGCACAGGTCTATACGCTACGAAAATCTTAAGTAAATTGAATAATTTTATATATGGACACGTTGGTAAAAAGCTGATAGTGTAGTAATCAGAGAATCCCTTTCTCCAATGTCCAAGTTTATTAAAAAGTAATAAACAAATTAAACTAACAATAACTATCCAGTATCTCCGATAAAAAAATAATTAATAAAACATTAAAATTAATAATAAAATAATAAAATCTTAAAAAACTGTTAAACCAAAAATAAAGAATACTGAGAAAGACAAAATTCTCTTAAAACCAGAAAATAATAATAAAGAATGAAAAAACATGAAATAAGTTTTATTCATGAACTATACTGTATACTGGAAAATAACGCAGGATTTATATTAAATCTTCTTTTTATTTTTTTATTATTATTTTCTTATTAACTACTAATTTAAATTTATTATTATTAATTTTTATTGAGATTCCTTTGAAGTTATTGTTAATTTAAAAAGTCTTGTTTATTACATAAAAATTATAGAAATTGTAAAAAGTAGTTGATAGTCTAATCTTCTCTAGTTAAAGTTAAATTTAAAAATTTAATTATTATACATAGTCAAATATTAAATCTTTGAAAGAAGAAAGTATCTATCTTTCTAAACATTCCGGGATATAGATAAAAATATCTATTAGAATATTGGGAGGATAAATCTCTAGCTAGTGGGACATATAGAAGTTGTAAGATGATGTTACCTTAGTTAGTATCATTAGTACAGTTTAATTTAGTGGTTGTTATGATAAAAACTGTAGTTGGTAGTTATCCAGTGATTACAAAAGAACCTGAGAATCTATGGGAGAAGGTATTAGACATCTTTGGTATCTATGACAGGTACAAATATGCCATTGAGAGGGCAGTTAGGGACCAGTTAAACGCAGGTATAGATATAGTAAGTGATGGGCAGGTAAGGGGAGATATGGTGGAAATATTTGTAAATGGTCTCTACGGTTTTGAGGGTAAGAAAGTTGTGGGAAAAGTTGAGTTTCTCGAACCTATTACCTTAAAGGATATAAAGTTCGTTAGGAAGATAATAAATAAATACTCCAATGAAAAGAAAGGAATCAAAGGAATAATAACAGGCCCCTGTACCATTGCAGGATCTGTAAGGGTGGAAGATTACTACACAGACAATAGAGATGAAACTTTAATATACGATCTAGCAAATGCACTGAAGAAGGAGGTAGAGTCTATCCAGGATTACGTATGTATGATACAGATAGATGAGCCCATACTATCTACAGGTCTCTACGATTTAAATACTGCAAGGAGGGCGATTAAGAGGATAAGTGAAAACATCAAGATCCCTGTAGCCCTACATGTATGTGGAGATGTCTCAGATATCTTCCAGGAGTTAAACACTTTCAACGTAGATATTCTAGATCATGAGTTTGCATCTAATAGAAAAAATTTAGATATATTAGAAGAAACAAATAAAAAGATAGGTTTTGGATGTATAAACACCAAGGTAAAGTCGATAGAATCCATTGAGGTTGTTAAGGATCTACTGAATGAGGCCCTGGAGATACTAAGGAACAATCCTTTATTTTCAGAGGTACAGAGTAATGAAGAGTTGTTGAAGAGGTTAAATGAATACCTCATGGTGGATCCAGACTGTGGTATGAGGCTTCTACCTATAGATGTAGCCTATGATAAGTTGAAAGTTATGGTTAAAGCCTCGGAGGAGTTTGAAAGGGAGTTAAGGGAGAGATGATGAGAGCCTACGAGAGACTTCTGTTGAGCATAGATTCAGACAGGTTTCCAGAGGAATTTAAAAGAGTATTACTGGAACTTAACATTTCCCTGAAGGAGTTCTCAAAAATATCAGACATTCCATACAGCACCCTATACAAGATAATACAGGGTGGAGATTTTAGAGTATCCACCCTTAAAAAAATAGTTGATACCGTGAAAAAATTTGAAATGAAAGATGAGGAAATGGACAAGATAGCAGTTATTGCTGCCAGGCCTTCTCTAAATAATATAAAAACTAAGGTGTTTAAAGTTCAAGGTAAGGAATACCTACTGAAGGAGTACCCTGCAAATTCCCTGGAGGACTGTATAGTTGCTGCCATCCAGGCGGAGAGAGAAGGTGTCAAGGCTATAATATGTGCACCTATTGTAAGTTCCAGTATTGAGAAGGTTGTAAGGGTACCAGTTGCAGTTGTAATACCTGAGAAGAATGCCTTTATGAGGGCTCTTGAAGTTGTGGTTAGTAAGATATAAAGGTTTTAATAATAACCGGCTTCTTCTCCATCCTAAAGAGTGAAGCTTTTAATTGTAAGATCATAAAAATTAATAAAATATAAAAGACTATAAGTTTTATCTATCCCAACCGATTGTACTTAATACCACTCTCTTAGTATATACCTGGTATAGAGAAAAATCACTTTATTATTGTTATTTTTTACTTCTCTCTCTGATAGAACTAATCATTCTACTCTTTTTCACCTTCTATATTGAATATTTCACTTAACTTTTCCCTTAATTTCTCTCTACCTTCTCTAGTTCTAATTTCGTATATCTTCAAGGGTGTAAATAGGTTGTATATCTCAATCTCATTTATCCCTATATCCTTAGCCCTCGCCTGACATATCTTAATAGCGATATCGTTTAGAAAAGCGTCTATTGTATCTGCATAGTGAAGGATCCACCCTTCTATGGAATCTGGTTTCATAGAACCATACTCTCCATGATGGGAAGCCACCACCTTTATAACTTCTATAGGAAAATTCCTCTTGTAAAGTTCGGCAACTACTAGGGTAAGATGATCTAAGTGGAACTTTGGAATGTGATCGTACTTCTCACCTTCAATATCTTCCACATAATTAAAGGGTTTCATAATGTCATGAAGTAGTCCTCCTGCTATCAGCACATCTTTGTTAATGTTTAGATTATATACTTCCTCAAGCGCATCTGCTATCTTCAACGCTATCTTTGTTGTAGCTAAGGTGTGTTCAATTAAACCTCCTTTATACTTGTGATGCCATCTAATACTGGCAGGCGAGTCCTCAAGGGGAACATTTGTACTTTCAATATCTCTATGTGTTGGAAAGGGATTTTTCAGAAATTCTATAACTTTCTCTCTTAGATCTTTATCTTTTATCTCTTCTGCTAAGGATATAAGATCTTCAAGAGAATATCTCTTTCTCTTATGTTCTGTTCTTTTTTCATCTTCCATTTTTTTATTATTTTTCGATGATTCTATTTTCTCGTCCTCCATTTTATTCACCTGCTGTTTTTATATTTTTATATTTTATATATGTGTGATTTAAATCTTAAAAATAACAATTAGAAACCTAACAAAGAATAAAAAGAAAAGGAGCAAATATAATTGGTATCCCTTTGAGCTACCATAAACCTGTAGAGAAGCAAGAAATTTATGTTAACCTATCTTTTTAAAGATTTTTTATCTCATATTGTTTATTTTTTACTTATTATGTTGTTTTTTTATTTTTTTAATTATTTATTATTTTTCTTAATTATTGTTATAGTTCAAAAAGTTAATGTTTTGGCTATTAAAACAAAAGGATAAAACACCTATCTTACGGTATTCGTTAGAATTAGGCACTTTTGAATAAAAAAAGGTTTAAAAAAATCCATGCCGTCTTTTAACCCTAAAGGTTTATAACAGGTGATGGTAGATTTATCCTTTTACCCTTCTTTTTAGAATTATAATAATCGAAGAGTAAAAAATAATATTATTATTAGAAATAATTAAAATTAAAAATAAAGAACATCATATAAAAATAAAATCCAGACTATATTCCTGAACCATGCTATAAGGTTTATTACTTCTTTCTCCACCCCTTAGCAATATCCACAAAATTCTTAACTATCTTTAAACCTTCTTTACTCTCCCACTCTGTAAGCACACTCTCAGGGTGAAATTGCACCCCTTCAATGGGTTTATATTTGTGTCTTATGCCCATCACTATTCTCTCTTCACCTACAGTAGTAGCACTGATCTCAAAGTCTTTAGGTACTTCGAGCACTGCCAGGGAGTGATATCTACCTCCTACAAGAGGATTCTTTACACCTTTAAATATACCTTTCCCATCATGTTTTATTAGGGATGCCTTGCCATGGACAGGGGATACCTTTCCTACTTTTCCCCCAAAGGTATAGGCGATAATCTGATGCCCTAAACATACACCTAATATAGGTACATCTACACTTTTTACAATATCTGGGCAGTTCTCAACATCCCTCTTTTTTTCTGGACTTCCAGGGCCTGGGGATATTATAATACCTGAGGGATCTATCTCCTTAACCTCCTCTACAGTTATAGTATTTGATACCACTTCTACACTGTCGTATATAGAGGCATACTCCGCCAAATTCCATACAAAGGAATCCTTGTTATCTATGATAAGTATCATAGTTTCACCGTTGTCTATTAACATTCAGAGCGCTCATAATTGCTGCCATCTTTCTCTCAGTTTCTATGTATTCATTCTCTGGCACGGAGTCCGCCACTATTCCCGCTCCAGCCCTCACTCTTATAAGGTTATTTCTCTCTACTTCAGCCATCCTTATAGCAATTGCAGTATCTCCGTAGTTGTTCAGTGAGAAGTATCCTACAGCCCCCCCATACACCTTTCTCCTAGATCTCTCTAAAGTATCTATTATCTCCATAGCTCTATACTTAGGTGCTCCAGTTAAGGTACCTGCTGGAAAGGATGCTTCTACAGCATCAAACATTGTAATATCTTCTCTTAACTCTCCAACAACTTCACTCTCTATATGTTGCACATGGCTGTATCTAACCACCTCAAAGAACCTCTTCAATCTAACAGATCCAGGCTTTGAAACCTTCCTGACGTCATTCCTTGCTAGATCTACCAGCATCATATGTTCGGCCTTCTCCTTCTCATCTTGGAGGAGTTTCTCTGCCAACTTTTTTGTCTCCTCCTCAGTTCTTCCAACGTTTATAGTTCCTGCAATAGGGTTTATCCTTAGTATATTTCTCTCTACAGAAGCCATAGTTTCTGGAGAAGTTCCTAAAACCTTCTTCTCAAACTCCAAGAAAAACATATAGGGACTTGGACTTATCTCCCTGAGATTCCTATATATCTTAAAGGGAGACAGATCACTCCTTAGTTTATACTCCCTGGATATAACTATCTGAAAGGCATCTCCATCGTATATATACTCCTTAGCTCTCTTCACCATCTCAATATAATCCTTCTTCTCTGCATCACAACTTACGATCTCTGAACTACCTGATTCATCTGGAATTTTCGTATTTTTTGCCCTATCAACTATCTTTTCAGCTCTCTTTATATCTTCCTCTGAGTGATCTAGTGTAAGGTAGTAGTATCTATTTAGTATATGGTCGTATACATAGAGATGCCTGTAGTATCCAAAGACTGACGCTTCTTCGATATCTCCTCCTATGTAATTATATACAGCATCGTAAGCTATATATCCTAAGAAACCTCCTATAAATCTCTCATTTGCATCGATATTGGAAGGTATCTTATCTCCTATTTCGTTGAAATATACTTCCTTTAGGCCTTTAAAGGGATTACTCTCCTTGGATACTCTGGTATTGTCTATCCTTGTGTCCCTTTTAATTTTTACTATAAACTCTGGATTTGCAGAGATGTAGGTATATCTCGCCTTCGATGGATGCTTGTCCCTAGATTCTAATATAAATGGATAATCTCCCTCCTCCCTTAATACGCTGTATAACTTTATAGGATCTACGTAGTGGAACTTTTTTCTGTAGAGTTTCATAGTTATCTCCAGTCAAGATTTTAGATATATATTATCTTATCTCTATCCATCTTTATAGCATAAGAGTTAGATAAGATTATCTATATTAATATACATCCATCTTAACTTGGTTCTTATCAAAAATCAAAAAATAATAAAAATATATAATGAAAATTATAAATTTAATAGAACGATAAAAAATAACAGTTTCATCCCTTAATCTACTTACTTTAATATATCTCTTTGATAACGATGTAATAGTTTAAACGATGAATTCTGCTCTTAATGGATATCAAAGTATAAAGAAATAAAATAAAAATAAAAATATAAAACTAAAAAATGATTAATGTAAATCCCCTCCATTCCCCAGTGCTGATATTTTTTTATTTTTATATATTTTTTATTATTTTTATATTTTTAATTTATATTTTTAATAACTCTCTCAATTAAATTTATCTTAACTATTTTTAATTATTATTATAAATTATTTATCCCTACTTCCCTCTAAAATCCCCCATTTCAACTCTCTACACTTCTCCTCAAGTTTTTTTACAGTTTCTTCGGAATCACCATATTTCTCAATTATCCTTACGTAGGCACTCCCTACAACAACTCCATCTGCTCCAGCCTCAATAAACCTCTTAGCATGTTCCTTCTTTGATACCCCAAATCCGACATAGACAGGATTTTTACATATATCCTTAGCCTTCTTTAAAAAGTTAAGTGCCAAGGTGGAGATTTCTTCCCTAACTCCTGTAGTACCGTAGAGTGAAACTAAGTAGAGAAACATAGTACATGCCTTATCTATTTCCTTCAATCTCTCATCCGAAGTATTTGGAGCTGCCAGAAATACTGTACCAATATTGTACTTCCTACATATGGAGAGATAATCTTCCGCCTCCTCAACAGGTAAATCTACCACTATTAAACCATTACCCCCAGCTTCCTTCAACCTCCTTACGAAGTTCTCCACTCCCAGGTTAAATACAGGGTTATAATATGTCATCACAACTACAGGAGTATCGGAGTATTTCCTAAACTCTTTTATAATGTCAAAAACCTTGGAAACCTTCATTCCTCTCTTTAACGCCCTAATATTTGCCTTCTGGATTGTCTCTCCGTCTGCCATGGGATCACTAAAGGGTATTCCTAACTCTATTATATCCGAGTACTTACTTAGGGCCTTCATAAACCTTAGTGTTGCCCCTATGTTTGGATCCCCTGCAACTATAAAACTAACTAACTTCTTTTCCATGTAATCACTCCCTATTTAAATTTTACATACTTCATAACTGTATCGAGATCTTTATCCCCCCTACCTGATAGATTTACTATAATAATCTCATCCTTATCCATATCCTTCGCTATTTTCATTGCGTAGGCGATGGCATGAGAGGATTCAAGGGCAGGAATTATCCCCTCAGTTTTTGAGAGTTCCAAGAAGGCATTTAGAGCTTCCTTATCTGTTATTCCTACGTATTCTACTCTACCTATATCCTTGAGATAGGCATGTTCAGGTCCTACTCCAGGATAATCCAGCCCTGCAGAGATACTGTGGGTGGTCTTTATCTGTCCGTCTTCATCCTGAAGGAAGTAGGAGTACATACCATGGAGTATACCCTTCTTACCCTTAAGTAAGGTAGCGGCATGTTTATCTGTATCTAGTCCTTCTCCAGCAGCCTCAACTCCAATTAGCTTAACTTCTTTATAATCTATAAACTCGTGGAAGATACCTATGGAGTTACTCCCTCCTCCAACACAGGCGACAATACAGTCAGGTAGTCTTCCTTCCATTTCTAAGATCTGTCTCTTAGCTTCTCTCCCTATTACAGATTGAAAATCCCTAACCATTGTAGGATATGGATGAGGTCCTACAACGGAACCTATGAGATAATGAGTATATTCGAAGGTTTCCACCCAGTCTCTTAATGCCTCGTTGATAGCATCCTTTAAAGTCTTTGAGCCAGAGTCTACTGGATAAACCTCTGCCCCATGGAGTTTCATCTTATACACGTTTAGTCTCTGTCTCTCCATATCTATAGTACCCATGTATATCCTAGTCTTCATCTTGAAAAGTGCTCCAGCCATGGCAGTAGATAGTCCATGCTCTCCGGCACCAGTCTCTGCTATCAATCTCGTCTTTCCCATCTTTTTTGCTAAGAGAGCCTGTCCTATACTGTTGTTTATCTTATGAGCACCTCCAAGTAGTAGATCCTCCCTCTTCAGGTATATCTTAGCTCCTCCTATCTTCTCTGTGAGGTTCTTGGCGAAATAGAGAGGCGTCTCTCTACCGGCGTAGTTCTTTAGATAGTAGTCAAGTTCTTCCCTGAATTCAGGATCATCTTTGTATTTTTTGTAAGCCCTTTCCAACTCTTTTAGAGGAGGTTTAAGTACCTCTGGGACGTACTGTCCTCCGTACTCACCAAATTTCATCTCTCTATCACCTTACTTTTTAAATAAAGGTGCCGTAGTTTAGGATGATCTCTAAGATAATTATGGAGATTGTAATCCCTAACACCTTCTCAGGTGTTATCTTTATCTTTGATATATCTGTATCCATGTATCTAATCAATCCTGCACTTGTGACCAATCCTCTATCTTCATCTCTTCTAGTCATAGTATCACAGTTAATAAGTTAATAAGTTTGTAAAATTTGAAACTTTAATTATATTTGTAATACATAAGATATAATTAGATAATATAAGGAGGCGATCTCCTATATCATCTCTTTTTGAGTGTTACCCCTGGATGTTGAAAAATACAAGATTAAATTCTTGTTAACACCCCTTTGAAGGAGATTATCTTCACTATACTTTAATAAATAGAGCTTTGATTAATGGATTGAAATCGTATCTCTCTTCAAACTTTTATTTTTTACCATATATTTATTTATTTTTATTATTATCTTCGTAAATAAATGAGATTTTATAAAAAAATTATTAAGAAAAACAAACTTAATTTAAATACTCTTTTCCGTAATCTACCCTGTATATCTTGAATCCTGGCTGTATTCCTGGATTTGTAGGATCCCATGTAGCCTTAACCAGTTTAATATGTTTCAATCCAGCACCATCTAAGAAGTGAAGTTTTGTGTATATACTGTCTTCCAGGTTTCTTGTTGATATCCACGCGTATATCACATATCTTTTGTTATCTAAAGATTTCACTCTAACAATTAAACTATAGACACCATTTTTATTGAATACTTTACTATACAACTTATCTCCATACTCCACAATAACTTTGTGAAATTCTGTTATATTTTTACTTACTATAGCATTTCTATCCATATCGTAAGCTATATCATAACTGTATAGTGTGTTGTTTTTTATCACTATCTTTTGAATAGGTGTTACAATTACGAAAGAGTTATTAATTAAAAATCCATTTCCTCCAGGTAACCTTACATAATATCCTTTTTCTCTCTTATAGACAGGAGTTTCTGGAGGTAAATCGAAATTCCAGAAACCAAACATACTCCAGACAGAAGCTATATCAGTCATCCTGTTGTAGGTAATAAGATAATCTGGGTTAGGATTTTCTGGATGGGTGTAGTTTAGAAGTGTTCTGGCATCTTTGTCACTTAGATGATATTTCTCAGTAAGTATCTTATAGGCCTTACTTCTACTTACCGGGAGTATCTCATTGAGTATTTTAACTGTCATAGATACGTTGTTGTGAGTATAGTTCATAAGGATACCTCCCCTTTCAAAGGCTTTATCTCCACTTGTGGCGAGCATCCTTATTATACCTACTGATAGGTTTTCGTTGGATGTTGCAAAGATTCTACCTACCCAATAGGCCCTCGGAGAGTTCTGGCTTCCTCCGTCGAAAGTTACCATCTTCCTTGTAGCCCAGGTGTATATATGTCCGTTATCCCACCAACAAGTAATTACTGTGTTATTTGGTGTATCTTCCTTTATCCAATCTAATCCCTCCTTCCAACCGTTGTTAAATGTTGGTGCAGTATAGAAAGGAACAGCACTGGCTAAGGGAGGTAAGACTAAGGACAGTGCCAGTAGTAAAGTAGCAATCTTTTTCATTCGGTTATTATGAGAAACTACTATATCTGTTATCTTGTATATACTAAGTATTCCTAAGACAAGTAGAAATCCATAGGCGGCGATTGGAACGTAAGTTGTGGGGAGTATAATCTTTGGTATCTTGGGGAGTGTCTTAAACAAGGTATAGAAGAAGAATATTCCAACTGTTGGATAAATTATCCAATTTATCAATTCATCAGTCCTTCTGTTTATAATATTCACCAACTGTCCAATGAATATACCCACCCCTATGGAGAGAGGAGGCGCCATTAAACTGATAAACCTTATTCCTTTTGTAGCAGCATAATATGTTGCAGCGAGCCATATTGTAAGAAGGAGGGCGTATTTCAGATCTATCTTAATATTTTCCTTTTCATACCTCATGGAGATAAAGGATGCTAATATTCCCAAGACACCTAATATAAATAATAAAAAATCCCCTAATGCTCCATTTACAATTTCTTTAATTGTTGGTGTCTGAAGTTCAGATACTGTGGTAAATACGTTAGGCCAACCTGTGGTCATGGTAGTTTCCTTTATTTTGATAAATTTAAATGGTGAGAAGATACCTCCCATGAAAACATTTACACCATAAAGTAGAGATATGAGAAGAGCACTTCCAAGAATAAAAATACTTAGTATGGGTAGAAGTCTCTTTATATCATCTACTAAAAGTGGAAGGGATATTTTGTCCTTATATATACTTATAAGGAGAGTATATACTGCATACAGTACTAAGAAGACTCCAACTATGTAGTATCCATACCACCAACCTTTCCACATCCTTGGGGCCAGTACCATTGTAAGTGTTGCCAAGAGTGTATATACTAGGGATAATTTCAAGTTCTTCTGATTGTGAAGAGCTTCCATAATAAACCATACTATGAAGAGTATAGGCAATATCTCAAATATAGGAGTATCAGCAAAACCTGCAGAGGTTTTATAGAGCAATGTAGGGGTGGAGACTATAGTTAATGCCCCTACAACCCCACCAATATTACTTCTGGTAACTCTCCTAACTATGAAGAAGATAGGTATACCTAAGAGGGTACTTAGAAGAGGAGGTACCCAGAAGGCTGCGTTCATTAGAGTTACTGTTGGATCTATGGAATGCCATATTTCATACACTATGATAGTTGCATAGGTTATGGCAGGTACAGGTATAGTTATTGGATGACCAGGAGGAGCATACTGGCAGGTGTCGTAAGGTACCCACTTCCCATTTATATACTTCAACGTTTCTCCGAGATAACCATGGTTGTAGTAGTTCTCAGTAAGTCTCAGATAGTAGTAAGGATCCAACCCTACAAGATACATCCTTCCATGTTCATCGGAGAACACCTCTTTTAATACCTCGCTATTAGTAAATCCCATATCTGCAGGTTGAGCCCTCAGTTGGAAACTTATAAGACCTATAAGCAGTAGAATAAGAATCAACTTTAGATGTTCATGTTTCTTGAAAAATTTGTGAATCTTTTCTAACACTTCTTTCATACTATACCTCCTCCGTTGAAACTTTGAAGACATTTATTAGTAGATGGGAATGTGATATAAATATCTTTAATCCAAAGTAAATTAAAATTATGATAATGGTAATGAACAAATTATTTATTTAATGTCAATTTTCATTTCTCCGGATAAGGCAATTTACGGGATAGATAGACTTCATTATGATCTTCGAAGAAGACAGAATTCCTTACACTTTGGCTTGGATAATCTCTTTATTCATTAAGTTCTAGCATCTTCAAATTTTTAAAATCTATCTTTAGATATTTCTACCCTAATAAAATCATCCCTATTTTTTCTTAAACTTATAGTGGCATCTATACCCATCTTTGCAGTTGTTTTGTCTTCATCTATTGAAGGATCTAGGGAAGATCCTTTAGCACCTTTTATTATAACCACATCCCTATCAGCCTGTACTCTCGTCGCTATAGCGTATTCCACATCCTTGGGGTTGTGTATATCTATATCGTCATCTACAACCACTACATGCTTTAAACTCGGATGGGAAGCTAAGGCTGCAAGTATTGTATTCTTTCCATCTCCTTCCGTTCTCTTTTCAATAGATATTACAGCATGTAGCCAGCAACATCCTCCTTCTGTTAATACAACATCCTTTACAGTTGGCACTACATTCCTTACACCTTTAAATATCCTAGGTTCCTGGGGCAATCCCATAAGTACCTTGTGCTCTATTCCTCCAGGTAGGAGGGCGTGAAATATAGGGTTTTCTTTTCTCTTTAGGGATGTTATCTTTATAACTGGCTGTTTTCTAACCTTGTCGTAGGTTCCAGTGATATCAACAAAGGGGCCTTCTTCTTCCATCTCCTTAGTGATTTTACCTTCGATGATAAACTCTCCAGGAGGTACCTCTAGATCTACAGTATCACACTTTATAAGTTCTAAGGGTTCTCCCATTAAGACAGAAGCGTATCTCAACTCGTTGAATGTGATATCTCCAGAAGTAGCTGCGGCTAGAAGTACAGCAGGGTGGACTCCTATTACTATGGCGACGTCTACTTCTCCATCCTGGATATTTTTCGTATATATACAGTGGAGATGTCTCTGTTCTACCATCCTGATTACTAAATGATCTTCCTTTACAAGTATCCTATGTATAGAGGCATTAACTCCATAATCTTTATCTTTTACAATTACAACACCTGAAGTAATATAGGGCCCTCCATCCTTAGGGTAGTATATTGGTATTGGATAGTTGTTTATCTCCCTAGGATCATCTTCTATATACTCTTTCTTCAACTTGTTGTTTATAACTAATTTTCCCTCTTTTTCCCTCTCCATACAACTTAACATATGTCTCGTAAGATCCTTTACAGAAATTCCCAGACTTTTAGCTATTGTTTCCCTATTACATAGGTTTCCTATAACCTCATAGCCATTTACATCCTTTATATACACGGGAATTCCATCGTATTTTTTCAGTATCCTAGTTATACCGAATTTTCTATCTGCAGAAGGTACCTCTATCTTTTCTATGGAGTTAATAAGCTCCCCTATCATTATTTCCCCCGTAAATTACGATATCTCCCTTTTCACATCTCGTTATTATAGAAGCAACTATATTCTTTGAATATCTTATAGAAGGACAGTCCCTTATGAAGGTAAATATCCCTTTATAACCTTCCTCTATCAATCCAATCCCTTCAAGTCCCAGTATTTTACAGTTGTTTATCGTGGAGAATCTAAGTATCTCTTTGGGATCTATATGGTATATTTTGTATATAAAATCCATCTCCTTAAGTATAGAGGGAGAGTTAGCCATAAAGTTATCAGTCCCCAATCCAACAAGTACGTCATTATTCAGTAGGTTTTTGATATCCGGTAACCCTACGTTAAAGGAGGCATTTGCTCTTGGACATACAACAACTGCTATGTTACACTCTCTTAAAAGCTGTGCCTCGTAAGGAGTTGTATAGGTAGCATGTACGATAAATGTGGGATGGAGTTTTAGATCTATTATCCTCTCTATCTCACTCATTCCATAAGTACTTTTAGAGAACTCTATAGAACCTTTATGTTCATTGGCATGGATGGAGAATATTTTGTAGTCTAACTTTCTGATAACCTTCAGGTCTTCATCTGAATACTCGTTACATCCACTTAGCCCTATTCCATCTACCACCTTCAGAATCTTTCTTATCTCATTTTTTAGATCTTCTTTATTGTAAGTTGTAGGTCTCCCTAATATTATAGGGTATGGAAACTCTCTGTTATACTTATTGTATGCCCTTTTTAGAAGATACACACCCTTTAACCCCCCTTCCCTAAAATCACAGAAGTAAGTTACACCATTATTTTTAAGCTCTTCCAACCCATCTAACATCCCATCTATTAACTCCTCATCACTACAGGTATTTAAAAATCTATGTTTCAGTCCATCGGGAGGTTTTACAAGTTCATCTAAGGTTTTGTTTATCCCTACATCTTTTATAATATTATCTCCTATATGAGTATGGGCGTTTATAAGGGGAGGTATCACAACACCTTTATGAGAAATTGGATCTCTTATATATTCTCTTGTAAATCCTTTTATTATACCATCTTCAATTACAAGAACACCTTTTCTGTATTGGAAGTCTTCACCATATAGGAAGTGGGATTTTAGATAAACAGTATCTCTAGAATACATGGTTCACCTTTAAATTACTCTTTTAATATATTAATCAATAATAATAAAAATAATAATAAAAGAGATTATAAAAAATAAAATGTGAAACTTTATTTGTTCTGTAATCCACAACCCTTTGGTGATATCTGTGAAGATAATACTTTTTATTATAGATGGATTGGGAGATAGGCCTAACTCTAAAGGAAATACTCCTTTAAAGGAGGCGAACACTCCAACATTAGATGGAATGGCTAAAGAGGGGATCTGTGGGATAATGAATGCCGTAGATATAGGAGTAAGACCTGGGAGTGATACTGCCCACTTAGCACTCCTTGGATACGATCCTTATAAGTATTACACTGGTAGAGGTCCCTTTGAGGCAGCAGGTGTAGGTATAGAGGTGAAGCCTGGGGATGTTGCATTTAGGTGTAACTTCGCCACTGTAGATGAGAACTTCAAGGTTTTGGATAGAAGAGCAG
Source organism: Methanofervidicoccus abyssi (assembly GCF_004310395.1). Classification (NCBI taxonomy): domain Archaea; kingdom Methanobacteriati; phylum Methanobacteriota; class Methanococci; order Methanococcales; genus Methanofervidicoccus; species Methanofervidicoccus abyssi. The sequence continues at coordinate 13,240 of NZ_BFAX01000005.1, read as the reverse complement.
GGAGAATAAAAGAAACTAAGGAACTTGAAAAGGTTATAGATGGGTTGGAGATAGATGGAGTTAAGGTAATATTTAAGGAGTCTGGAGGTTATAGGGCAGCCCTTGTTCTAAGGGGGGAGGGGTTAAGTGATAAGGTATCAGATGGAGATCCTCATAAAGTAGGTGTTAAGGTATCTGAGGTTAAGCCCTTAGATAGTTCTCCGGAGGCAAAGAGGACTGCAGATATCCTCAATAAACTTATAAAAATCTCCTACGAGAGATTGAATAATCACCCAGTAAACGAAGATAGAAGGAAGAAAGGATTACTTCCTGGAAATATCATCCTACCTAGAGGAGGAGGGATGGTACCTTATATAGAACCATTTTATGAGAGATACAAGTTAAGGGGTGCCTGTATTGCAGGTACTGGACTGATAAAAGGTATTGGGAAGATGGTAGAGCTGGACTTTATACCTGTAGAGGGTGCTACAGGCACTCCTTCTACAAACTACATGGGTAAGGCCAGGGCTGTTGTAGAAAGTATTAAAAATTACGACTTTATAATGGTTAATGTAAAAGGTGCCGATGAGGCTTCCCATGACGGAGACTACGAGACGAAGGTAAAGGTACTTGAAAATATAGATAGGATGTTGGAGTATATACTGAACAACATAGATAGGGAGGAGGTTTATATTGTAGTAACTGGGGATCACAGTTCTCCAATAGAGGTGAGAGACCACTCTGCAGATCCTGTCCCTATAGTAATATGGGGTAAAAGTGTTAGGCCAGACGATGTAGATAGATTTGACGAGTTCTCCACTTACAAGGGAGGCCTATGCTGGATAAAAGGTAAGTATATTATGCCTATACTCTTAGATCTTATAAATAAATCTGAAAAATACGGTGCTTAGGGGTATTAAATATGGCAGTGCATCCTATAGACTATAGATACGGTTCAGAGGAGATGAAGAGAATCTGGGATGAAGAGAATAGACTACAGAAGATGCTTGAGGTAGAAGGTGCTATTGCAAAGGCTCAAGGAGAACTTGGTATTGTACCTAAAGAAGCTGCTATGGAGATCTGTAGAAAGGCGTCTACAAAATACGTGAAGTTAGAGAGGGTTAAAGAGATCGAGAGGGAGATAAAACATGATATTATGGCCATGGTAAAAGCTCTTGCAGAGGTATGTGAAGGAAATGCTGGGGAGTATGTCCACTTTGGTGTAACATCCAACGACATAGTAGATACCGCCCAGTCCTTACAGTTTAAGGAGACCATAGATATTCTACTTGGGAAGTTGGAGGAGTTAAAGGAAGAACTACTTAAGAAGGCAGAGGAGCATAAATACACCGTCTGTATTGGAAGAACTCATGGACAACATGCCATCCCTACAACTTACGGTATGAGGTTCGCCCTCTGGGCTTCTGAGATCCAGAGGCATATAGATAGACTCAAAGAGTGTAAAAAGAGACTCTGTGTCTCCATGGTTACTGGGGCTGTAGGTACCATGGCAGCACTTGGAGATAAAGGTATGGAGGTACATAAGAAGGTAGGGGAGATTTTAGGATTAACCCCAGTTCTTATCTCCAACCAGGTTATTCAGAGGGATAGACATGGAGAATTTCTGGCCACTCTTGCCCTTATTGCCCAGACCCTAAATAAGATAGGGGTAACAGTTAGAAACATGCAGAGGACAGAGATTGGAGAATTGGAGGAGGAGTTCGATCCTAAGAAACAGGTTGGAAGTTCTACAATGCCTCATAAAAGAAATCCAATAACTTTTGAACAGATCTGTGGTCTCTCGAGGATAATCAAGGCAAATGTCCTTGCAGGTTTTGACAACATTCCCCTATGGGAGGAGAGGGATCTAACAAACTCCTCTGCAGAGAGGTGTCTCTTCTCTGAATCCTGTGTACTCTTAGACCATATATTAAATCTGAGTATAAAGGGTATTAGAAAATTGAGGGTAAATAAGGAGAATGTAAAGAGAAACTTGGAATTGACAAAGGGACTTATAATGGCTGAGAGGGTGATGATGACCCTTGCTAAGAAGGGGATGGGAAGACAGAGAGCCCATGAAGTAGTGAGAAGATGTACCATGAGAGCCTACGAAGAAAGTAGGCATCTTAAGGAAGTTCTAAGAGAAGATGATGAGATTATGAAGTATCTCCGTGAAGAGGAGCTAGAGGAGCTGTTTGATTATTCCACCTATATAGGACTCGCTCCAAAGATAGTAGATAACGTTATAAAAGAGTTGAGAAGATGACGTGGATAAGGGAATACTTAGATATACTTCAGTGTCCATCCTGTAGAGGGGAGTTGGAACTTGTGGAAGAAAAGTATAGAAGATATAAACTTCTATGTAAAAGATGTAAGGAAGAATACCCTATAATAAATGATATTCCTATATTGTTAAAGAAGTGAAAATATGAGGTGCTTTTTAGCAATTGAGTTAAGTGATGAGATAGTTGAGGAACTGGAGAATCTAAAGAGTAACTTCAAAATAGAGGGGATCAAATTAGTCGAAAGGGAGAACCTCCATATTACAGTTAAATTTCTTGGGGAAATCGAGGAAAAAACTGTTGAAGATATTAAGAATATGGATCTATCCATAGAACCTGTTGAGAGTCATATAGGGGGTTTGGGAGTATTTCCCAATGAGAACTATATAAGGGTTATCTGGGTGGGAGCCTCCAATCTCGTGCCTCTTTTTGAAGAGGTGGATATGAAGCTTCAAGGGTTGAACTTTAAAAAGGAGAGGGAGTATGTACCACACATAACCATAGGAAGGGTGAAGTTTCTTAAGGATAAAAAAATTCTTAAAGAGAGAATAAAGAAATACAGAGATGTAGATATAGGAACTCTCTATGTAGATAGTATAGTGTTGATGAAGAGTACCTTAACAAGGAGTGGTCCTATTTACAATGTGCTTAAGAGATGGGATTTTTAAACAATTATAGACTCTTTTCTCATAAAGTGATAGTTAAAAAGATAAAAATTTAACTGTTTATAGAAATCTTTTATATTTTATCACTGTTAGAAATATTCTCTAAATGTTTAATGATTATAGCTTCTTAATTCATGTCTAAAGGTTGTAGGAACTTCTATATCATGGATAACTAATTGTAGGTTTTTATTTTTTATAATATAGCAACAAAAATATTATATCGAACAACAACTACTATGGAGACCTCGATAAAATAATAAGAATTTTCATGATCAAAAAAATAATAATATTTATAAAAAACATAAAGAGAAATAACAGAAAAGGAGTAAAAACTTCTAAGAAAGGAGATTAACGGAAATTTTATCTCACTTTTCATAGTATATAATATATAGTCTAGAGGGATAGAAGGATATATTAGGTATTAACCAGAGTTTAAATTATACTTTATTTACTTTTTGTTATTTTATTTACGATTATTATTTTTATTTATTTTATTTACGATTTTCGACAGGTTATTAGTTCCATATATTCTTTAATCAGTACCTTTATTATCTACTTCTTCTCTGTTCTCCATTTCTCTCTCCCTTCTCTTCAATTGATTCCCTACGATCTCATCTACCTTCTGTAGGAAAGCGTTGAGGTATATCTTAGGTATTCTCGCTCCAGAGGCTATGTTATGACCTCCACCACTACCTCCAAATTGGGAAGCGATACTCATAACCTTTGAGAGGTCTAATCCCTTCTCCACCAACAACCTGTTACCCCTGGAAGACATCTTATAGTACCCTTCCTCCTCGTAGATACCAATAACTGGTTTATCCCTTACAAGTAGAGAGGCCATATGTCCAATAGTACCTTTCTTTCCAAAGAAATACTCTATATTGTTCAATTTATGAAGTTCTATATTCTTAAGTTGTTCTATTATATCATTCTTGTACTTAATATAGATCTTTTTTCCTATCTTGATACACTCGTCATCTTCTAAGGCGACACCTATGCCCACAGAACCCATGCCTTTCTTACCACAGGCGTTAAGAATCTCCGATAGATAGTAGGCATCTTCTATCTTATGGTTTATAATGTACCTATCTACAACAATCTGGGACTCATCTACATACCTCTTAAGAGCAGAAACTAATCTATTCTTCTCCTCTTCTTCTAAGTAGGTTTTGTTAGGATCTATATCTACTTCCTTGAGTAGGTTCATTACACTCTCTTCATCACTTAACTCCTTAATATAGGGTTTTGTGGAATACAATATAGACTGCCAGATAGGGAGATCATAGGCATTGTATATAATATCCTTTACTATGTTCCTTAGATACCTGTGTTCCCTCGCCTCGTTTACTATAAACTTGTTCATACCTATGAAAGGTTCATGTTGCACGTCTCCAATAGCACCTACAATGGCGAATATACTTAGGTCGTAAAACTCATATTCCCTCGCCACTAGATAACAGACACCACTTGCAGATACCTCCCGTACCCCATTGAGGTTGAATAGGTGAGGGTTAAGTTGATGCACTTCTTCAACTTTGGTATATCTCAACTTTGGAGGATGGTGATCTAAGATGATGGCATTCATGTCCTTCCCTGCAATTGTGTCGATGTAGGCACTACCCATATCACAGAAAATATAGAGGGTGTTGTTGTACTCGTTGTTATATATTCTGTTTATAACCTTCTCATTTAGATGCTCCACAATAGAGAGGTGGAAGTTCTTGTTTAATCTGTATAACATCTTTATGAGTATAGTGCCTGAAGCCAGTCCATCTGTATCGTAGTGAGTAATTATCCTTATCAACCCCTGATGATTCTTTATCTTCTCAGCAATTTCATTCACAGTTTTTCTGTATTTCTCGTAGATTTTTTTATCTTTGAATACTGTTGTTATCATGTTATCCCTCAATGTTTAATAGAGTCCTGCTCTTTTTATAGATTAAAAGAATATTCCATCTGGGTCCATAAGGATTAAGTTGTTTTGTATCTTCAGTGTATAAAATAAAAATGACTGGTTTAGATATAATAGATTTTTAATTTACAATAAATTTATAATATAATTGTGATTATTTTATAATATTGCACAAGGGAAGGTTATGAGTCATAACTTACATAGATTTAAGGAGTATAAAATCATAGGTAAATTGGTAGATTGGAAGAGATTAGAGAATATGTTGAACAACTACAATATAATACTCTTAGATATCCTTGGTAAGGGACACAGAGGTGTGGTATTTAAAGGTTTGTATAACGACAAAAAAGTTGCCATAAAGGTACCAAGGGTGGATGCTAAAAACACAATCTATGAAGAAGGTTGTATATTAAAAGAAGTCAATACTCTAAATATAGGTCCTAAGTTGTATACTTTTTCCAAGGATTACCTTATAATGGAGTATATCGAAGGGATCAACTTGAAGAATTATGTTTCCACTGAAAACATAGATAGAAAGGAATATATTAAAATTATAGAGGAGGTTTTAAAACAGTGTATTCATCTCGACATCCATGGAATAGATCATGGTGAGATACAGGGGGGAAAGCATATCATAATAAATGAATCTTCTAAGGTGTATATTATAGATTTCGGCAGTGCCAAAATTGGGAGGACTCCTCGTAACTTTAGCAGTGCAGTTTCTCTGTTCTTTGGTAAATCTTATATCGCAAGAAGGACATGTGAAATATTAAATATCTCTGAGGTTGAATTAGAGAAAATAAGAAAATTTGTGAGGAATTATAAGAAATACGTAGTTAAAAGGACATCCTCACAATAGAATATGGACAGAAATAAAAGACAGAGCCCTCCAACGATAGAATATTTTTCCTATCAATCTATCTGTGTTTCTAATATCTCCTTAAATTTCTTAATATCTAACTTCTTATACCTATGAGTAATCTCCTTATATTTCTTATCTATTTCTTCGTCTTCTAAATTACCCTTATCTAATTCCTCCAATCCCTTAGATATTAACTCCAAGGTCCTCTGTTCAGCCTCCAACTGGTGAAATCCAAACCTAGGACCTCCACCCCTGTAGGCCCTACATACTCTCTTATCCCATATTGGATACCCTCTATCCTTACAGAAGATCTTATTTTTCTCTAAGTTTCTGACTATTTTGGCAACTTCGTCAACAACTTCATCTTCTCCTTCAATATACGCTCCAAAACATGTCTCCTTTACTCTGATATTGTAATTCAGAGAATTCAAAAATCTAAAAAGTCTTGAAGGAGATGTCCTGGCATCTTCAGATAGGACTATAACTTTTGTTTTCACAGTATCACCGTTTGTTTAATATTTTTATTATAATTAATATATAAAATTAAAATTCTTGTTTAATATATATTTTTTTATATACTGTGATATTATGAAGATTTCAGCGATTGTACTCTCGGGAGGTAATGCAGAGAGATTAGGTGGTGAGAAACCATTTAGGAGATGGAAAGAAAGTTATCTAATAGAGAGTACTATCAGAGTACTTGTGGAGATGAAGATCCCCTTTGTTTTAGTGTTTAAAAATATTAGATATTTGGATAGTGATCACATTGATAAAATAGTGTATCTGTTGAAGAAATACAGACAGACTGTAACATGGGATGTGATATACAACAGAGGGCCTACAGTAGGAATACTCTCAGGCATGAGGATAACTGAGGGAGATTGGATTCTTGTACTTCCCTGTGACACTCCCTTTATAAATAGAGAATCCTTGGAGAACCTACTGAAGTATATAGATACTGCAGAATCTAAAGGCTACAACTGTATAGTACCTAAACACGAGAATGGATACATTGAGCCCCTTTTTTCTCTATATAAAAGATCTTCCTTGAATACTCTAGAAAAGTTAGTAAAGGAGATAACAGTCAGAAATAAAGGAATCCCTATAAGGGAGTTAATTCAGAGGTTGAACCCTCTATATGTATCTTCAAAGGATATAGATAGAAGTAAAAGGGTATTTATAAATATAAATACCTTCGAGGATTTGAAAAATTATGATTCCTCTCTACCCTAAAGAACAAAAGTCTTGCAGGGAAACCATACAAAAATAGTAGTAAAAATATTGAGAAAATTATTACACCGTTGGAGTTATCATGATTTTTCCTCTGAAAGGGCGGAAGTTTTAGAGGTTAAGGTGATGTTATGATATTGAATATAGGGTACCTATTAATTTTGATGGGATTATCATTTATACTCCTAGAATCTATTATACCTGGTCTTTATTTTCCAGCAGTTGGAATATCCTTGACTATATACGGTGTAATGCTACTCTATGCTCCATCTTTGGCACTACCCCTCGCCCTAGTTGCAGGGATAGTTACAGTTGTTATTTTACAGAGTTTGGTATATAAAGTAGGGGAGGATATAAAGATAGGCCCCGAAAAATTCATAGGAAAAGTGATAATTCTATCTGTAGACTTAGATAAGAATGGACAGGGGCTGATTACCATAGATAATGAAAAATGGCATATTAAAGGGAGGGAACCTTTAAAAAAAGGTGATAAGGTTAGAATAGTTGGAATTGAAGGGGTGTTCTTAGTTGTGGAGAAAGTTAAAGAATGATTAGATACTCCTTTAATGTTTTAACGATTTCTAACAGTGTTTTAAAATATTAAGAGGGGTTATATGCATCCTTCTATTGATATCTTAATCATATCATTTAAAACATCCCTAATCTATACTTTAAAATTGATATCTATAGTTATCCCTACAATCTTTATCATGAATTATCTAATTAACTCAGGTATCCTGGAGAAGATCTCAAAAAATATATTACCTATTACGAAACATCTAAATATAAATTCTCTTGCTCTTTCTTCTATACTAGCATGTTTATTTAGTCCTACAGTCGGATATTCCATTTTAGCAGAAGGTTTAAAAAGTAATAAAATAAGTGAGGAAGAGGTAATTGCAACATCCCTTGCCAACTCTTTTCCTTCTCTTCTATCCCATACATTTACTTTTTTCCTACCTGTTGTAATACCTATATTAGGTTTAACTGGAGTGTTGTTCTTACTCATTAGGTTAGGTGTAGCACTTATAAAGACTGTATTAGGAATGTTCTATCTAAAGAGATTATCGAAGAATGGAAATATAGAGAAAGATATAGTGGTAGAAGGTTATAAAAAGAAAAGTATAAAGACTTCCCTGTACAGTACATTGAAATTTTCGAAGAGATTAGTACTAGTAATGTATACTACCATGTTTTTAGTTATACTTTTATCTAAATTAGGAGTTTTTCAATACTTGAACAGTTTAATTATGCCTGTAACTAAAACATTCAATTTAAATCCGAATATTGGTTTACTGGCCTTAACTGAAGTAATAAATGTTTACGGAGCTGTAGTAATGGCTGGAGGATTTTTGAGAGAGGGTATACTAAATCCAAAGGAGGTGTTGATAGGTCTTACCATTGGAAATATAATAACCTTCTCATCTCGATACGTAAAACACTCCTTACCTTTACATATAACTCTCTTTGGACCGAAACTTGGGACAAAAATAGTTATGATAAATGGTGCCATTACTTTACTCTTGGATATATTTATAATAGGATTTTTAATTTTAATGTAGGGTATTCATCAACATTATTCCTAAACCATTATAATAAAAAGTTATGAGCCAAATCCCCTTACTACTCAGAAAATATCTCGAATAAACACTGAGATACAAAGGAGAAACTATACCATAGTTACCGGGGTAACATGATAGATAGAGGTCTTTATTTTTAAGTTCTTTTCCATTATCTTTTCTCTTATTATTAATTTTATAATAATTATTAAATTAAAATTTTTTAAATATTCCTTCCAAGGGGAAGAAGAGTATAAAGATACAGTAGTCATAATTGTAAGAATTGGTAAAGATAACTAGATTTCTGTTAATCTTTATTTATTAAGATACAGGGAGAGAAGAGTATAAACTTTGTTAATTCCTTCTCTTTAATAGCATAGAACCTCTATTAATGGAGATTTTTCGATATTTTTATTATTAGTTCTAATTTCCATTAGAAAATATTCCTGATTATTATTATTATGAGATTTAATGCTGCATCTGAGGAGGGTCTATCACTACTTCTCTGGGCTCCCACAAGCACAATGGGTATGTTTGTATCTATCATAAAGGACAGGGCACTGGCTATGTAGTGCATGGTATCTGTACCATGGGTTAATAACAATCCCATTGGCCCCGTTCTCTACTTCTTTCTTAATCTCCTTAGTAATAATCTTTCAATGATTGGGCAATATATTTTCACTTAATATATTCATTAGGGGCCTACCAGATATATTTGCGATCTCAAGTAATTCTGGCACTACCAATATCAGGTCCACTGCCTTAAATGCTGGATGAACTGCTCCTGTGTTGTAATCCACTCTAGAGGCTACAGTGCCCCCAGTGGATAGGATGGATATGTTTTTTAGGTTTTTCTCTTTTTTCAATATTTATCTTTGGTTTTTTTGTAGGTCGGGGGTTTTCCAATCTCTATTTTTTCTATGGATAGGATATTATCCTTTGAAATACCTATGTTGTATCCATTTTTCATTTTAATAACCAATATACCATATACAGGGAGGGCATAACAGTACCTGTGTATTGAGTATTTTTCGTTTTTAGAGATATTTAATCCCCAACATTGTAATCTCCCATGTTAGTTTTATTTTTCATATTTTATTACCTATAATTAATTAAAATAATTATTATATAATTTTTATAATATATTTATTTCTCGGAAGGTTTATAAGGGAGAAGATACAACCTTCATATATATGTGTTATATAATATAAACACCACAAAGGCGATAATATATGAGAAACAATCTATTAAAATTATTATTGTTAATAACGATAATCCTAATGCCATTACAAGTATATGGAGAAGAGCCTAAGATTGTGAAAGCCTGGTTGGGAGTATATGAGTATAACGGTACTTACTACGATCCCTTAGGGAATACATTTGATGGAGATAATTCATATAATGGTCCAGATTATATATATACAGTTATAGATTATCAGTTGGACAACGGAGATATAATAAGACAGGTGATAAAATTAAATGATGATGACGGAACTACAGACCCAGCACCTACCGCAGTATTATCCTGGACAGATCCAGATGGTAATACACATACAATATTTGAACAGAGTGGAGGGAACACTTATAACGTAACTTCTCTTCCATATACTACAGAGATACCAGTAGGATCCCAGATCAAAATAATAATGAATGATAATTATAATGATGACAACTATGCAGATGGATATTGGGACATATATATATCAGAAGATGGAATAAACTTTAGTGGAGCCCACCAAGGTGGTAGTTATTACCACAACCTCTCCTTTGTACTCCAAAACTTAAATAGAAACATTACCTGGGAAGTACAAATGCCTTATAAAAATAGCGGTAATGAATATTATAGCGGAATAATTCCATTTAATGGATCCGAAGCTATTATATACAATATATCTGGCGATACACCATATGCAGGCCAGACTTTACAGTATGCCCCACCTACTAACTTTTTCGTAACTCCAGGTGGAGGTTTATCAATTAGGGCTCCCATACCCATTGGTGCAGTAATTGTATCTATTATAGTTATGTTATTCATATCCTATAAAAGAGTAGAGTAAAAATATAATTAAAAATTTAGGTTTTTAGGGCCTCTTTAATTAATTTAAGGCCCCTTTCTAAAAGACCCTTTGCTATATTATTATCCCTCCCTTCAACCCTTATTCTTGTATAGGGTTCAGTTCCAGAGGGCCTTATAAGTACCCATCCATCTTCTAAATTAAACCTGGCACCATCTACAGTTTCAGGGACTACACCATCATATATTTTTTCTCCACTTTCTATTATATACTTAATCACACTTGATTTTTTATCCTCATTACACTTGATTTTTTTCCTTAAATTTACATAGGAAGGTACCTTCTCCATAAGAGTATGCAATTTATAGTCTTCGAAAATAGAGGTAGGATACATGATAGATAGAGGTCATTTTTAAAGGTTCTTTTCCATTATCTTTTCTCTTAATTATTAATTTTAATAATAATTATTAAATTTTAAGATTTAATTTAATAAACTTTTTATACAATTTCCTAAAAATTTTTTAAATATTCCTTCTAGTACTTTGGAGGGATTGTCCATATCTCCTTTTTCTACAATATAGTCTATAAGCTCGTTCTTCTCGATGAACTCTAGAAGCTTGTCTATTTTGTTGTTGTCCATCTTCTTTAAGATACGTCTAAACTTGAGTCCAAAATCAATCTCTCTCCATATTTCCCTTTTCCAGAGTTTATGGTATTTTTTCAAGTACCCAATATCATGCTCTTCCCTGAGGTATTCTTCTATAACATTTCCACAGATCTTGGCGCATTTTGCTCCGTAGTATAGTCCCCCTCCACTTAAAGGTTTCACATGTCCTGCAGCATCTCCAACAAGGAGGAGATTATTTTTAACTGTCTCCTTTGCATACCCTATAGGAAGGGCTCCTACAGAGAACTCTACAGGAATGCCGCCCTTCAGCATCTGGGAGACTACAGGGTGATTCTCTATAAGATTAATAAGTTTGTTGTATCCATCTGACGTATCACATAGGCCAACCCTTACTCTATCCTCTCCCATAGGAATTATCCATGCAAAGAAGTCTTTAGAGTAAGATTTATCTAAAAATATATAGACAAAATCACTGTCAACATTCACATTAACCATCTCAAGCTGGGCCCCAGAGAGTACCTCTCTAATCATAGGTATTCCTGCAGATCTTCCAATACTGGATCTTACTCCATCTGCACCAACTATAACCTTGGGATTTAGACGGTAGTTATCCCCCATAAAACTTACAGAGAGGGTGTATCCTTTCTTCTTAATCTGATTTTTGAAATTGAGAATATTTTCCGATCTATTCTCCTTCTGATGGTAGGGAGTTTTAACCAATCTACCGTAGGCTTTAAGTAGGAAATCAACCTTCTTAGATACTCTCTTTGCTATATCTTTGTCCATGATTTTCCTTTCAAACACATAAGCCCTAATGTCCCTATCTTCAATTTTTATACTTCTATTTTTTGAAAATATATAAGCCCCCTTAACTTTGTTTACCACGCCTTTTGGGTATCCTAACTCCTTCACCCCCTTTTTACTAACAAGTCCTCCACACTGTAGAGGAACTCCTACCGCACTATGCTCTTCAACAATTAACACCTTATGATGTTTTATACTCTCTCCAGTGATACAACCTATTGGCCCTCCTCCAACAATAACGACATCGTATCTATCCAGATCCATAGTTTCCCTATATCCTTGGTTGAATTATAGCATAATTGTTATAAAAAAATTTAATTATAATAACCAATATGAATAATAAAATAATAATAAAACAATATAATAACCCGCTTATGAGATTAGAGTTGTATCTATATACTTAGTCTCTTAAAAAAGTGGTCTATATAAAAATTTTATAGGAGATTGAGGGGTCTTATGAATCCTGTCCGAATACTTTTTAACTCTTTAATATATATTTTACCAGCCTATGTTGCAAATGCTGCCGCCTGTGTATTTGGTGGAGGAGCCCCAGTGGATTTAGGGAAGTGCTTCTTAGATGGAAGAAGATTACTAGGCGATGGAGTTACATATAGAGGATTTTTCTTTGGTTTACTTTGTGGATGTATCGCTGCTGCTTTTGAGAGTATCCTTCTAAATCTGGATATAGTAGGAACTTCTGAGTTCTACTATAACCTCTTTAAATGGATATATGTTGGTTTTTTCCTATCCTTGGGAGCCCTCTTTGGGGACATGGTAGGTAGTTTTATCAAGAGAAGGTTAGGAATAGAGCGGGGAAAACCTGCACCTCTACTCGATCAACTTGACTTCGTTGTATTTGCAATGTTATTTGCCTATCCTTTTGCACCTCTAACCTTAGACATGATAGTTACAATATTGATCATTACACCTGTGATACATCTATCAAGTAATATTGTGGCCTATTTACTGGGAATTAAAAATATATGGTGGTAAATTCCAAAAAGAAATTCCTTAAATTATTATTTTAGTTATAAAAGAATTTTCAGAAGTTTTAAAAGATGTGTGTTTTATATATTTATATATACTTCTACAACATTTATATCCCTATCGTTCTAAACCTAAAAACAATACAATACTCTATACATGGCAAATATTATGCAATGGAATGATAACCTAAGTCAAAGACTTAGGTTGGATGTAAGCCTGCAACCAAGTGATACCTGGTAACGACCGGTGGCGATCGTACTCCATTTTAATTCCGGTTGATCCCGCCGGAGGCCACTGCTATTGGGGTCCGACTAAGC
>NZ_BFAX01000003.1:300000-380216 GCF_004310395.1 Methanofervidicoccus abyssi | reverse complement strand
GGAATGATAACCTAAGTCAAAGACTTAGGTTGGATGTAAGCCTGCAACCAAGTGATACCTGGTAACGACCGGTGGCGATCGTACTCCATTTTAATTCCGGTTGATCCCGCCGGAGGCCACTGCTATTGGGGTCCGACTAAGCCATGCGAGTCAAGGGGCCTGCACCCTTTTGGGTGCAGGCACCGGCGGACGGCTCAGTAACACGTGGTCAACCTACCCTCAGGTGGGGGATAACCTCGGGAAACTGAGGCTAATACCCCATAGGGGAAGAGGTCTGGAATGATCCTTCCCCGAAAGGGCGTTATGCCCGCCTGAGGATGGGACTGCGGCCGATTAGGTAGTTGGTGGGGTAACGGCCCACCAAGCCTACGATCGGTACGGGCCTTGAGAGAGGGAGCCCGGAGATGGGGACTGAGACAAGGCCCCAGGCCCTACGGGGCGCAGCAGGCGCGAAACCTCCACAATGCACGAAAGTGCGATGGGGGGACCCCAAGTGCCGTGGCCTTGCCACGGCTTTTCCGGAGTGTAAAAAGCTCCGGGAATAAGGGCTGGGCAAGACCGGTGCCAGCAGCCGCGGTAATACCGGCGGCCCGAGTGGTGGCCACTATTATTGGGCCTAAAGCGTCCGTAGCCGGTCCAGTAAGTCCCTGCTTAAATCCTACGGCTTAACCGTAGGACTGGCAGGGATACTGCTGGACTTGGGACCGGGAGAGGGCGGGGGTACTCCAGGGGTAGCGGTGAAATGCGTTGATCCCTGGAGGACCACCTATGGCGAAGGCACCCGCCTGGAACGGGTCCGACGGTGAGGGACGAAAGCCGGGGGCGCGAACCGGATTAGATACCCGGGTAGTCCCGGCCGTAAACGCTGCGGACTAGGTGTCGCCTGGGCTTCGGGCCCAGGCGGTGCCGAAGGGAAGCCGTTAAGTCCGCCGCCTGGGGAGTACGGTCGCAAGGCTGAAACTTAAAGGAATTGGCGGGGGAGCACTACAACGGGTGGAGCCTGCGGTTTAATTGGATTCAACGCCGGGCACCTCACCAGGGGCGACAGCATGATGAAGGTCAGGTTGACGACCTTACCTGAAGCGCTGAGAGGTGGTGCATGGCCATCGTCAGCTCGTACCGTGAGGCGTCCTGTTAAGTCAGGTAACGAGCGAGACCCGCGCCCTATGTTGCCATCTCCCCCTCCGGGGGGAGGGCACTCATAGGGGACCGCTGGTGTCAAACCAGAGGAAGGTGCGGGCAACGATAGGTCCGCATGCCCCGAATCCCCTGGGCTACACGCGGGCTACAATGGTTGGGACAGTGGGATGCGACCCCGAAAGGGGTAGCCAATCTCCTAAACCCAACCGTAGTTCGGATCGTGGGCTGCAACTCGCCCACGTGAAGGCGGAATCCGTAGTAATCGCAGCTCACCATGCTGCGGTGAATGTGTCCCTGCTCCTTGCACACACCGCCCGTCACACCACCCGAGTTGGGTCCAGGTGAGGCCCTGGCCGCTGGCCAGGGTCGAACCTGGGCTCAGCGAGGGGGGTGAAGTCGTAACAAGGTAGCCGTAGGGGAACCTGCGGCTGGATCACCTCCTTGGAAAAAAGCCGGTCGTTACCAGGCACTAAATGGTTGCAGGCTTACATCATGGGCCCATAGCTCAGCTGGGAGAGCGCCGCCCTTGCAAGGCGGAGGCCGTGGGTTCAAATCCCACTGGGTCCACCTTTATTTTTTTTCGATCCATGATCCAAGGGGTCATGGATCGATAGCCTGAGATTAGATGAGGGCCCCATAAGCCCCCGTACCTGGTGATATCCAGGTACTCCAGTATATCCGTTATCCTACCTGGTGGATGGCTCGGCTTGGGGCGCCGACGAAGGGCGTGGCAAGCTGCGATAAGCCCGGGGGAGGAGCAGGCATCCGTAGATCCCGGGATCCCCGAATGGGACTTCCTGCCCCATTTGGGGGCGCTCCGTAAGGAGCGGGAACGCGGGGAACTGAAACATCTTAGTACCCGCAGGAAAAGAAACCAACAGGGATGCCGGGAGTAGGGGCGACCGAAACCGGCAGAGGGCAAACTGAACCCTGGGTGGTAACATCCAGGGGATGTGGGGTTGCAGGGCCCCCGTAAAAAACCCAGGTTGGGAAGCCGAAGTCGCCTGGAATGGCGCACCATAGAGGGTGAAAGTCCCGTAGGCATAACTGACCTGGGTTTTTGGGGTGTCCCTGAGTACCGTGGGTTGGATATCCCGCGGGAATCTGGGAGGCATCGGTCTTCCAACCCTAAATACGTCCCAAGACCGATAGCGCACTAGTACCGTGAGGGAAAGCTGAAAAGCACCCTTAGCAGGGGGTGAAAAGAGCCTGAAACCAGGTAGGGACAGTATGGCACGGCCCCAAAGGCAACTGTTCCGAAGGAACCCCTCGCGAGAGGGTAGTACGAGGAACAGTGTCCAGGGTCGTGCCGTCCGTTTTGAAAAACGGGCCGGGGAGTGTATGGCTGTGGCGAGCCTAAGACCTTCAAGGTCGGAGGCGTAGGGAAACCGACAGGTCCGCAGGCTTTTTGCCGAGGGACGGGGTCTTAAGGGCCTGGAGTCACAGCCATACGACCCGAAACCGGGCGATCTAGGCCGGGGCAAGGTGAAGCCCCTCATCAGAGGGGTGGAGGCCTGCAGGGGTGTTGCAATGCAAAGCGCTCCTCTGACCCCGGTCTAGGGGTGAAAGGCCAATCGAGCCCGGAGACGGCTGGTTCCCCCCGAAGTAGCTCGCAGGCTAGCCGGGGGTTAGGTCGTGGGCAGGGTAGAGCACTGATGGGGTGAACAGGGGGCGAAAGCCCTCGTCACCCTGTCAAACTCCAAACCTGTCCACACCGTAGCCCCCGAGTGAGGGCATACGGGTAAGCCGTATGTCCGAGACGGGAATAACCGAGACCCGGGTTAAGGTCCCTAAGTGCCGGTTAAGTGCGAACACGAAGGGCGTCCCTGGCCTAAGACAGCAGGGAGGTTGGCTTAGAAGCAGCCATCCTTTAAAGAGTGCGTAACAGCTCACCTGCCGAGGTCAGGGGCCCCGAAAATGGACGGGGCTAAACCGGCCACCGAAACCCGGGGGCACCGAAAGGTGATCCGGTAGGGGGGCGTTCTGCGGGGGTAGAAGCCTGGCCGTGAGGTCAGGTGGACCCCGTAGAAACGAGAATCCCGGCAGTAGTAACAGCAAAGTGGGGTGAGAATCCCCACCGCCGAAGGGGCCAGGTTTCCACAGCAATGGTCGTCAGCTGTGGGTTAGCCGGTCCTAACCCCCAGGGTAACCCCCTACGGGGGGAAAGGGAAACAGGTTAATATTCCTGTGCCGCCAGGGTACGTGCGGCAACGCAAGGCCAGTTCCTGACGCTTCAGGGTAGGCCAACCATCCCCGTCGGGGTGGTCAAGGGTATAAGTCCGGGGAGAGTTGTAATAACGAGAACCGGATGAAAGCCTGATGAGCCGCCCGTTAGGGCGGTTTGGCCGAGCCCTGGAGCCCGTGAAAAGGGAACTGGCAAGGATCCCTGGCGACCGTACCCAGAACCGACACAGGTGCCCCTAGGTGAGTAGCCTAAGGCGTGTCGGGAGAATCCAGCCGAGGGAAGTCGGCAAATTGGCCCCGTAACTTCGGGAGAAGGGGTGCCAGCGGCCTTCTCAAGGGGCTGCTGGTCGCAGTGACTAGGGGGGTCCGACTGTTTAATAAAAACACAGGTCTTAGCTAGCCCGAAAGGGTGTGTACTAAGGCCGACGCCTGCCCAGTGCTGGTACGTGAAGCCCGGGTACAACCGGGTGAAGCGCCAGTAAACGGCGGGGGTAACTATAACCCTCTTAAGGTAGCGAAATTCCTTGTCGGGTAAGTTCCGACCTGCATGAATGGCGTAACGAGACCCCCACTGTCCCCGGCTGGAACCCGGTGAACCTACCGTTCCGGTGCAAAGGCCGGAGACCTCCAGTGGGAAGCGAAGACCCCGTGGAGCTTTACTGCAGCCTGCCGTTGGGGCATGGCCGTGGGTGTACAGCGTAGGTGGGAGCCGTCGAAGCCTCCTCGCCAGGGGAGGTGGAGGCGCCCATGGGACACCACCCACCCATGGCCATGTCCCTTACCCCAGTAGGGGGACACCGGTTGGTGGGCAGTTTGGCTGGGGCGGCACCCTCCTGAAAAGGCATCAGGAGGGCCCAAAGGTCGGCTCAGGCGGGTCAGAACTCCGCCGTTGAGTGCAAGGGCAAAAGCCGGCCTGACGTGACCCCGCACAATAAGGGGTCACGAGCCGAAAGGCGGGCCTAGCGAACCCCTGTGCCTCACCGATGGGGGCCAGGGATAACAGAAAAGCTACCCCGGGGATAACAGAGTTGTCGCGGGCGAGAGCCCATATCGACCCCGCGGCTTGCTACATCGATGTCGGTTTTTCCCATCCTGGGTCTGCAGCAGGACCCAAGGGTGGGGCTGTTCGCCCATTAAAGGGGATCACGAGCTGGGTTTAAACCGTCGTGAGACAGGTTGGTTGCTATCTGCTGGAGGTGTTGGCTGCCTGAGGGGAAGGTGGTTCTAGTACGAGAGGAACGAACCACCGGCGCCTCTAGTCTATCGGCTGTCCGACAGGGCATGCCGAGCAGCCACGCGCCAAGGGTTAAGGGCTGAAAGCATCTAAGCCCGAAACCCACCCCGAAAATAGGCAGCCGTTCCCTTCGGGGACGAGGGCACCCCTAGAAGAGGGGGTTGATAGGCTAGGGATGTAAGCACCGAGGGGTTTTCCCCCGAGGTGTTAAGTCCGCTAGTACTAATCGCCCGAGGGATATACTGGAGTACCTGGACACTTAAAGGTACGGGGGCTTATGGGGATTTTTTAACAGGCATGACGGCCATAGCGGAGGGGCTACATCCGATCCCGTCCCGATCTCGGAAATTAAGCCCTCCAGCGATGCCCCAAGTACTGCCTTTGGGTGGGAACGGGGCGACGCCGTCAGCCACTTTTTTTATAATTTATAATCATGGCAAGGGGGCTGGCGACTCTCCGTGAGGAGGAAGCTCCGCCCACCCATAAAGTGCATCATGCCCCGAGAGGGGCTGAATGGCCTACAGAAACGACACGGTCTTGGAACGATGACAATGATAGTAAATTGAGGAGTTCCAAGGGGCCGGTGAAACGAGGCCATTCTGCACGGGTGCAAGCGTTTTAGCGCTTAGCCGAATGTCGCCGAAATTACAGAAGGCGGGCTATAGCCCCCATGCCATGATGTATTTTATTTTTTAATATATATTTATATATTTAGATATATTTAATTACAAATAATTAAAAATGTTTAATCTAAAATAGAGATGGCCTGATCTGGACATTGTAATACACACAGTTGACACTTAGTACAATTTTCGGGGTACTTAGGCACAGGTGGATAGATACCCTTTTTATTTAGTTTGTCGGACTTTATAAATACATCCCTTGGACATATGAATATACATATATCGCATCCTTTACAGTATTTCTCATCTATTTCAATCTTCATGTTGTCACCTCAAAAATTTTCATGTTACATTATCCTCTCAGAAGGCATAAAGTTATCCTGTTGTAGTTAGGAGGTATTAAGGATTTTTCTTTTCTTTCAATCTTTAGAGATTGAAGACATTTATCTATTTTATAACTTTAAAAATTTTTAGATTGATAGGAGTTTTTTTATTTTTTATTATCCCTATTATTTTTATAAAAATCATAATTTTATAAGATATTAATGGAAACTAGGATTTATTGATAGTAAAAAAATAAAGATAGAATAAAATAAAATAAAGGAGATGTCTTTGTCTTTGTTCAATTTTTATATTAATAAAATTAAGTTATTATCTCTCCAATATCTCTTTGGCAGCATCTACTCCTCCACTGGTGTTATAACCTAACTCTTTAAATGCCATCTCTATGGCAGCCAAGGTTCCTAGTATATGGATTTCCTTTACTTCTCCCATATGTCCTATCCTGAATATCTTACCACTAACCTGGCCCTGTCCTCCAGCGATAACCACATTGTATTTATTGGAGAGGATCTTCCTAAACTCCTTATCTTCTATACCGTGTGGATATATAGCAGATGTTACAGTGATAGATCTCGCCCATTCCTCTGCAAAGAGTTCTATCCCCATAGCCTCCAAACCTGTAACTGTTGCCCTTGCCATCCTTTCGTGTCTCTTAACTCTGTTCTCCAGTCCCTCTTCAAGCACTCTATCCAACGCCTTATTTAGTGCATAGATTAGTGAAACTGCTGGAGTATAAGGAGATTCTTTCTTACTCTCAAACCTATCCCTGTACGCCTTTATATCTAAGTAGAAAGACTTACTCTCTGTAGAGTTTATAACATCCCAGGCTTTCTCACTTATAGATATGGCAGAGATTCCTGGAGGAGCCCCCAGACACTTCTGGGAACCTGCAATACATATATCTATGTGGAACCCATCTACATCTACGTAGTCTCCACCTAAGGAGGAGATTGTATCGACTATATAGAGAGCGTCGTAATCTTTAACTATCTTTCCGATATCCTTAATTGGATTCCTTACACCTGTTGATGTTTCGTTATGAACTACAGTAACAGCTTTGATATCAGGGTTCTCTTCTAAGATCCTCTTTACATCTTCAGGCCTTGCACCTTTGCCCCAAGAATACTCCAATTTAATAACTTCTCCCTTATATACCTCTACGATCTTAGAGAATCTCTCTCCAAAGTTACCGTTACATATGGTAAGTACCTTATCTCCCTTATTTACAGTGTTAGCAATAGCCATATCCATAACTGCAGTCCCAGATCCAGTGATGATATAGACGTCTCCCTTAGTAATAAATACCTTCTTCATCTTCTCCACAGTATCTTCCAACAGTGCTCCGAACTCCTTAGTTCTATGACCTATTATAGGGTAAGCCATTGTATTTAGCACTTCACTTGACACCATAGTGGGCCCTGGAATCATTAGAAGTTTGTCATAATTTATTCTTTTCATCCTTATCCCCTCTATCTAATCGATTTCCATTATTATTAATAACGATTATAATAAAAAATTAATAATAAAATTAAAGTAAAAGTTCTCTAGGATAACATAAGAATTTTACTTTTTCACTTTATTTGTTTTTATCGGATATTATCAATTTTAAGATTTTTTATAAATAGTTTTTAATAAGACCTATACTTTAACTCTCCCTCAACTTTTTCATCATTTCAACTCTCTTTCTGATCAACTCTATTTTACCTATATCTCTCCTGTGGAATACCTTCCCTTCTATATACTTTATAGCTTCTTCTACAATCCTCTCACACTCTTCGATACTCTCCGATACCCCCACTACGGCAACACTCCTCGAACCTGTTAAATACAACTTTCCGTCTCTCTCATCCACTGAAGCATAGTATAGAAGTGCCCCAGTCTCCCTTATTTTCTTTTCATCTACTTTTATAACTTCACCCTTCACAGGATCTGTTGGATACCCCTTTGGTGCAACGTATTTACATACACTTGCCTTCTTCTCGAACTCCAAATTTATCTTATCTAAAGTACCATCAACTATAGCCTCGCACACCTCTACGAAGTCGTTTTTCAAGAGGGGCAGAATATTCATAGCTTCAGGATCTCCAAACCTTGCGTTGTACTCCACTATCTTTGGCCCATCAACTGTTAGCATAAACTGGCCGTAGAGTATACCTTGGTATGGGCCAACTTCCTTTCTAATAGCCTCAACTGTATCCCTCATAATCTCCTTAGCTTCCTCCAGATCTCTATCAGTCAGGAACGGCAACTTGTGATCTGGACAGGAGAAAGATCCCATACCTCCAGTAATTGGTCCTTCATCTCCTTCGTAGGCATGGGGATGATCCTGGACTGCAGGAGTGAAGACAATATTCTTTCCATCTACAAAACCATGGAGTGTAAATTCCACCCCTACAAGTTTCTCCTCTATTACTACTTTCCCTCCTCCTATATTCTTTTCAAAGATCTCCTTTGCATATTTCTTAGCCTCCTCGTTATCCTTCAGTTGCTCTCCCACCACCTTTACACCTTTACCTCCAGTTAACCCCACAGGTTTCACAACTACATCTATCCCTTCCTCACTTAAACTATCTATGAATTCCTCCACACCGTCGTAGGTATTAAAGGAAGCGTATTTTACAGATCCTTTTATATTATACTTTTCCATTAACTTCCTCATAAACTCTTTACTGGTTTCGATCTGTGCAGGGCGTTTCTTTGGCCCTACAGTAGGTATCCCCATATCCCAGAGTGCATCTGCCATCCCTACCCCTAAAGGAGCCTCAGGGCCGATAACTGCAATATCTGGATTTATTTCCTTTGCAAAGGACTTTACAGCCTCTATATCTGTTTCGGGTTTTAAGGAAACCTTTTCTGAGATCCTGTATATCCCAGGATTTCTGTTTTTCATAACTGTGTAGAGTTTTACAGAGGGATTATTCTTAAGAACCTCTGCAATAGCATGTTCTCTTGCTCCACCACCTATTAACAACACCTTCATCTTATCACCAGCTTTTTATATAATAATATTAGAAATTATAAAAACAATAAAAAACTTTTTGTTTATAAATATTTTTATATAATAGAGAATACCTTTTAAAGGTGAAAATGTGTTAAAAGAGTTTTTGAAAAAAGCTGATGCTAAAGAGATAGCACCGATAGCATATGCGATACACCTCCTTGTAAATAAAGTACCTGTTACTATGAGGTCCAGAGAAAAACCTGGTGTAAGAGTTGAAAAGGGGAAGATTGTAGATACCAACTACGAGGGATATGTATTAAAGCTGGCTATGGAGTTAGGGGAGATTTTGAGAGTAAGTGTTATAAAAGGTCCTTACGCAGGACTGCCGGTAATAGTGGTACCAATAGTAGATGATGGTGAAGTAGTTGGAGCAGTTGGAGTAGTGGACATCACTGCAGGGATGTTTGAAGAAGTGTTGACACTCTCAAGGAGACCAGAATTGGTGAAATTCCTTCCTGAAGATGCCTTTCCTAAGTAAGGGAATATTGATGGTGAAAACATGAAGAAGATATTTATATATCCACCTAACAGTTTAATACTTGGAGATCTCGTTGAAAGGTTTGGCCATAAGCCTTTAATGCTCAACAACGTTATAGGTAAAAAAGTTAGAACTCCAGAGATAGATAGTCCTCCAATGAACATGACTGACGAAGATCCCAAAAAGGGATTACGTTATGCAGCAATAGAGGTGCCTTCTGGAGTTAGGGGGAGGATGGCCTTAATAGGTCCTCTAATTGAAGAGGCAGATGCTGCTATTATAATGGATGAAGCTCCTATGGCCTTTGGATGTATAGGTTGTGCCAGGACAAATGAACTTACAAAGTATCTTATAAGGAGAAGGGGGATACCGAAGTTGAACCTTATATACCCTAAGAATGAAGAAGAGGCTAAAATCGTAGTCCAAAAGATAGCCAAGTTCCTTAATGAGTTGGAATAAATAACAATCCTTTTATTTCGAAGTAATGTTTCCATATCCATCATGATAATGGAATAATAACTTAAAAAGTCGAAAAATATAACATTTTGAACTAATGGAGTAAAATAACAAAAAAATATGAGAAAAAACTCTTAATAAAACATTTAACAGATAATCCTACTCTATTTCTTCAATAATTAACTAGTCAGAAGATAAGAGTTTATTTTACTTTTTTGAATGGGAGTTAAGATTTGATCATAAAAATAAAAGGGATAAATATGATATGTGTCCCAATAGTAGAGGAGAGTGTAGAAAAGGCCTTAATCAGTGCCGAGAGGGCCTTAGAAGTTGCAGATATCGTAGAATTTAGAGTGGATTACTTCAAGGAAATCAGAGAGGAAGACATTGTAGAGATAGCCAAATATCCCTCAATTATCACAATAAGGGCACATTGGGAAGGAGGAAAATATAGAGGTAGCGACGATAAGAGAATAGAGTTATACAAGGTAGCTATTGAAAACAACGTGAGATATATAGACGTAGAGTTAAAG
The DNA here is from genome assembly GCF_004310395.1 of Methanofervidicoccus abyssi. Taxonomy (NCBI): domain Archaea; kingdom Methanobacteriati; phylum Methanobacteriota; class Methanococci; order Methanococcales; genus Methanofervidicoccus; species Methanofervidicoccus abyssi. Next base: position 370,225 of record NZ_BFAX01000003.1, on the reverse strand, counting down.
GAAAAAAGAAACAGAGAACTTGTTGATTTTAGAGATAATGTGAATTCAAAGACTAAGATCGTCATATCCTACCACAACTTTAAAGAAACTCCTTCCTACAATAAACTCTTAGACATTGTAAATAAAGAACTCCAAATAGGAGATATTGGCAAATTTGCTACTATGGTTAATAACAACAGAGATATTTTAAATGTTTTAAGGGTTATACAGGAATTTGAAGGGAAGGTAATAGGTATAGGAATGGGAAAAAAGGGTAAATTAACAAGGATACTGGGAACCTACTTTGGAAGTATATTGACCTTTGCTTCTATGGAGAATAAATCCTCTGCACCTGGACAGATTGATGTAGAGATGTTAAAGGAGATATACAGGCTTATCTCAGAGTCCTAAGAACTTAGGTATAAAGTAAAAAGTACCTATTGCACTTCCTAGACTGGAGAAAGCTGCTACCATCAATACCCTCATAAGGTTATTGTCCATTAACTCCCTCAACCTATCACATTTAAATAGGTGGTGAATATCTTCCGGAGTTATACCTCTACACTTCAACTCCACCAATCCTACGATATAACCTGCTCCAATAACAGGTATCAGGGAAGTTATAGGTGCCACAAGGAATGCCGAGATAACAGAAGGTAACTTACCCCGTGCAAGGATCACCCCCAATGCAGATAATGTACCATTTATCAGTATCCAGTCTATAGTAAGTTTTTTCAACATCTCAAGATTAGAAGAAAGTGAGAATATTCCATAAAGTATGATTCCAATTAAAACCACTGAAAATGCTATTTTTAAATAATTTCTTCCTCTTTTTACTTCCGTAAGTTCATTGAGATCGATCTCTATTTCCCCTCTTTCAAGTTTTTTTAGATAATCTACTATTCCTTTAACATGACCTGCCCCAACTACAACAAGTATCTTTTTTCTTCCAATACTGGTATCAAAGATGTTCTTTGCCATGTATTTGTCTCTTTCATCCACAAAAACCCTGTAAAGGGTAGGCGATAAGTCTTTCAATATTTCAACTAACTCTTGGGCATTATTTATCATTTCTCTTATAGACTTCTTATCTAACTCTTTAATATCTCCACCTTCAAATAACTGATAGAATAACTTTAACTTCTCTTTTAGAGGCATACTACCTAATGCACGTCTCAATGTAATATCTATAGGTCTATCTATCAGATAGAGAGGTTTCTTATACAATTTAGCTAGCTCCACGGCTCTTTTCATCTCACTACCAGGTTTGATGTTGAACTTCTCCCCTATCTCCTTCTGAAAACTTGCAAGAATTGTATGAAATAAAAATAATCCAATATCTCCACTTTTTAGCACCTTCCATATATTCACGTTCTTTAGATTATTATCTTCTTCATTTATAAGGGCGAGAAACCTCTCACTGTCCAACTCAACTGCTATTAGGTCAGGATCTATCTCGTTTATGACCTCCTCCACCTTCCTTATACTGTCCTCTGAAACATGAGCTGTACCTAAAATATAAATATCACAACTGTTGTTTCCGTTATTTATCGTGATATGGTACATTATTTCACCAGGAGACATCTAACTTATCAAGATTCTTAATAATATAATAATATTTATAATTATAGTAACATATAACATAGAATTATGAAAAATAAATAATTAAAAAATTAAACAGAAGTGATAAAAAACCTCCCTTAAGAAGAAATATTAACAGAAATCCTATTTATTTTTCCATACTCCGTATACTCCAGGAAATAAAAACTTATTTTACTTTTTTCAGGATGTTTTTAGGATTTGTTACCTTATTATTATAATATTTATCTTTTTATTATTTTTATTTAAAAATAAGATGTTTTCTGAATACGAGGATATGATAGAAGTGTCAAACAATTTTAAATTTTATATTTTTACTGATTATAGGGATTTTTTTATTTTTATCTTACTGTTGTTATAATAATTTATTCTTTATCGTTTTTTAATGGGAACTAGAGGTTTTTATATATAGTTTTGGAGTATTATACTATTATCCATATCCATAATCCTTATAAGTTACACTGTGATAACATGTTAGAACCTATCCACTACGACATAGGTAGGATATGTAAGGAGAGTTATAAAAAAGGTGGTAGATATACTCCAAATATAATAGACAGTGATATAATTAAAAACATCAAACCTCCTATCTTGAAGATACCCTTTGATTCCCCAAAAGAGGTAGCAGAACATCTACTAAATATAAACAGGGATAAACTCTATAGTACCATTGAATTGGAAGGTTATAATCTTAAATACCTTATAGTCAATGTGGGGAAACATCTAGATATGCTAGATAGTATATTAAAAGACATTCCCGATTTAGTGATAATAGGTGATGGTAGAAGACTTATAAAGAGAAAGGAATTAGTACAGTTGCTACAGAAGATAAGAACATCTATCTCTCCAAACAGTGCCATATACTTCCCTACAGCACTACCTTGGGAGATACCTCTACTGGTATATCTCGGTGTAGATTACTTCGATTACTCCTCCGCCTACTATTACGGATCTCTTGGATACTACTTTACAAAGAACAGGATGGTATTAACAGATAAAGATAAGGAGGAGATAATAAACCACAATATAGAGATTATCTCCCAGGTGCTGATGGAGGTAAGGTACTGTATAAGGGAGGGAATTCTGAGGAATCTCGTCGAAGAGACTACAGTATCAGATCCCTACCTACGGGCAAACTACAGGATATATGAACCAGACTTAAGAAACATTCCACTGTCAAAGGGAAAAAAAATAATCGTTACAATAGATGAGACTGAAATACCTGAAGTAAAAAAAATACATAGAGAGGGCGAGAAACTACGAGTTATTTACAGATACCATAGTTCTACTACCTTGCTCTTCTAAGAAACCTTACTCACGATCTAAGTCTCACAGTTATTTCATAAATGCAATAAAACCTGTAGGATTTCCAGTTGAGGAAGTTATTATCACTTCTCCCTACGGTGTAGTTCCCAGAGCTCTTGAAGGTGTAGTAAACTACGACATCCCGGTTACAGGCAGGTGGTCCTTAGAGGAAATAGAGTTTATTAACAGAGAGCTAGATAACTTACTAAAAAAGGGAAGAAAGAAGTTCCAACATCTAAAGATATTGGCCCATCTTCCTGATCATTACCTAGAGATACTGAAGGACACATGCGAGAAGTACGGAGATCTTATAGTAACGTCTAAGGGAGATCCAACATCTTCAGAATCCCTAAAAACTCTAAGAAATACACTTAGGGAGTTAAAAGAAGAGTGTGAAATAAAAGAGAAGGATTTAAAAAAATTAAGGAGGATGCAAACTCTTCACAACTACAAGGAGCTTTCAAAGTTTCAATTTAAGAAAAATATCATTCCTGACGATGTGGTAGTTAAAGGAGAGATTAAGAGATTCTTTATCAAAAAAGACAACAAATTAATTCAGATATGTTCCATAAATCCCGAGACTGGTCTCTACGTCTTAACTCACGAAGGTGGTAAGTTACTTGGAAAGGTAAACTGGGTAGAGGTTAATTTTAAGGTTAAAAAGGGGGCTCTATTCCCTCCAGGATTTGAGGACTGTGATGAGAATATATCTGTAAGGGACGAGGTGGTGATTATCTACGAGGATGAAGTAATTGGGGTGGGAAGGGCTATTCTAAATGGCTCCGAGATGAAGAGAGCTAAAAAAGGGATGTTAGTAAATGTTAGACATGTAGGTAGTAGTTAATCCTTTGTTAAAATAATACAATATAATAGTACAATATAATAGAAACAATAAAATATATTTAAATTAAAAAATTATAAAATTATTAAAAATTTATTCTACGGAAGGGGATTAATATCGAGGAGATAAAAAAGACTGTGGAGTTGATAATTTTAAAAGATAAAGATTATGAAAAAATTGATAAATTAAAAGAATATTTTAAAAGATACATAGATCTCAATAACGAGATAGACATGTTAGAGGAGACTCTGGAGAGCTTAGATACTAACTCAGAGGTACGTATTTCCATAGAGGAGGGAAGATTTTTAAGTAGGGAACTAAAGAGATATTTGGATTTAGTGAAGGAACTTGAGAATCAGTTGGAGAGGTTAAATAGCAGTGAGTACATTACGATAATAAACTATCATAACTTGAAAAGGTGTATAGAAGTATTAAAAAGCATATCTATAAATATAAACTGCTCCTTAAAATGGGATATCTACTACAAGATAGAAGATCTTAAAAGGGAGTTAAAAGAAGTTGAAGAAAAGTTAAAGGAGATGGTTTTAGACTACAAGTTAAAAAGATCTAGCAAAGAAGACAACGGTTAAAGTGATTGTTATGGAAAATATATCTTATAAGAGGATAGTTGCCATGGTAGATGAAGGTTTAGGAATCGTCGAACTTGTGGAGGAGCATCCATGTCCTAACGGATCTCAATGGGTGATATACCAGTACAGAAGAACATCTCCTCTTGTTATATCTGCATGGAGGGAAGGTAATAAACACCACTTTATATTAAAGATAGGGAGGAGTAGGTTAAACTTAGTACCTTCAATTTCTGCAGCAGGTATTGAAGAAGTTTATATAAAAGGGGAAAACGTCCATGTCCACTATGTAGGATTGGCTGGGGGAGGTGTGGGAATAGAGTTGAGGAAAGGGGCTGAGAATGTTATCGACACTGTAATATTAGAGAAGGGAGGAGGTTCAAAACTTGGTAGAGGTATTGTCATCACTCCTAAAATGGAGAAGTTAATAGTAGGTATAGATGACACAGATACAAAGGAGAAGGGGGCAACCTGGGTACTGGCACATGAGATAGGTAAATATATTGAAAGTAAAGGGTTTGGCTATTATATGGATCATACCATAGTGCAACTATATCCTGGAAATCCAAATAAAACCCAGAATTGCGTCTCAGTTGCCCTAACCTTTGCAGTGTATCCTAAGTACAAGTATAAGGTTAAGGAAGTAATTAGGGATTTTATCAAAGAGAGAAGTTTATCTGATAAAACTGCTATGGCTCTATACTACGGTATAACCCCATCCAAGAGTATGAAGATATTTACAAATAAGGCAAAGGAAAAGATGGTATCTATCGAGGAGGCTATAGGTGTGGCGGAGAAGAACAACATAGAGGTTGTCAAGATATTTGATAGGGAAGAAGGAATAATTGGCGCTGTTGCAGCCTTAGGTCTAGCTGAACATCACGATATTGCTGCAAAGTTGCCAGAGGACATGGAGTAAAAAAATACCTAAACTTTATATATAGTATTACAACTAACCTACAGTTATTTTAAATGTTAATTTATCGCCTTCTCTTAGTTTCTTAACTATCTCTCGGTCTATATCCCTAGCGCTTTTATTCGCAGAGATCATCAAGGTTCTCGGACAGATATAAGTACTCTTTCTAATTACTATGTCAGTGGGATGGCTTAGGATAAGATCTCTATGTCCCCTTCCAACGATAACCTCCCTTAGATCATCTACCAGGATCTCAACAACTATTCTATCGGCATTTCTTATCTTCTCCCTGAAATCTTCTGGAAAGTCCAACATCGATTTATCTGCAGATATTCCTATTATACAGTCTCCAGTTGATGTTAAATAGTTTTCTTTTGTAATCTCCAACGTGGTTTTATGAGTACATTTAACATTTGGATGCCCCCTTGCAGTAATAACGAAGGATTTCATATTTTCACCTCAGGAGGTGAGGAGTTAAAATTAATAATTATGTTCTTATTTTACACTTAAACAAAAACCATCAGAGTCGTAATAAAAATGATAAGCATTATAGATACCTCATAATACTTACAAACTTAGTGATTAAAAAGAGATATATAAAAAAATTCCAACCTTATAAAAAATAAAAAATATTTAGTAAGAAATAAAACCATTAACTGTACTGAGATGAGATGAGAAAATTCTCCATTGTATAAAGAATACCCAAAGGAATCGGTAATACCCAATACTTTCAAAAATTTATATTCGAAGTAATAAGGTTTTTTATTTTAAAATCTTTTCTTTATTTATTATTTATCTTTATCGTTGTTGTATTTTTAGAAGGATGAGTTTTCTATTATCTTTCTCCAGATAATTCTTTAGTACTGAAAGATAAAATAGGTTTCTCTAAGATTCATAATTAATTTAAATATGTTAATTATAGAAAAGTATAAATAGAAGAATTAACTATGAAAGTTTTGCCAAATATTTAGAAGTAGCCCGGTGGTGTAGTGGCCTATCATCCGGGGCTTTGGACCCCGGGACCGCGGTTCGAATCCGCGCCGGGCTACCATTTATTTTATAAAAATAAATATTCAAACACCTAAATATATGGAAATATGATAAATCCTGTGATGTAAATGAGTGATAAAATATCGATTGCCATAGTTTCAGATGGGAAGTATGGGCATAGAGCCTACGAGGTTATAAAAAAGAAATTTTACTGTAAATATATTGTATTGGATTATAAGGGCTACTTTGAAGATATAAGGATAGAAGAAGAAACACTAAAAAAACTTAAAAATTTCGATATTTTAATAACCTATTTAAGAAATCCAGATCTCACTTATACCCTCTTAGAAGAAATCAATACTCAAGAGAATTTAGATAAAAACCTTTTTATAATAATAGGTATATGGAAAGGTGAAGGCTTCAAGAGACAGATGGAAAGGTTTAAAAATGTAGTATGTCCAGATCTACTGTGTAATTTGGATGAGAAATATCTGAGAGGCAAACTGGAATACTACCCTCAATTACGAGAATTCTTAAGACACTTTGGAAAACCTATGGTAAATATTTACTTAGATAACAACAACATCATAAGGAACATAGAGATCATCAGAGATTCTCCCTGTGGAGCGGTTTCTAAGACACTTCAGGAATTTTTTGGGGAGAAGATGGAGAAAGATACTTTAAGAAGAATAGGGCTAAGAGTTCAGCACTTCTGTAATGCAGGGAAGTTTAAACTGTTCTCTGAGAAAGAATGTAAGAGGATTAAGGCAGGACAAATACTTTTAGAGGGTATAAATCTTCAAAAGTGTTAAAACACTGAAAAAACAGACAAATACTTTAATGATTCTTAATTTTTTTAATACTATAAATAATAATAAACCCTAAAAATAATTAAAATTAGAATCTTTATCGTTTTTAATAGGAACTGGGACCTATTATAAATTTAATAATGTTATGTGCTAAAACTTATAATAACTATAATTTTTTCTGTCCTCTTTTTTATCTAATCATACTCCCTCCACGTATAACCGCACTTTGTACATCTGTAGAATCTTGTCTCAGGTTCATCTGCACATCTCGTCTGTTGAAGCCACCAGAAAGCCTCTAAGTTTCCACACTGAGGACACTCCACCTTGGTAGTTGGTAGTGTATTTACATTCTCGATTACTGCGATCTCTTTTTTCTTGGATTCTATTCTCTCTTTAAGTACAAAGGTTTCGTCTTCTTTTTTCATCTCTATCTCAAAGTGACATACAGTACATACCCACTTACCATTCTTTGGAAGCATTATGTTGTTACACTTTTTACAGAACTTTACCATACTGCCACCTCTTATCTCTAAATTTTAAATAATCTCTAAAAATAGTCTTATGATCGAAGGCTAAGTCCATATCTTCTATTTCATCTATATTGAAAAATTTGGCTTCCTTAGCATCATCTAATCCCTTGGGAGAACCTCCTATATACTCTAAAACATATACTACAGACACAGTATGTCCTCGAGGATCTCTATTTGGATCTGAGTATACACCTAGAAGATCCTTAACCTTAGTTTTTATCCCACTCTCTTCAAAAACCTCCCTCACCACAGCTTCTTCTGTCCTTTCTCCATAGTTTACAAAACCTCCTGGAAACGCCCAAAAATCTTTAAAAGGAGGATTTTTTCTCTTTACTAATAGTATCTTGCCACCAACTTCTAAGATACCGTCAACTGTTAGAGAGGGAGATTTATATCTTTTCATGTTTATCATCTAAAATTTAATAATTTAAAAACTATCTTAAAAATATGTTCTATTTCAATAAAATTTTATACTATATATAATTTACGATAAACTTTTTTATAATAGTTTATTTTTTTATTTTTTAGTATTTTACAAAGTTAGAGAGGTAGAAGTATGAGAGTAGTCTTTGCATTAGGAGGTTCAGTTGTTATGCCCAAGGAAGGAGATGCAGAAAACATAAGGAAATACGCTGAGGTATTTAAAAGTATAAAAGACATGGGACATGACGTTTGTGTAGTAGTTGGAGGAGGGCACGTTGCTAGAAGATACATCTCTATCGCTCGGGAGTTTACAAACGAGGCCTTCTGTGATGAGATAGGAATATTGGCTACAAGGATGAACAGTATGATCTTAATTGCCGCCCTTGGAGATTACTCTATAAAGAAGGTACCAGAGGATTTCAAGGAAGCTGAGATGATACTAAGTTTAAACAAGATCGTTGTTATGGGAGGTACTCATCCTGCTCATACCACAGATGCTGTTGCAGCTTCCTTGGCAGAGTATATAGGAGCAGATCTACTTGTTATTGCAACTAACGTAGATGGAGTTTATAATAAGGATCCAAAGAAGTATAAGGATGCAAAAAAGATAAAACTCCTAACAACAAAAGAGTTAGTAGATATTACTAAATCTTCTTCTATAGTGGCAGGATCCTCTTCTATAGTAGATCCTTTAGCCTCTAAGATAATAGATAGGGCAAAGCTGAAAACAGTAGTTATCAAAGGTACTCCAGAAGAGATAATGAATGTTATAGATAATAAACATAATGGTACCTTAATTGTACCAGGTAATAAAAGGGATTTCCATGGAGAAACATAGACACTGTTTAAACTGTGGGATATCAATCCCACCAGATGAAACTTTCTGCTCGGAGAGATGTAAGGATGAGTATATAAAAAAGAGAAAGAGAGTTATGAGGATTCAGTTGATCACTCTGTTTGTTATCTTTGTAATACTGGTAGTCCTTGTAGGGTTAAAGTCACATTTCCTATAACAATAAATAAGTAATATAGAGAGATTAATTTTCACTCTTCTTCAACAACTTCCACCCCGTATCTTATAACGTTATCTCTCTTCAAATACACTCTATACTCTGCAATCTTATAGGGAAACTCCATAATAGTCTTTGAATATACAGGATCTCCTGTTAAGGTATTTAAGAAACTTCTTAAATCATAGGGGGACTTTATACCGTATATGTTCTCCGCCCCACTTGAAATCACCACAGGCATATTAAACTTTTTTGCCAGATGTATATTTCTCCTAAATGCCCATAGCAACCTTGCCCTCTCGTAGAGATTCCTCTTAATCAACACCTGTTTAAAATTCAACTCGATAGCCACTCTATGTACACTTCCAAGCCTAGCAAGGACATGATCTATACCACTATCTCGTCTGTTCAACTCAGGTGTAGAAAGTATATCCACATCGTGGAGTTCTAAAGCCTGCCTGTTTATCTTTAATATACCTCCTTCTACAAGTATTACATCTACCTTACTTCTAAATTTTTTCACATATCTTACTAACTCCTTAGGAGATTCGGATTTTATCTTCACACCTGCGTATATCTTCAAACCTTCCCTTTCTCCATACTCCTTAACCTCTTCAAAAATTTTTTTATCGTAATTATCATGATATTGGACTACGATGGAACCATGCCATCCTAACTCCTTAAGTAGTTTAATACCTTTTTCATCAAAGATGTGATTTATATCCACAGGGTTCTCCACTTATATACACCTTTTAACTTTTCTACATAAGGGAGTAGAGTATAGAAGCAAATATTACAAACCATATAGTTATGCTCATAGTAGTTAGATTCCTCTCGTTTATTAAATATTCCATATATTTTGAGATAGTCTCTGTTACTCTACTGTTAGCCTTTAGATCTCTAACTATCTCAGGGAGGGCGTTCCAGATGTGAAACCCATCAAGAGGTAGGGCAGGTAAGAGGTTGAAAAAACCTAATATCAAATTCAACACACCTGTCCAGGATAATGTTTCTATTATAAATAACAGGGATTTTGAAGGTTCAACGACAATCCCTATTTTTCCTTCAGAAGATGTAGTTAATTCAAAAGTTCTAATCTGATTCTCCCTAATAACAGTAATAGTTATATTCTCCTTTGGCTCTATTCCTTTCACAACCTCACGAAAATCTGAGAGAGAAGTGATTCTCTTTCCATTTATGGAGTATATTATATCCCCTTCCTTGAGAACTCCACTGGCTGGAAGATCTTTAAACACCTTTGTAATAGTTAGAGAAGATGGTATATTGGATATACAGGGGATTACCAGAAGTACGAGGAGATATATCAGTATATTTACTACAGGCCCTGCAGATGCCACAGCACCTCTTACCTTCCTACTGACGTTCTTAAACTCCTCTCCTATCTCCACAAAGGCTCCAAGGGGGATGCCGAGAAATAGGATCAACCCCGTACTCTTTATCTTTAAGTTAAAGGATCTGGCCACGATACCATGGGCTAACTCATGAAGTGTGATACCTAATACAAGTGCTATAATTCCTGGAATCCATGGGATAACATTTCCAAATAGTAGTATAATTGGTCTTGAACTTTCCTTAGGTATTGAACCACTGAATAATCCTACTGTAGAATTTACAAAGGTGTAAAATGTGATGATACTAACTACTACACACACAGGTATTAGAAAGATACCTATCTTCTGCCAAAATCTGTACTTACCTATTTTATCTATAATCTTTAAGCCCCAAGAAGTTCTCAGTATACCAAAGATCCCATAGTATGTTTTTAGACCTCTCTCACCTTCCCTCCTGTAGTAATAGAGGTTTAGGATTATCCAGAGTATGAGAAATATTAGAATTACAGTTGTAGATAATGTTGTCATAGTTTCCCACCGTAAGTTCTGAAAATAATATAGTACTTTTTACCTTATCTTTTACAATATAAAATATTATACTAACATATACTACTTTCCAATCAAAGTTATTAATTTTTACTTTTTGTCATAAGATTGGAATAAAAAATAAACTATTCTCTTTTGGTGATTAGATGAAGTACTCATTGGAAGATTTTAGAATTTTCTATAGGATGAAATTTCCCTATGAGAAAATACGGCCTCAACAGGTAAAGATGATGGAGAAGATATTTAACTCCATCAAAAATAAGAAAAATCTTATAGTAGAAGCTCCAACAGGTGTGGGAAAAACCCTTTCCTATCTTATCCCTACTATATACTTTGCAGAGAGAGGGAAGAGGATCATCATACTTACAGAAACTATAGATCAGCAGGAGAGGATATTGGAAGAACTAAACGCCTTAAAACCTAATTTAAAGGTCTCCTTCATAATGGGAAAGAACAATTTTATCTGTAAGGTTAAAGGAAGTAAGGCAGATGGAATTTTCTGCAAGTTAAACAAAAGATGTTATCATAGACCAAATAGGAGAACTCAGTGTGTATTATGTGGTACAGCGAAAAAACCTGTAAAGATAGGCGAAGATATAAAGTACTACTGTCCCTTCTGTATCTGTGATTATCAGAAATCTAAGATAGACTGTTTAGAGGGGGATATCTTAGTTATGAACAACAGTGTATTTTACTATATAAAAGAAGAGATAGATGTAAATAGAAAAACTGAGGTTATCATATGTGATGAGGCTCATAAACTCGAGAAAAGTATCAGAAACTCCGCTACAATAAAGATAGATCCAGAGACAGCACTTTATAGGTTGAGAGAGATGGCTTATTACTTTGCCCCTGCTATATTGAAGAAACACCTTGGAAGACTTAGAGAGAGATATCCAACATTAAACGATAATACTATAGAAAATTACGAGAAGGATTTTTGGAATATAGTACGTAACTACGTAGTAAAACATGCAGACATTGAAGAGTGTAAATACATCCTAGATTACTACGGAGAAGAAATAATAGGGACATCAAAATGGAATATAGCAGTACTTGGGGTCTTAATAGATGGTTACTACCAGATCCGTAATATAAAGAATAAGATCTTCTCTTTTGAGGAGAAGAAGGAGTTGAAGACGGAAGAGTTAATATTTGAGGTTTACAACGAAAATACTTTTGTATATTTGGAGTATATCTACGTATCCCAGAAAAAGTTATCAGACATGTCTCTAACAGAGTTTTTAGAGGAGATAAGGGGCTTGAAGTCTATAGATGATAATTTCGTAGTATATAGAAGTGGAAAGGCCTTACTATGTGTACCTGTATTTGTTTCATCCTATCTCAAAAGACTTTACGATAATGCCACAGTAATACACTGCTCTGCTACCATTGGTAATCCAGAGATACATGGACGTAAAACTGGAGTGGAATCTTTTGACACTTTGATCTTAGATAGCCCCTTCTCAAAGGATAGGAGAAAGATAATAGCTTTAACTGACGGAGTAAATATGAAATACGAGGGAAATTTGGATCTAAAAAGGAAGAAGGCGAATGAAAATATATTTAAACTTCTAAAATCTACAAAGGCCAATACGTTGGTGCTCTTCAGAAGTTTTGAGGACCTTGAGAGTGCCTACAACTACCTGTTGGAGAGAACCTCTGAGTTAAAAGGAAAAATATTCTGCTATCACTCAGATATGGATGGAAAGGATGCCAAAATACTAAAAGAACGTTTTGAGAAGGAGGGGGGGGTACTCCTGGCAACTGGTAGATTTGCGGAAGGAGTAGATATTCCAGGAGAGGCCCTCACGATGGTGATAATAGACAGTTTACCTTTCCCAGTACCTACTCCACTACTTAACAGGGAACAGAAATTGATAAAAGATAAATTACTAAGAAGAGGTATAGATCCCAGGACTGCCCACTGGCAATCCTTCTTAATGACATCTTTTCATATAATGTCTACTAGAGTTATCCAGATGATAGGAAGACTTATTAGAACTGAGAGGGACTATGGTATCGTTGTTATTCAGGACAGGAGGTTTTACCAATGGGTGGGAGAGGTGATGAGAAAGAGAAAGTATCTAAAGGACGAGTATATATCCATGAGCTTGAGAAATGCCCTTGAGTATATTCCAAAATTTTTAAGTAAATTTAGAAATGGTTATAAATAATTATTATAAATAATTATAATATTACTTAAAAAAATAAGATATGATATAGAATAAATAGGAAAAACTAATTAGATGATTCTATAGAATATCCACAGGGGTATAAAACTATAAAATGCTTATCATGTTCAGTATAAAGCCACTCCTTACCATTGTGGCACGTAACATAACCTGTACCAAAGACTATAGCATTTGGTGGTGTTGCAACTGGAAGCATAAATGCAAAACTTGCTGCAATAGTGGTAGATATTATAAATACCCCTGGATCCTCACCTATCGCAAGGGCGAAATGGCCTTTAAACTCCAGTTCCTATTAAAAACCGATAAAAAAACACTAGTAAAATAAAAATAATAAAACTTCTTTATCTATTCCAAAACATAAAATATATCCCCTCTATTTCTGAACATTGGAACGAAGGAATTCTCTCTAATATCTTCTAACCATATCTTGGAAATCTCGTTATTAATCCTATCTTACATTATAATACTAATAATCTTAGGATTTATCTTTTTTATTTTTTTATTTTATCAGGGATTTTTAATAGAAATAGGATTTTTACTATTTAAAAGTACCAATGTCCCCTTCCTTTCAACAAACTCGATAAACCTTTTATAAGTCGGATGGATTTTGAGGGTTTCGCAATCTCCAATAACTATTAACTTTCTCTTCGCTCTTGTTAGAGAGACGTTCAATCTTCTCATATCTGTTAAGAATCCAAGTTCCCCATCTCTATTTGAACGGACAAGGGACAGAACTATCACTTCTTTTTCCCTCCCCTGATATCCATCTACAGTTTTCACCTCCACTCCATAATTTCCTATTAAGGTATCTATCAGATCTCTCTGATCCTCATAAGGTGTTATAACACCGATAGACTCTGGTGGTATATCCATCTTTATTAATCTCTCTAAGATCTTCTTAACAACTTCTGCCTCCAGGGGATTCTCCTTTGAGGTGGAACCTCTTCTCTGTTTCTCCCACTTCTCAGGATGTTGGGAAGTATCTACAAAAACTAATGGCTCCTTGGGATCTAAAATATATTTCCAGAACCCTTCAAGAGATACTTCCTTAACACCTAAATCTAGAAGGGATATATTTTTGACACCTTCATATGCTCTAATTCTTCCCCCATAGAATTCCCTGCTTGGAAACTCCATAAGTTTCTCGTTCATCCTGTACTGTATCTCAAGGATCTTACTCTTTGAAGGGTATAACTCGATAAGTTTTTCAAAGAGTGTCTTACTTAGTTCCTGTGCTTTCTCACTTAGGATCGTTGGAGGTAATTGTTTATGATCTCCTGCTAAGATAAATTTATCACATCTCCCTATGGGGATTAATACACTTGGAATAGTCGCCTGGGATGCCTCATCTATAACTGCAACATCAAATTTAACCCCTTCTAAGTATTCAAGTGCCACTGAGGAGTTTGTACTTAGGACAACCTCTGCCTTATCTATCACTTCCTTAATTATCTCCTCCTCAATACGTCTAGCCTCGTCGTACAATCTCTGGATCTCCATATTAACTGTGATCCACTGAGCCATGGATCTTATATTTCTTACAGATATTCCTCTTATACCGATCCCCCTCTCTGCAAACTTGAGAATCTCCTCATCTGAAAGACCCCTACGCCACTGAGGTGTAGGTTTCAGATATTTATCCCTAATTGTTACCAATCTCTCTGCCTTCTTCCTCAACCTCTTAACCTCTTTGTATTTCTCATGGGCTTCAATCTGGTAGTATAACGTAGATTCCTTTAAGTGTTTGGATACCTTGGAAGGATGTCCCACTCGAACCAGTTTAACTTTTCCCCAGAGACGTTCAACTAAGTTATCAACTGCTATATTACTCTCTGCAGTTGCAAGTACCTTCTTTCCCCTCTTTACCTCTTGAATTATAACCTCTGTGACAGTTCTAGTTTTTCCAGTACCAAAGGGCCCATGGATTAAGAAGAAATCTTCACTCCCAAGGGACAAACTTACGGCTTTTTTCTGACTCTCATTTAAATTCTCGTCCTGTGGTTCAAATTCAACCTCTTTACTTTTCTTAGGTTCCTCCAGTTCTAGGACGTATTTCAACACTTTTATTCCACTTTCACTGAGTTTATCCAAATTCTCGATCTGTCTCCTAAAGGTTACATCGTTGGCGTAGAGATCGATCCTGACGTTCTTCAAAGCCCAGGAAGGGACGTTCTCCAAGGCAACTACAATGTGATGTTTTCCCTTCTCGGTTACAGTACCAACTAGATTACTTCTTAGAGGATTGTTTCTACTTATCACTACGAGATCTCCAACACCTATCTCAGTTTTTATCTCCTTTTTCCTACCGTATTTAACCAGTTTATATTTAAACTCTTCACCGACAACTTTTCCATTTAGTCCTAAGATAGCTCTACCTACTTTCTCCCTCTCCTGGCCACTTAGTTTTCTCATCTCCTCTTTCATAGCTTCTATCTCAGCCTTCCTCTCAAGTTCAACTAAATTTTTTAGATGGTTAACATATGTCTCCACTTTCATTTTTTCACCATTTTATAATTACAGCATTAGTTTTGAAATTATTTTCTAAAAATACAGTCATCGAGAAATCCAGTAAAAAATAAATATTTAAAATAATAAAAATGGTCTGGGGAAGAATACTGTTAAGAGGCTTGAAACTTATGAATATTAAACTGTTAAATCGCGACTACATAATCCTCGAGGAGGATAAGGCCTACGGTATATCCCATAAAGGTAACAGGACACACAACGAGGACTACATATTAGTTAAAAAGATTAAAGATATCTATCTCCTGGCAGTTGCAGATGGTATTGGAGGACATAATGCAGGAGAAGTTGCATCTAAGATGGCAGTAGATACCTTAGAGGAATTTATAACTGAGGAATACGAGGAAGATTTATCTATAGAGGAGATTATAAAACTGCTAAAAGAAGCCTACAACTTAGCCCATGATAGAATAAGAGAAAATGCTATAGGGGATAGGGAAGGTATGGGGACAACAATGACAACTACAGTAATAAAAGAAGACAGATGTATTGTAGTAAACTGTGGTGATAGTAGAGCACACTTGATTAGAGATGGGAACATAATCCGTAGAACCAGGGATCACTCTCTTGTCCAAACCTTGATAGATAGTGGCCAAATTTCAGAAGAAAGGGCTATGTACCATCCACTGAAGAATATCATCACTTCGGCGTTAGGGTTGGATGAACTTAAGATAGATGATTATATCTGGGATCTAAAAGAAGGAGATGTACTTCTCCTAAGTTCCGATGGACTCCATGATTACGTTGAAAAAGAAGATATTTTAAAGGTCGTAAATAGTTATAGGGATCCAAAGGAGATTGTTGAAAGACTGTTAGATGTCGCATTAGAAAAAACAGAAGATAATGTAAGTATTTTGGTATATAAAAATATATAATTTTAATGATAAAATAGAATTATAAAAACAAATAATAATAAATTATAATAACCTGAAAAGATAGAGGGCCAGTTAAAAATAGTAATTGCAATTATGCATGGAAAATATTTAAATGATTCACTTGATCCATAGAGTGCAAAATTACGAACTTTTCTTAAATCAGTTTTTAGAAGATTTAGAAAAACGAGACCTGAATTTAAGCGATATTAAAAAATTTGCTGTCAATTATATCAAAAATAAAAGTTAGTTGGGATATAATGTTGGTCTTTCAAATACTTTCATACTGACTTATTCTCTTATGTATTTTTCTACACTTCTCTCTTTATGCGTTTATGTAAAATTAACAATATATAAATATTACGGTTATATATCTAAGAACCTACCAAAATTAACGTAGTCAATTACGCAAGATTCAACAGTTTGCCAGAATAGTGCAGAATTTTCATCTAAGTGCGGGAATTTACGTTTAACATATTTAATTGCTTTCTCAACTATATCTGGAGGATATTTAGATAGCCTTTTCCTGTATTGTCTTTTAATAATCTCCCCATATACCTCCAAGTCTATCCCTAAGTTCTCTACCCCTATGTCCATACCCTTCCATGTATAACGTCTCTTTTTAGGTCTGGGGATTACTATACCTAAAAAAATTGGTGGTTTACCAGATTCAGATTTTCCTGTTAGTGGCTTTCGTGATTCTAGTTCTTTGTATAATCTTTTCATCGTGTTGGGAAACATTTTTTTTAATTTTGTATAAGCATCATCTGGTATTTTTGCGAGTAACCCTTCATCACCAGTATCTGCACATTTGTATAATATTTTTAGATATTTAACTGCTTCTGGAAACCAGTCTACCCACTTATAAACTTCATACTCTTTATTTGTTAGCTTCTCTAACTGTGTTAAAGTGTCTTGTGTTCCCAATGTTAATATTGTTGGTAATCGTTTAGGTATGCTCCTTTTGGTTATTCTTTTAGGAAGTTTTTCAGGTGTAATATCTAAACTAAATAGGGATTGGTTATCTTTTGCTAACTTGCTAATCTCTACAATTTTGCTGCTTACAGGTTTTGATTTACATACTGTCACTTTAAACTTCCACAATGTATAAGCATCTCTCAATCGTGCTGGTAAGTCTTCTGGATTTATGTGTAATTCTTCAATAAGTTTAAATAATTCTTCATCAGGAATTGATTTACTTGCCCATACTGTTAAGAGAGCAATATAGGGATTTAAAGTACCAAACTCATCAATAAGTTTTTCTTTTTCAGAATCATCGTATGATTTATCAATCATCATTTCTAATGCTTTTCTAACATGGTTTACTGAAGTTGATGGGTTCATTGTTTTACCTCTACAGTAATTTTTTAACTACTTTTTAGGATTGTTTTTACAAAAGGAGTGAATAATTTACCGTCTTTAATTATCTCATCAGGGTTTGCCTTTTTGATATACTTCTCGGCTACCTCTCTTTCATAAGTATTTTTTACATAGGGGATATAATATGCACTGTTTCATCTTCTTTATACCTTAATACTCTACCTATCCTCTGTATAATTGCTCCGTCGGATTTAGGGTTTCCCATTATAATTAGGACATTTAAATCTGGAAAATCAATCCCTTCTTCTCCCATTTTACATAACCCTATTACATTGAACTTTTTACCAAACACACTGAAGAAAAGGTAAAAATTCTAATTTTTACTTTTTTAAATCCTACTTATTAAACTATATAATAACTTTTATATACTTAAACTATTGATAACTTTTATATAACTTTTCTTATATGTTTTCAACTCCTTGAAATTTCTATTAAAGATCTTTTATTAAAATATTAAAATTTACTGGTGAAATACTAATGCTTATAGTGGAGAAAACAGAAGAACTGAGGGGAACTGTAAATGCACCACCTTCAAAGTCCTACACCCACAGGGCTGTAATATGTGCATCCTTGGGAGACGGAATATCGAAGATTGTAAATCCCCTCAACAGTGAAGACTGTCTATCATCTGTAAATGGCTGTATGTCCTTGGGAGCCATGATAGATATAGAAAGTGATACATGGATTGTGGAGGGGAATTACAACAGTCCAAAGACACCTGATAACGTTATAGATGTTAAAAATAGTGGTACAACTTTAAGGATACTTACAGGTATTTCCTCTCAGATACCTAAGGGCTACGCCATATTAACTGGAGATGAATCCATAAGAAGAAGACCTATGGGTCCACTGTTAGATGCATTAAATCAACTGGGTATTGAAGCTTTTTCTTCTAAAATGAATGGTACTGCCCCTGTAATTGTCAAAGGTGGTAAGATAGAGAATAATGTTGTAAGAATAAGGGGAGACGTAAGTTCTCAATTCATCACATCCCTCATGATGACGCTACCTTTCTCTCAAGAAGATAGTGAGATAGTATTAACTACGCCTTTAAAATCTGCTCCCTACTTAGATATAACGATAGATGTAATTGAGAGGTTTGGGATAAAGATAATAAAGGATGACGAGAAATATGGAAAGTTTCTTGTATATGGGAATCAGAGGTATAAGTCCTGTAATTATACAGTTGAAGGTGATTACTCCTCCGCCTCCTATATCATTGCCGCTGGAGTACTTATAAACTCTAAAATTATCATAAAAAATCTTTTTAAAAACTCTAAACAGGGAGATAGAAGGATAGTTGATATTCTAAGGGAAATGGGTGCCGATATTAAAGTAAAGGAGAACAGAATAATAGTAGAGGGACCTTATCACCTGGAGGGTATTTCGATAGATGTAAAGGATATACCAGATCTTGTACCTACTATTGCCATCTTAGGATGTTTTGCTCGAGGTAGGACTGAAATTTACAACGGAGAACATGTCAGGTTTAAGGAATGCGACAGGTTACATGCCTGTGCAGTGGAGTTAAGAAAAATGGGTGGAGAAATAAGGGAAAAACCTGACGGCCTTGTAATAGAGGGGGTAGGAAAGTTGAAGGGGACGAAGTTGAACACCTATGGAGATCACAGGCTTGTAATGGCATTTACAGTTGCAGGACTTTTGGCAGAGGGAAAGACTGTAATTGAGGGAGAGGAGAGTGTAAAGGTGTCTTTTCCAGATTTTATCTCTGTAATGAGATCTCTTGGGGCTAATTTAGTTGTTAAATAGGTGATACTATGGAAAATAAAAAAGAGGTGATAGGATATATAGTAGGAGAAACTACTACTACAGAGGTTACCTTTCTATCAAACTCAGACAAAATACCTGAAGTAGGTAGTTATGTGTCTATCGAGTATCCAAATGGAAGGGAAGTTTTAGGTATGATAGAAGGGGTTATGCAAAGTTGTCCCATTCTCGACGAGGTGTTAAGTGTAGAGGATATACTAAAATTGAGAAAATTGGAAAAGGAGGATTCCTACCTGGTTATAGGTAAGATAAAGATATTGGGGGATGTGGAGGAGAAGAAGATACCTAAGATACCTCCAAAACCAGGTACAGAGGTATATTCCGCCAGTGAAGAGATTTTAAAAAAGATGTTCTCCACAGGAGATATAGAGATTGGAAAATTACTATCTAAGGATATACCTGTAAGGTTAGATGTTAATAGGTTATGCTCTAGACATTTGGCAATATTGGCTATTACGGGAATGGGAAAATCCAACACCGTTGCAGTACTTCTTTCAGAGTTAAACAGGTTGAAGGCCACAGTACTTGTTTTCGATGTGCATGGAGAGTATAGAGATATAGAGTCCTACAACGAAAATAACAAGTTGAGAGTTAATATTATAAAGCCGAAGATAAACGTATATGAGATAAGTAGTGACAGTTTGGCAGATCTCGCTGGAGTGGATGTTGCAGCTACGAAACAGAGGCTTTATATTAGGAAAGCTGTAGATAACGTAAAGGAGAAGTACAGGGAAAGTGATCTTCAATCTGCAGAAGATTATATAAATCTGATCGTGGATGAATTGGAAAGCTTCTTGGAAGAGAGTAAGAGAGACGCCAATAGTATTTACACTGCAATATTTAGACTTAAGGATATGTTGAAGTTTAAGGGACATTTAATAACCTTACACTACAACCCTATAGAGAAGATAAAGGAAAACTATATCAATATACTACCTTTAGAGGGCTTAGATGAAAACGACATAGATATTATTATATCTTATATCTCAAAGGAGATACTGATGGACAGAAAGAAGGCACTTAGAGAAGGCTGTCCAAAACCTATATTTATAATACTCGAGGAAGCTCATCTCGTTATTCCAAAGTATAGAAATACAAGATCAAAAATTTATATATCCAGGATAGCAAGAGAGGGTAGAAAATTTGGAGTGGGTTTATGTTTAGTGTCTCAGAGACCTAAAACCTTGGATCCCGAAACTCTCTCACAGTGTAACAATCTTATCATCTCAAAGTTAATTGAACCTCATGATCAACAGCATGTACAACAGGCCTCAGAGAATTTAAGTGAGGACCTCCTTAAACAACTCCCAGGCTTGAACGTGGGAGAGGCTATAATAATAGGCCCTGCCCTACGTATTCCAGCACTGGTTAAGATAAACAAATTTAACGGTAAATATGGAGGGGAAGATTTAGATATTGTATGGATATGGGAAAAATCCTACAGTGAAAGAAGTAGAGAAGAGGAACCTTTGGGAGATTACGACGGTTTGGATTAATTAACAATTATTATATCTTAAATACTACTTTGGTAAAACTACAGGGTAATACAAAGGAGGACAAAAAAATAAAAAATGATAAAAAAGTTCATCTAAAAATCTAAAAACTTATGAGCCCACTTTCTAAGATGGTATTCAAAATTTTCGCCTTCTTCTTTTATCTTATGTGTATCTATTGGAGGAATCTCCAACTCAAAGTCTAACCCCATGGCACTTCTACAGAAACTCTCGTAGTCTATCTCTATCTCAGGTATAAATCCTCTATCATCCCCACCTTCTCCCTTTTTAACACCTATTACCTTTATACCAATCTTCTCCCCTATTTCCCTAACCTTCTCAAAGATCTGGAAGTTATAAACTCTGTTTAATATTATACCCCTTACGTCTACCCCCATGCTCCTTAAAAGGGAGTAATAACTTAAACCTTCTACAAAGGCCCCTTCAATACCTCCTTTACTACAGGAAGATATAACATACACTGGAAAACCTAAAAGTTTTGACACTTCAGCACTACTGTAGTTCTTTTTCCTTAGAGCACCTGTGAAGGCACCCATAACCCCTTCCACTATATAGTACTCATAATCAGATTTCTCAACAAACCTTAAAAACTCTTCAACATCACACCATCCCCTGTCTCCAATTTTTATACTACTATACTTCAACATAGGCTCCCTTAAGATATAGAGGGATGGGACGATATCTCTAACGTCGGGACCTATCTTTGCAACGAACGTTTTCCCATCTAACTTGGAAACTATACTAGTTAATAAAAAAGTTTTTCCAGATTGGGAACCTGTAGATAGGAGAATTATTCCTCTTTTTTTGTCATCCTTTTTTTCTTCTTTGTGTCTTTTTCTATTGGAGTATATTACAGATTTTCTTTTCAACTTCTCTTTTAGATTCTTATTTTTATTCAGTATATTTTGATACTCCTTTTCATCTACCCCTAAACTCTCCAATAAACTCTTCTTTATATTTTTATTGTCTAAAAATCCATGGACCATAGTACCGTATATATTCTTACGATAAACCCCCGAAACCATATAACGTTTCTCTTCAAGGTATTTATAATTCAACTTTTTAACCTTAGATACTGTAAGTATTTTCACCCCCTTACCTATCTTTATATCTCCGTATGTATGACAGTGGAACCCATCTCCTCTATCTCCAACTTTTCCAAAGATACAGTTATCCATCAATTTAAACTCCACTCTATCTGTACATATTAAAGGAGAGAACTCCACATCTAACAGGCCTAACCCTTCCCTGAATATAGGATATTGGCTTTTCCTCCCTATATCAACCCTCTTAGAGAGTATCTGAAATCCACTACATACACCAAATAGTATCCCATCGAATTCTAAGAGATGTTTTTTTAATTCTTCGTTTAGGGAGAAACTCTCTATAAGACTACCCCCCGGTATTATCAACATATCTAAATCTTTAATAGCATGAATATTATCTTCATTAACTATTAAAGTAGGTAGATCTCCAAAGTTTTCAAAACATGGAAGGGATCCTTTTATATCCAGTATTCCGATTTCCATAGTTAACTCCATATTTTTTAATTTTTTAAAGGGATAAGAGAAGTGTTTTATTTAAAGTTTATTGCTGTTCTCTTAAGATAGTCAATAATTAAAAATAAAATAATGGTTAAATAAATATTATTATAATAAAAAAATAAAATAAGATAATAAAAAGAAATAAAAAAATACTACGATGGATACGAGAAATAGAACGAGATTCCCAATAATTCCTTAATAATATTAGTTGCCATTTTTATTTATAATTATTATAATTATTGTCATTTAGAAACTTCTCGATAACCTTCATAAGGATTAGAAATTTTCTTCCTATAGTATTCAGCATCCTTAGAGACTTTTCTATTGTATATGGACCCTATTCTCTCTATGGTGTCAAGCACCTTTACAGTATTCTCTAAGTAGTTGTATATATCTCCCGGATAAGTCTGAAGGTTCAAAGTATTGTATATACACTTAGATATTTGTAGTGGTGTTTTTCCAC
The DNA here is from genome assembly GCF_004310395.1 of Methanofervidicoccus abyssi. NCBI lineage: Archaea > Methanobacteriati > Methanobacteriota > Methanococci > Methanococcales > Methanofervidicoccus > Methanofervidicoccus abyssi. Next base: position 347,059 of record NZ_BFAX01000003.1, on the reverse strand, counting down.
TTATCCTCAGATTAATTATATACCTAGAGAAGTATTTGACAATATCCTCCTCTATCATCCCTTCGAACTCCATTATCCAGGGTAGTATTCTATCTCGCAAATTTCTATCTGTTATCTTATCCATATTCTCCTTTATTATCTCGAAGGCATCTATAAATTTCGTAGGTATATTAACGTTGATAACCTTACTTATCCTATTTTTAAGGCCCATTGGGATATATATTCCCTCAAATGGATTAACTAAGGGTATTAGGTCTAAAATTGGAAGATCTAAATTCTTCCTTATAACTTCAGCATCCTCGGGGTATAGAAAAGATATTCCTGTAAAGTAGCCGTACTTAGTAACAACTATATCTTCCTTCTCCTCTACCATCCCGTACTTCATAAGTTTGCCAAGTATATAGTCTAAACTGTAGTTACTCCCCATCAAAGGTACCTTAGATAGTAGTTCTCTCTTTCTATACCTTTTAATACTATCGTAATACCTTCCATATCTCTCGATGGTACATAAACTTGCCAGTATCTGCTCCATCTCCTCTTTCTCCTCGTAAATTACACCTACATCCTCAGGTTCAGAACTTAACAGTTGGAATGCTACCTCATCTTCACTTCTCTCCATCTTGGCATGATACCTCTTACCTATCTCTATCAACATATACACTTTTCCTGTATCGTGCATCCCCTTCCTACCTGCCCTCCCACATATCTGCTGGAACTCCGAAGGGGTGAGCCAATCACCTCCCATGGCTAAACTCTCCAAGATGACAGTTGAAGCTGGAAAATCTACTCCTGCCGCAAGGGCTGCAGTTGTAACTACACACATAATCTCCTGATTTATGAACTTTTCCTCTACAATTCTCCTCCTCCTGTATTCCATACCTCCATGGTAGTATTCAGATTTTATACCTTTAGAGTTTAGAAACCTTGAAATGTATTCTGCTCTTTTTCTCGAATATGTGAATATTAAACTCTGTCCCCTATAACCGTACTTAGATCTTACATTGAACTCCCTCTTTACTATCTCCCTAATTGTGTTAAGTTTCTGATACTCGTTTTTAGCAAATACAATATGCCTTTCCAAGGGCACTGGACGGCCACTGTACATTATAAGATGGGCACTTAGGTGTTTAGAGAGTTCCCTTGGATTTCCTACAGTAGCGGAGAGGTATATCATCTGCATATTCTCTCCCATCCTCTTAAGAAATCTCAACCTACCTATAAGTCCATCTAAACGGGCCCCTCTCTCTTCCATATTCAAAGAGTGAATTTCGTCTATTACAACAGTTCCAATACCTCTCAACCTACCGGATCTTATAAGGTAATCTATACCTTCGTAGGTTCCAACTATGATATCACTGTCCAAATCAGTATTAACATCCTCCCCTCTCCCCTCATACAGCCTTCCAGTACCTACCCTTAAACTTACACTCAGTCCTATCTCCTTGTAACGCTCCCTAAATTCTAAATATTTCTGATTTGCCAGGGCTACTAAGGGTACCAGATATAAAAACTTCCCCTTACCTTCAAGAATATTCTTTATACCTGCCAACTCTCCTATAAGTGTCTTTCCAGAAGACGTGGCCGAAGTTACTATGAGATCCCTACCTCTTAATAACCCTCCCTTAACTGTAAGGGTTTGCACAGGTAGTAGTTCCTTTATTCTTCTCTTTTTTAGTATTTTCTTTAACTCCTCTGGAATATCCAACTCGTCAACTTTGTAGTTCCTAATACTGTCTTCTTCGTCCCCCGTTAAAACATCGTATCTCGTTAATTCAGGATTACCTACAGGATTCTTAGATGTTAGTAGATCTAAAACCTTCCCTACATCCTTTAATCTCTTAAGTAACTTCTCTATGAATTTTTCCCCAATATTTACCTCCTCTTTAACCTCCTCAACAGCACAGGTTAGACATATATATCTATTGTTATACAGAAATCTATCTTCATTTAATATGGTATATCTTCCTTTGATCAAGCAGTAGGGACATAACTCCACAAGTTCATACTTTATATTTTTACTTTTCAGAAACTCCTCTAACTTCAGCGATTCCTCCTTACTTAGAAGTACCTTATCACAGTTCCTCAGAATATCTACTACCTTGGAAGGTTGTATAGGTTTTATATTTCCATCCCTTTCTTCCCTACATCTGTATAGATCTATCCTCTTACCTACTTCCCTAAGAAGACAGTGATATTTAACATTATTTTTAATATCAAAGATTTCCACTTCTTCCTTCTGTTTCTTCTTTTTCAACTTTCTCATTATTATCAAGGCTTTCACCTGAAGATAGTATTGGTAACTCCAATTGTTATCATAAAAAATTCTATATTATAATAAAAATGTAGGTAAATCTTTACACCATATGTAATACATAACCTATTAAATTCAGGATTATATAGAGAGAAATTCACTCGCTCCTGGATATATTGAAAAGGTATAGATAACAAGAAAATATTTTAATTGTTGTATTAAAACAGCACAATAAACAAAACTAAATTAGTAACAACTATTTATATGTAGTATGTAATATAAAAATAAAAAAATAAAAATAAAAAATGAAAGATCCTAAAAAAACTGTTAATACCCTAAATTAAAAAGTAAAAATTAAGCCCTTATTCTCTGGGTTACATCAGTACTAAAAAGCAGAATAGAATTCTGTTAATCTTTTTTTCTATTATTCTATTTTATTATAATTTTTAAAAAGTTTATGTGTCTAACTAATTTTTAAGTATTTAAATAATAAACAATATACACTAGTTAAAAACTACAAGGATGGGAATATGGATATCGAAGATCTAAAGTATATAGAGAAAAAATTAGGTAGAAAACCTAACGATATTGAAATTGGGATGTTCGAAAACCTCTGGAGTGAGCACTGTTCCTATAGAAGTACAAGAAACATCCTTAAGTTATTCGGTAAAACCATAAAGGATGACCAGAACATAGTCATAGGGCCTGGAGACGACGCTGCTGTAATAAGGATTGATAGAGAAACTGGCCTATGTATAGCACTGGCAATGGAAAGTCATAATCATCCTTCTTATATAGATCCCTACAACGGTGCCGCCACAGGTGTTGGGGGAATAGTAAGAGATGTTATTTCTATGAATGCAAAACCTATTGCACTTCTGGACTCTCTTAGGTTTGGGGATATCGAGGGAGAGATGGGAAATAAAGTCAGATGGCTTGTGGAAGGGGTGGTTAGTGGTATCAGTGATTATGGAAATAGGATCGGCGTACCAACTGTAGGGGGAGAGTGTGAGTTTCACAGATCCTACAACTACAACAACCTTGTGAATGTTGTCTGTATAGGGATTGTAAGAGAAGGGGAAGTTATAACGGGAAAGGCCAGGGATCCTAACCTGTCCCTTATACTTGTGGGGAGTACCGGAAGGGATGGAATAGGTGGGGCCTCTTTCGCTTCTAAGGACCTCACAAGTGAGAGTGAGGAAGATAGGCCAAGTGTCCAGATCGGAGATCCCTTTGTAGGTAAGTGTTTAATAGATAGTGTATTGGAAGCATGTAAAACTGGAAAGGTAAAAGCTATAAAGGATCTAGGGGCTGCAGGACTTACCTCTGCATGTTCAGAGATGTGTTACGGTGGAGGTGTTGGTGCAGAGATACACTTAGAGAAGGTTATCTTAAGAGAGGAGGGAATGACACCTTACGAGATACTAGTATCAGAATCTCAGGAAAGAATGTTGTTGGCAGTTGAGAGGGGAGGGGAAGAAGAAGTAATAGAGATATTTAAGAAGTACGAACTTCCAGCCTCTGTTATAGGTTGGACTACAGATACTAAGAGAATTATAGTTAAGATACATGGTAAGAAGATCGTAGATCTACCTCTAGATCTACTCTGTGGAGCACCACCTATAGAGAGAAGGGAGAAACTCTGTATATTTGAGGAATATATAGATAGTAATAGGGTTGAAATGCCTGAAGATCTTGGAGAGGTACTGTTGAAACTACTTGGGAGTCCAAATATCGCTTCGAAGATGTGGATATACGAGAGATATGATTACGAAGTACAACTGAGAACTGTTGTAAAACCTGGAATGGATGCTGCAGTACTTAGGTTTATGGAATGTCCTCCAAAGGCATTGGCACTTACAACAGACTGTAATCCTAACTTCTGTAAGTTAAACCCCTATGTAGGTAGCGTATATACAGTATGCGAAGGTGTTAGAAACCTTGCAACTGTAGGGGCAAAACCTATAGCAATGTTGGACAACTTAAACTTTGGAAATCCAGAGAAACCTGAAAGAATGTATCAGTTGAAGAAGTGTGTAGAGGGATTAGCCAACTGTGCAGAGTTTTTCAACATCCCTATTGTAGGAGGCAATGTAAGTCTCTACAACGAAACTGTAATAGATGGTAAGGAGTATCCTATAAATCCAACGCCTACTATATGCCTGGTAGGTATCGTAGATAACGTGGAGATGGTGCCTTCTATATACAGTAACGTGGAAGAGGGAGATGTTATTATAGTAACAAACGAGACGAAGGATGAAATGGGGGGAAGTGAATATTTCAGATACATTCATGAGATCGAAAAAGGTATCGTACCAAGGTGCAACTTGGAGAGGGAGAAAAAGATATACGACACAGTGATTGATCTCATAGGTAAGGGGCTGATAAGTTATGCAACTGACTGTTCGAGGGGAGGTTTAGGTGTAGGTGTAGCAAGACTCTGTATTATGAACAAGATAGGTGCAGAGATATATCTGGGGAATTACAATAAAAACAACCTAAGGGATGATATACTTCTATTCTCAGAGACTTCAGGGAGGATATTACTTGTTGTAAAGGGGGAGAATGTGGAGGAAGTTCTTAACGCCTTAGGTAAAAATGGATATATTATTGGAAAAGTTGGAGGGGGCTCTTTGAGTGTATACAGTAGAGATAAGGAGATCATCAACTTAGGTATAAAAGAGATGAAAGATGTTTATGAAAAGAGTTTTCCTAAGATAATGGGAGATGTCGAATGATCATAATAATTATAATAAAAAACTGTTAATATTCCTAATAAAGAACAAATACAGTGAAAAAATAAATTAACACTTTTTATTATTATATTATATCTTATAGACTTACACCTCTAATTTTTATTGTTGTTTACTATTATTTTTATAATATTACTAGGTATATTATTTATTTGTTAATTTTGTCAATAGACAAAACCCTGCTTAAATCTACATTTTCCTCAATAACCTTTGCAATCTTTTCAAAATTATTCTCAAGGGTATCTTTATAGTTATCCCCAGTTATGGGCTCAAAGCCCTTTCTCTTTCTTACAAGATTTACAATAAAGTTTCTAAATTTATAATTCTCAAATATACCATGAAAGTAGGTGCCTATAATATAGGATTTGTTCCTACCTTTTCCAACCTTTACTATCTTTATAGCACCGTCGAATCCCTTCCCATCATTTCCAAAACCTTTTACCACTTTAATTAAAGGCTTCTCCTGAGATACAGTAATACCTTCGTGGAGTTCATAGCCAGATACTTCAAAACTTTCCCCATCTATCTCTAAAATACCATAGGAGTTCTTTATCACCTTCTCGTTTCCAAAGATAGTTTCTATGTTGAAGAGTCCAATACCTTCTATGGTACCTACATCTCCTTCACTGAAGTTACTATCTATCAATATCTTTCCAAGGATTTGATACCCTCCACATATACCGATTACAATACCTCCTCTCTCTACAAACTCCCTTATTTTCCTATCCATTCCATGTTTCTTTATCAATTTCATCTCGAGGGTAGAACATCTAGTACCTGGTAATATAAGTATATCTCCTGTAATGTCGTCCTGGAAGTCTATAAGTCTTATAAAGGTATCGTTAGAAAGAGGGTTTATATCTGTGAAGTTTGCAATCTTCGAAAATCTTATTACATTTATCTCCACAGGACTTTTTGGATTACCAAGTACTTTCATATTCTGAATAACTTGGCTGTCTTCTTCGGGAAATACAAAATCCTCTCTGTAGGGAATTACGCCTAAAACTGGGATCCCTGTAAGTTCCTCTATTTTCTCTAATCCTTTTTTCAACACTTCGGGATTCCCCCTGAACTTATTTATCACAAATCCTTTTATAAGTTCCCTCCATTTCTCAGGTAGAAGGGACACTGTACCGTATAGGGATGCAAAGACTCCTCCTCTATCAATATCTGCCACTAAGATAGCATCTCCTCCCACCATCTCTAAAACCCTAAGGTTTGCAATATCATCCTCCAAGAGGTTGATCTCACAGCAACTTCCTGCCCCCTCCATAACTACGTAGTCGTAATTTCTATCTAAGTACTCTAAACTCTCTCTTATCTTCCCTAAGAAGAGATCTTTATTTCTTCTGTACTCGTTGTAATCCATATCTCTATAAGGCTTTCCATGGACGATAACTTGGGATACGAAGTTTCCCTTAGGCTTCAAAAGTACTGGATTGAAGTGGATAGACGGCTCAGTCTTAGCCGCTAAACTTTGAATGTACTGAGCAACTGCTATCTCCCCTTCTTCCTTGGAAACTCTCGAGTTTAAACTCATATTCTGGGATTTAAAAGGTGCTACCTTGTAGCCCCTATTTGCAAGTATTCTACACAGTCCTGCAACCATTACAGTTTTTCCGCAATTTGAGGAAGTGCCAACTACCATTAGGAACTTCGCCATCCTTTCACCAGGGTTTAACAGTTATAAAAAAGTATATAAATGTTAATAAATTAATAAATATTGAAATTGAATAAAAAATATCAGGTGATAGTGATGGAAAATGAAATATCAAAACTTATAGATACTCTATGTGATAGGGAGTTAATTGTAAGGTTTACCTTAAATAAAATCTTGAAGATATCAACATTCAAGATAGGTAGTATGGAGTTACGGGGCGAGTTTGGTATAAGTTTTAGAAATATAGAAATTGCTAATAAGTTAGAAGATGTAGAAAAAGAAGAAAAAGCAGAAGAAAAAGCAGGAGAAGGTATTGAAATTAACATAGAAGAAGTAGAAAAAGAAAAGAAAGAAAAAAGTGAAAATAGGGCAGTTGAGTAACATCACTCTTTTTTTTAACTATTTTACTATTTTAAATGTTTTATAAATATTTTTTTATTTGGGTTTAAACAGTCATATTTAAACAACAGTTAGGTGATATAAGATGGTATTACTACATTTATATATTTAACAGGGATTACTATGGGAGATCTGGAAAGATATCTAACTTCTACTCCTGTAAAGGAGATTATGGCAACAGATGTTATATACGTCTATCCAGAGGAAGGGATAGTAAAGGCCTTTGAAAAACTTCTGAAGTACAGAATAAGTTGTTTACCAGTAGTCGATAGGGATGGAAAGATAGTTGGAATAGTTACCACTACAGATATTGGACATAACCTTATAGAGGATAGATACACCTTGGATACTACAGTTGGAGATGTTATGACTAAGGAAGTAGTTACCATAAAACCAGATGAGCCAGTGATCAACGCTATAAAAAAGATGGATGAGTATGGAGGTAAGGAAGAGATTATCAATCAACTACCTGTGGTAGATGAAAACCGTGAATTAGTTGGAATAGTATCCGATGGAGACATAATAAGGTTTATATCGAGATGTATAAAAAACACAGCCCATTAAATAATCTCTAACAAGTAAGTTATTTAAGTATTTATACTCCTTTTAACTCCTTTTAATATATTTTTTACTTAATATATCCTAGTCTCCATTGGAGTGATAGTAAAAAATAGAGATAATAATTGATGGGAGAGATTTCTCCGTAATATAAATTATAATATAACTAAAAAGTGTTTAAAAAATAAAAACTCCCTATCGAACATTGAAGGAGAGAGGATTCAATAAAGTTAATACTAAATTGTATAATACTAAATTTACTATATTATAACATCCCTAAATACTTGTGTATCTGCGGGGTGCACATTACGTTATCTTTGAGATACCTTCCACAGAGTTTCATAACTTCCAACAGTTTTCTCTGGGGAATAGGTTTAATATTGTCATTTATCGGAGTTACAGGTTGGATGCATAAGGTAATATCACCTATATCTGAGATATCTTTTGCAACACTTTCAACAACCTCTGGATCACAATCTTCCATAACAACTACCTTGGCGTATACGTCTGATCCCATACTGTAGAGTTTTTTGATAGACCTCAATTCTAACTTGTAAATCTTCCTATATTCTTCTTCATCCAAACTTCTGAAGTGTTCAGGTAGTTTTATATCGATAGATGCATAGTCGAAGAAGAACAACCTCTCTGGATATATTCCGTTACTCTCTAGATGAATCTTATACCCCAAATTCCGAAGTTCCTCCGAGTATTCCTTTAATATTTTGTGGTGTAGTAGTGGCTCTCCACCTGTAAAGGATACTGCGAAGAGATCTGGAGTTTTTAAGTGATTTACTATCTCTATGAGGTCCCTTTCTATATGTGGATATTCCTGAAATACACCACTTCCTGGGCTCTTTTCAACCCTGGAAGGCATATTATTCTTTATATTCTCATCACAGTAGATACATTGAAGTGGGCAGCCTCTAAATCTTATAAATATGTATCTCCTTCCTATGTATTTACCTTCACCCATTATGGAGGAGAATACCTCACTTATCAAAGGATCACCTGTTAGATATCTACTATATATTTTATAGTATATCTTCCATCCTTTTCTTCTATCTCCATTTTGTGGTATGTAATTGCTTTCACCTCTTCCTTAGGAGTATGTTTTTTCCTATTCAACTCTTCCCCATAGGCAATACATTCCAAACTGTATCCATCATTTTCTTTATCTCTCTCTATCTTTATATCGAAATCTGAAAATACAATACCTTCACTGTCCCTTATTATTAAGATCTCTGTTAGGAAGTCGTAGAGAAGACTGTAGAGATCCTCCGATTTAACAGTGATCTTTTTTCTAACTTTTCTCTCAACAGTGTTTATATCCACCATCAGGTCGGTAAGTGCTCTTGCAGCCTCTCTAAACGCCTCTTCAAGAGTTTCTCCTTCAGCAATAACCCCCATATCTGCCATAGTTCCAAAGTATTTATACATGGGATCACCAGTAGTATAGTAATGGCGTTTTTAAGTTGTTCCTAATATATATAATCACGGTAAGGAAGAATTATTAAACTTTAGTTTCCTTAAAGTAGTAATTAAAAAATTATAACTATAAACGATTACGAATAAATCTATCTATACTAAACAACTATCGAAGAGTAAAAAAATAATTTATTATAAAAATAATTAAAATTAAAAATAAAGAACATCATATAAAAATAAAATCCAGTCTATATTCCTGAACCATCCGAGTAATAAGGAAGTTAGGATTTAACTAATTACTCTTTTTCTCAATTAGCCAGTTTCCCAACAACAGTGCATCACCTACAATCCTAAAAGTCCTTATTCCGTCTAATTCAGTGCATACTATAGGTTCTCCATGGATGTTGAAACTTGTATTTAAAACCACTGGAAGATCTATGCACTCATAGATATATTTTATAGTATCGTAATATACTTTGTTGAAACCCCTCTTTAAAGTTTGGGGCCTCGTTGTGTTATCCACATGTACTACACCTTCTATTCTCTCCCTAACTTTCTCCCTAACCTCAAAAACCATAGTCATAAAGGGGCTGTATTTAGGATCTATTAGGTAATCCTTCACATGTTCGTAGAGTATAGTAGGTGCAAATGGCATAAAACTATCTCTCTTCAGTAATCTACTAAGTTTTTCTCTGTTTTCCCGAGTTGGTAGTGCTACAATACTCCTATTACCTAATGCCCTTGGGCCAAATTCCATCTTTTCCCTACATATACAGAGGATCTTATTCTTCAGTATAAGATTTCCCAAGATTTCAGATATCTCCCTCTCCTCTAGATATGTAACTCTGTAATCCTTGAAGTATCTCTTCTCTATTAACTCTTCTACTCTTCCATCTGAAATATTGTATCCTAGGTATGTATCCTCTAGATCTACTCTATCTTTTTTTATAAGTAGAGATGATCCTATCGACAGCCCTTCATCTCCCATAAAGGGAGGTATATACACATCGTACATCTCTCCTATCCTCCTGTTCAACTTAACATTTTGAGCTACACCGCCACTGAAGACTACTTTATCGATACCTGTTTCCTCCGAGAAATCTCTTATCATCTTCAACACAACATCCTCAAGTACCCTCTGGGCATACTTTGCCACATTCACCTTGGTTCTAAAGTCCATATTCGCAGGATCTATGTTGTAATTTTTAAGTATTCTACTCAATACCTTTGTAGCTTCATAACCTACAACCCCAAGGTAATTCTTAAATGACTTTATCCTACTCTCGTAGTCTATAATAACACCTATATCTAACTCTTCCCCAGGATAACTGGAGAGACACATCACCTTACCTTCATCCTCCATAGGTTTAAAACCTAAAACCTCCGTAATCGATGCGTAGAAATCTCCAAGAGAATCTATTATATCACTTTGAGCTATAATCTCCAAACCTTTTTTACTACCTATGGAAACTGTTGCAGAGAGGGAGTCTCCTCCACCATCTATGGTGACAACTAGACACTCCTTAAAGTCTGAGAGTTTGTAGAGTGCAGCGTGACATAGGTGGTGGTGGAAGTAGAGTATGGGAATGTCCAATCTCTTCTGGAATTCCTTTATAGCTCTCAACCTGCCTCCTCTCCTGAACATCCCTCCAACTGTGATAAGATCTATATCCCTATCTCCTATTTCTCCCAGTATATAACCTACAGCATTTGAAGGAAAGCCTCTCTGATTTTTCTTTCTAGTGAATCTTTCCTCACTTATCGCGTATTCTATGCATCTATCTGAGATTAGGGAGACACTGCTGTTATGCCCATCGTGGATGCCCAATATCATACTACTCCCTACTTCTTTTCCTTCTCCAACTCTCTATAGAAAAGAGACTGTATCTTAGTTATAAGTCCAGATACTATATATAGGATGGAAAGTACAATTATTCCCTTTCCCCAGGGGGTTACAGGGGTGATATCTCCATACCCCACTGTAGTTAGAGATATTACTGTAAAGTAGAAGGCATCCGCAAAGTTATTTATATTTGGATTTACCTCGTTCTCCACCAGCCATATAAAGCTAGATATTATAAAACTGTAAGTTAAGATGGTGATAAAGTTTATTACCTCACGACTCAATCTAAGATGTTTAAACTTTATAATCCTTAGAAGTATCAGGATTCTAACTGCGTTGATTATCCTCAAACTGACAATTGCATTTGTAGCGTATATCTGAAGGAAGTATAAGATAAAAGCCCCAATAACTACAGCGTCGATTATATTGTAGATATTCCTTAGGAAGTTTAACTTATCCTTACTACCTATTAACTTATAGAAAAATTGAAAGGAAAGAATTGATATGGATGCAAAATCTAACTTTAGGAAGATATACTCATAAGGTGGGTTGTAGGTTGAAAGGATAAAGGAGATAAGTATCTCCAAGGTACATAATATTCCTATTATCTCAAGAGTGTTGTATACCTTAGGACTGTATATTCTCTCTTTGAGGGAACTTAGGGATAGTCTCATCTTATCACAAAAATATTATTAATTTTTTTACAGATTTTTTACTAAAATTCTTGAAAAAATTTAACAATTAGTTATAAAACTAGATAAAATTAAAAAATACCTTCTTAAAACCTATCTTTTTTCCTAATAAGAGAGAGTGTTAAAATTTTCTATATTTTTATATAGCGTTTATTACTTTTTTCAAGTATTTAACGATTTTAAGAATTAAAGTATTCTATATTATTTTATAATTTAGTGACTATAATCTATAATCTATTTATAATTTTTATAATAATTATTATTAAAAACAAAAAACAAAAAAATGAGTAGAGAGTATGGTAACCTACAGAGATGCTGGAGTGGATATATATAAAGAGGATAGAGTTATAAGGGCACTGATATCCCAAATTACCTTTAAAAGGAATGATAGTTTTAAACCCTGTGAAGAACTTATAGGACACTATGCTGGTGCTATCGAATTTGGAGACTACTATCTTGTACTCTGTACAGATGGGGTTGGAAGTAAGATGGTTGTTGCTAAGATGGCAAATAGATACGACACTGTAGCCATAGATATGATAGCTATGAATGTTAACGATGCCATCTCCATAGGGGCGGAGCCTGTTGCACTTGTTGATTATATAGCAGTTGAAGATATAGATGAAAATATAGCGAGACAGATAGGTAAGGGGTTAAATGAGGGATTGAAGGAGGCGAATATAAGTCTAATTGGAGGGGAAACTGCAACACTTCCAGATATTGTAAAGGGAATAGATATTGCAGGGACAGTTTTAGCCGTTGTAAGGAGGGATAAGGTTATAACTGGAAGGGATATTAAGAAAGGGGATGTTATAGTAGGTCTTAGAAGTAGTGGGATACACAGTAATGGACTGTCCCTGGCTAGAAAGGTGTTCTTTGAAATTGGAAATATGGATATTCATCATGAACTACCTCATGGAAAAACTGTTGGAGAGGAGTTACTAACACCTACGAGAATATATGTAAAACCAGTGTTGGAGATGATAAAAAAGGTAAAGGTTAAAGGTCTCGCCCATATTACAGGGGGAGGATTTAGGAAGTTGAGAAGATTAAAAAAAGATGTTGTCTACCTCATAGATAACCTACCTGAACCTCACCCCATATTCAATGAGATTCAGAGAGTAGGAAACGTCCCAGATGAAGAGATGTTTAGAACCTTCAACATGGGCATAGGTTTCTGTGTAATAGTGGATAAAAAAGATAGTGAAAAGGTTATAGAGATCGCCAACCATCACAACATTCCTGCCTATGTTATAGGTAAGGTTTTAAAGGAGGTGGAGATAGGAGATGAAGTAATAAAAAATAAAGTAGTTGTAAAGTATAAAAATAAATATATAGTAATAGAGTAATAATTCCTAAACAGAATTTTTTAAATTTAAAAAATAATTAAAAGGATAATTGAAATTAAAAAAATAAGAGATCCTAAAACTGTTAATACTTAAATTAAAAAGTAAAAATAAGCCCTTATTCTTTGGCCACATCGAGTACTGAAAACAGTATAGATTTTGCTTCTTTTTCATTATATAAAAAAATATATCTATGAGTGCATGGATCTTCCAGTGGTTTTAAATACAAGTTTCTTTTTTGCTAATTTTTATTATTTTTTTACTATATTTTTAATGTAAGTATAAGATTTTAATATTCTTTATATATCACGAGAAAGTTTCTAACCTTTATTACCGTTTTATAAAACATCCAGAGAGATAGAGGTATAAAGACAGATTTAATAACAAGGTGGCCCTATGGAAAGAGTGTTAAACAAAATATACAAAATCCTTAATGGAGAGGGTATGTATATTCCAGAGATACTCAAGGTATTTCCCTATGTAAATAATGAGAAATTTAGGAGATACTACTCTCTACTCTCGAAGTTATGTAATAAAAATGTGGTGATGCACTGTTTGGCTGTGTCTCTTTACACCTATGAGGTTGGTTTAAAATTAAAGAGAAAAGGTCATAATGTAGATCTAGATTTGGCAGTATTTGGTGCCCTTCTTCACGATATAGGAAGAAGTAAGACCCATGGTATAAACCATGGTATTGAAGGGGGGAGGATAATAAGGGAGTATAACTTAGGTGAAAAATTAGCTCTAATAGTGGAGAGGCACATTGGAGGAGGAATACCAAAAGAGGAAGCTGTTAAGTTAGGATTACCTCCAAGGGACTACATCCCTACGACACTGGAGGAGAAACTTGTAGCACACTGTGACAATCTAATAATTGGTACAAGGAGGGTAGATATAAATGTTGTAGTGGAGAAGTTCAGGAGGAAATTATCCTGTGATAATATAGATCATCCTGTAATACTGAGGATTGTAAAGTTAAACGATGAAATTAATCTACTATTAGGAGAAGAGAAACTTTGTCATATTGAATGTGATGTAGAAAGATAATATACCAAAGGTCATACATATAGTACCACCTACTACCATTCTACTAAATTTTAAACCGAAGAGTGGGATAGTAAATAACATTCCAAAGATTCCTGTACCAATCTGGATGATCTCCATACACTTTGCAATCTCTTCCGGTGTTACTGGAGTTCTACCAGGTACCAAGGTTGCAGTTATATTTAAATAACTTCCAATGATACCTGCAGTTGCAGGGACTACTCCACAGAGTATTATTAACCCTACTGCAAGACCGTTAGCAGTAACACTTAACAACTGTGATCTTAGGTTTTGTAAATCCTCAAGGGTTTTTGCAAGAGTGGCTAAAGTTTTTGCCAACTCTCCCCCGTATTTTCTATTTTCAATAAGCAACCTCCCAACTAACCTAAATATCTTCGAATCCATGCTAGCTGAAACTAAAAGTACAGCATCTTCAAAACTTAATTTTTTATCAACAATTAATTTAACTATTTTTAAAAAGACTATGTCAACTTCTCTGATATTACTCTCAATGACTTCGTTGATAGCATCTACTACAGAGCGTCCAGATTCTAACGCCAATACCATTACGTAGAGAGCCTTAGGTAAGTTACGTTCAAACCTCTCTATTTTTATATCGTAGATAATTCTGGGAAGTAGAAATGTAGTAAGGAGGTACATAATAAGCAGTATCATAAAACTCTTTAAAGTGAGATTCAAGAAGTATTTTAATATAAGAGGTATTATTGTAGAGAGTACTATAGCTAATAGATATCTCTTTTCACTTATCTTAATACCACACTCCTTTAACAAAATAATATTTCGTCTTATTATACACAAGTATAAGTCGTAAAGACTTACCATTATTTCACTCGATTTTTAACTTTATAAATACTGCAAAGATGGCAGCTGATATAGGGGCTATCTTTGTCAGAATTAAATCCACTGTTTCTATTATACCACTGAAACCTGTATTTCCCTGAATTGCTGAAAGCATCATCCCTGAGAAAGGTAAAATTATACCTACACCAAATATTAAATTACCTAAATTTGTTATTTGGAACTTAGATGAATCTATTTTGGCCGTTGATTCTCTGAGAATGTCGTTGTATAAACTTTCCAAAAGTAACTGGGCACCTCCTTTATTTATAGCCACTATAAGTTGGGTATATAACTTTTTCATTAGAGGTATCTTAGTTCTAAATCTTGCCCTCTCTAATGCCTCTTTAAAACTATAGCCTCCTTTTTCGATATCGTAGATAATCCCTTTAAATTCAAAAGAAGGAATACCATACTCAGGGTTCTCTGCTATTTTTTTAACACACTCCTGTAAAGACATTCCAGCGTTTAGTGATGCTATCATATCTAGAAGTGTTACTATTATCTGGATTTTTATATCTCCTCGAAATAGTATGAGTTTTATCTTTGGATAGTATATTCCTGCAACTATTACCAATATAGTTGCAAAGAGTCCATCTATTAAACCTATAAATATATCATCTATGGAGTTCAAAAAGAATATTAAACCTACAACAATGGATATAACTATTACCTTCATGAAATACTTATTTATATCTTTAATACCTGCATATTGGAAATCTCTTAAAGAAGGTAAATATTTACTACGGATTACACAGTAGGAAAAATTTGTAATATAATCTCTAAGAATATTCATATAAGATCGTTCCAATAGTTCATCTAAGTCTATCTCTATTTCCTCTAATTTTTTTCTCTCTAAAATACTATCGTAATCAATATACTCCTGGATATCGTAGAATTTCATCATATCTTCATCAATATCTCTGTACTTATCAATTAGTTTTTTGATATCGCCTAGAGAAATTTTCTTTCTTTTTATATAACCTCGAGGCCTTCCAATATTTAATTTAAAATAGATCACATTATCTATAGTATCAATTATCTCTGAGAGATACTTTTTGATAGTCTCTAAAAATTCTTTAAATAATTCCTTTAACCTCTTTATAATTGTATTTGTCATCACATCACCGTGAAATCTCGCCCTTTAGGGCGGAGAAGGAAACCAACTCTTAAATTTAATATTTAAAGTTTAAACTGAAAAATATTTATAATTTTTTATATAAGTATTATTATTAAGCATTACCTTAGCTCCATTAAAGTAGTAATTAAAAAATAGAACATAAAAAAATTATTCCAACAGTTGTAGTTAAAAAGGTATAAAAGAGACTTTCTTTGAAATTGTTCAGGAGTAGAAGAGATGTATCTATATTCGAGGTAGATAGAAGTTTCTTGTTTTTAATTTATTATTTTTATAATTATTTTATATTATAATTATTTATTATTTTTATAATAGATTGTTGTTTTTATTTGGAACTGATGTATATGGCCTAATATCCTTAAATTACCTTAAATGAGAGCTGTGGATATTATATTGTGGTTAGAGCCTTATACTATTAAGCAATCTTTCTGGATCCTCCTGGTATCTCCTTATTAAATTACCTACACTTTTTATATCCCTTATATTGTTTCTAACAGCATACTTCAACACTTCAATTCTGTTAAGTCTATCTTCTATTAACTCCTCCCTAGTTATACCTGCAATATTACAAACCTCTTCTTCCCACATACAGATTCCTTCTCTTTTTATAGTATCCTCCACACTATCGTAAGTGAAGAGAAGTGTTTGTGATATATTTTCACCAGAACCACTGATTTCTATAACTTCCAATATCCTTCTAATAGTTTTTCTATTCCTTTTAATTCTCTGCTGGTTTATAATAAAATCTAAGGAAGATAACATGATCTTAGGTACATTCATCGGTGGGTTTATCAACCTATTTATAGCCTCACTTGCACTGTTTGCGTGGATAGTCCCAGAACAGTTAGAAACTATAATTCCCCAGTTACTCCCTGCTATATAGGTATGGTTGTCCTCCACTGTAAGATCGTATATATAACCGTTGTAGATGACTTCCTCGATAGAGACAACTCTATCCCAAGAGATATCTCCACTTAAAACATCTGAAACATTTAGATCTTCTACTACTGTATCTCCATTTCCAGCACTCTTGTTAACTATTTCCCATCTTTCATATTCCGTGCATCTCTTAGGAAGGGCTATATAATCCCCTACCTCCAATGAAGAAGCATTTACCTCGAAGATAACACCTCTTAGTACATAAAGTGGATGATCATAAGTAAGGGTTATCTCCCTGTTACTCTCAGTTTTTATTTTTAGAAGTTTTCCAGAATATCTTTTTCTCCATACGTGAGATATCAACTTATCCTCGATTTTTAAGGATCTCTTGTTGAAACTCTTGATGTATATGTTATCCTTAGATATATCTATCCATTCAAATCCATTATCCTCCTTTATTACTTTATATCCTTCCTCGAAGAACCTATCTACAAAGTTTCCTATCTCCACAACCGTCCCATCAGATAGGTATATCAACTCTTCTCCAACTAACGCACCGTCATGGCCAGTGTTCATGGCTACTAAAAGAGAGTGAGCTTCTTCACCTCTCACTTCTCCTACAAATATCCTATCAGGCCTCATCCTTAAGGCGTTTTTGATTAGATCATTCATGGTAATTTCGTAGCCGGGAACTCCAGGTCTTGGAGGTCTAGTTATCATCTTTATTACATGATCATGGGGTATCTGAAGTTCTGGTGTATCCTCGATGGTGACTATTCTATCAGTGTACATGGAGAACATAGATATTACGTTGAGGGTTGTAGTCTTACCAGAACCTGTACCTCCTGCAATTAAGGTATTTGCAGGTTTAGCTCCGAAGTATCCCTCTACAGCCTGCCATAGGAAGGCTGCAAATTCAAAGTTGAAGGTACCAAATTTTATAAGATCAACAACTGTTAAAGGATCTTTCGTGAATTTACGGATAGTTAAAGTATCCCCTTCTGGTGTAACCTCCTTTATGGTAGCATTAACTCTACTTCCATCAGGTAAAAATGCATCCAACATAGGAGTTCTGGCATCTATTGTCCTCCCTGCAATTAATGCTATACTTTCTATAATTCTTCTTAATTCTTCTTCATTAAAAATAATGTTGGTTTTACACATCTGGTATTTTCTATGGAACACGTAAGCGTATCTGTATTCTCCATTTATCATTATCTCTTCTAATCTCTCGTCATTTAGAGGTATCTCTAAAAACCCCAATTTACCAACAATCAAGTAGAAGTACTTTGCTAAACTTCTAATTTCAGCATTTTTAAGATCTAAATCATATTTCTCTACATAGTTTGATAAGTATCTATATATTTCACCGACACTGTTGAACTCTCCTTCTGATATATCAGTTTTTATTTCCTGAACACTATTTTTTGGTAATTTGGATAATATATTTAACATCTGATCAATCTCAGGTATTATATAATATATATACCCTTCTTCTTTTTCCAAAACTACCTCAAATTCCATATCTTCTATTTTCACAGTATAGGTATCTATAACTTTTGGGGACGTTATTTTAAACTTTTCAAATTTAACAGAAAATTCTTCTTTGGACTTCAATATTTGGGTGTTGTCTTCTTTTTCAATAGGTCTTTTAGTAACATCTGTTGATATATTAGTCTTATTATTTTGAAGAATGTCACTACCTATCTTCTCAACATCTATTTCATCTAAAATTTTACTTTTTTTAACAATGATAGGCGTAGGTTTAATACTTTTCTTTTTAATTCTATCAAATAGCCCCATGTTTCTACCTTCACTTCTTATTTTTTAAATATTTTTATCTATCAACGGAATTTATTATGAGTTTATTCATATTTATTCATATGGTATAATATAGTATAAAATAAACAATAAAATTGTACAATATATTTTTTACAGTGTAACATCTATATCCAAGTGTTCTGTTAATTCCTTATATCTATTCCTTATAGTTACTTCAGTAACTCCGGCAACATCTGCAACTTCCCTCTGAGTTCTCCGAGTTCCATGGAGTACACTGGCGATGTATATTGCAGCTGCTGCTACACCTGTTGGGCCTCTACCACTTGTTAGCCCTTTCTCACTGGCCTTCTGAAGTATAGCTATAGCCTTGGATTCCACCTCTCCAGGTAAATTAAGTTCAGAAGCGAACCTTGGGACGTAATCTATTGGACTTGTTGGAGCTAACTTTATATTCAACTCTCTTGTTAGGAACCTGTAGGTTCTTCCGATCTCCTTTCTATCTACCCGGGAGACCTCCGCAATTTCATCTAATGTCCTCGGAACCTTACATATTCTACAGGCGGCGTAGAGGGCAGCAGCTGCTACACCTTCTATACTTCTACCTCTAATAAGTCCCTTCTCTACAGCACCCCTATAGAGGATTGCAGCATTTTCCCTTACATTCCGTGGAAGTCCTAACTTAGATGCTATCCTATCTAACTCTGAGAGGGCATAGGCTAAATTTCTCTCCGAGGCATCTGATACCCTAATTCTCCTCTGCCACTTTCTCAACCTGTAGAGTTGAGCCCTTCTCTCTGCAGAAATATCTTTCCCATAACTGTCTTTATTCCTCCAGTCGATAACTGTTGATAACCCCTTGTCATGGATAGTGTATGTTATCGGAGCCCCTACCCTACTTCTTTTTACCCTCTGTTCATGATCGAAGGCTCTCCATTCTGGCCCTGTATCGAATAGATTCTGCTGTAAGACACATCCACAGTCTGCACATACAATTTCTGCCCTCTCGTAATCTTTAATTATATTCTTACTTTTACATATAGGACAGACTAATTCCTCTTCTTTTTCAAGAATAACATTTTTTGATTCTTTCTTATCTTTATTTTTTTCTTTTTCTACCACTTTCTCCTTTTCTATTACTTCTGTTTTCATATTTATGCACCGAGGATATTTTTCAACTTTATTAATTATTTTCTTCTATTGAAGCGTTTCCTCTCTCTCCTTTCATCTGAGATAAAAGCCTCCCCTCGGGTTAGTGCTACCCTCTTTGCAGAATCGTCTTTCGATACTATAGACACGTAAGGTTTATTTACTGGCCCAAAAACCTCATATACCTTTCCTAATATCTTCCTCTTAGATCGATCTAAAAAAACAGTAGATTTTAACTTTGGTTGATAATTTACCCTACCTACGATTTTTCCATTGGGAAGTTCATGGAGTATCTTTATTCTTCTCACGGTAATCCTCCGATTTAATTAACTTATAGATTTAGAAATATGGATATAAGTATTTTATATTACATATCTAATTCTTCCTTTTGTAATACTACTATATAAACTTTTCGAAAAGTATTTATATAAGTATTACTTTTTCTTATTTAAATTTATGTTATCTGATAAGATGATACCGATATTTATTAAATTAAAAGACTTTAAGGTGTGTATCTTCGGATTTGGAGAGGTAGGAAGGAGAAGGTTAGATAAAATAATATCTGGAGAACCAAAGAAGATAACTATATATACCAAGGAAAACGTAGATGAAGAAACTATGAGTTACTATAAAAATATCTGTAACATTGAGTTTATAACCTGTAATGTGGAAGATCTAAGAGAAGAAGAGATTGAGGAAGTTATAAAGGAGCATGATTTTATAATAACAGCCATGGACGAGAAAAACAACAGGAAGATTGTAAATATCGCTAAGAGATTTAGTAAATTTATAAACTCCTCTACATTTGAAAGAAATGTTAACTTTATAATTCCTGCATACTGTTACAGGGATGGGATATACTTCGCTGTATATACCCAAGGAAAGAGCCCACTGATAGCAAGGCATATTAGGAAATTGGTGGAGAACTACATAGAAAATCATGGATACGAAATAGATCTCCAAAATAGTTTAAGATCCTTTTTAAAGGAGTATATTCCATCCCAAAGAGATAGAAAGGAAATTTTAGAAGAAATTTTTAGAAATAAAGACTTTAAAAGGGAACTGTTGGAACTGATAAAAAAATACAAGAAAATAGACTGATAAAAATATTCCGAGTATAGTTAATTTTATTTTATTTTTTATGTTAAAATAATCATTACAATTACGTAATAATTATTATTATTTATATTATTATTTTTATTATGGATATTCTTGATAGTTGTATGTTAGTTAAAAACAACTAGTACTTATAAGAGGAAATAAAATATGAACTGTATTATAACGTGGTTGAAAAAAAAAATTTTATAACCATTAGTAGGGGATCCTATGAGATTAAGAGAGATTATCGACTCTATAAGGAATTTTGAAGGAGTTGTTAGGAAAAAGGGCATAAAAAAGATAATATCCTGTTTTAAATTTAACGATAAAGATTACAACTTCAAGATCATAGCTTCTTTTGGAGAAGATGCTGCGGTGGTAGCTATTAACGGTGAGGATGCTATTCTACTGGCTGCAGATGGTATATGGGATAAGGTGTTAGAGGTAGATCCCTGGTGGGCAGGGTACTGTTCTGTACTTGTTAATGCCAACGATATAGCAGCCATGGGAGGTAGGCCTATAGGCATGACAAGTATAATAGGTGTAAAAAATTGGGATATATGTAGGGAGATCCTTAAGGGTATAAGAGATGGTGTAGAGAAGTTCGGTATCCCCATGTTAGGAGGTCATACTCATCCAGATGCAAAGTGCAACGTTCTCGATGTTTCCATCACAGGTATTGTAAATAAGGACAGTATTCTGAGGAGTGACAGTGCAAAAGTTGGAGATAAGATAGTATTTGCCTACGATCTCGACGGTAAAGTCCATGAGAAATTCAATCTCAACTGGGACACTACCACCATGAAGTCAAAGAAACTTGTAAGGGATCAGTTGAGGGTTCTTGAAGTTATTGGGAAAGAGAAATTGGCTAACTCCTGTAAAGATATAAGTAATCCAGGTGCCTTGGGTACCTTGGGGATGCTCCTCGAGGTGTCCAGAAAGGGAGGTTATGTGGATGTGGGAAAGATACCGAAACCCGAGGATATTCCAATTGTCCAGTGGTTGAAGATGTATCCTGGATGTGGATTTGTATTTACAACACCTGAGGAGAAGGTAAAACCTCTTAAAGAGATACTGGAGAACGTTAATGTAACCGCCGAAGTTTGTGGTGAGGTGGTTAAGGAGAAGAAACTTGTTATAGGAAATGGGGAAGAGAGAGAAGTTTTGTTTGACTTTGAGAGAGAGTATATCTGTGGATGTTAAACCTCTTTCTTCTCTATAACAAATATAGATCTATCTGTGCAGGTAAAACAGGGATCACAACTTGTTATAATCAACTCTGCATCAGATACGTGATATCCTTTGAGTACAGCCTCCATACAGGCTAAATTTGTTTCTGTGGGAGTTCTAACCTTTGTGTGGATTATCCTACCCTCACTGTTTACACCGTAAGAGTAATATACTTGCCCCCTCTGAGCTTCGTTATAGGTATCTATGGGTTTAAACTCTGTTATCTCGTAGTTAGGGTTGTAAAACTTCTTAGGTAGATGATAAAGGCCCTTTAATGCCTGCTTTATTATTTTACAACTTTCTAAACACTCGTACATCCTTACAAGTATCCTAGACAAGACATCACCATCATCTAAAAGAATCTCCTCAAACTCAAAGGGATCGTATTCTGGCACGTAATCCATCTTCCTCATATCACTTCTTATACCACTACCTCTGGCTGTAGGTCCTACTGCGTGATACTTTGCAGCAATTTTTCTATCCATTATACCTATATCCTTCATACGGGAAACTATTAGAGGATCTCTCAACGTCCTATCTAGGAGTTTCTCCATCTTCTCTTCGAATCTCTCTATCCTCTCCATTAGGGAAGGGATACGTTTGTCTGGGATGTTACACCTTGGCCTGATTCCCCCTATTATCGGACAGGAGTACTGAATCCTACTTCCACTTATCTCAAAGAGTGTCTGAAGTACAGGCTCTCTGATCATGAAGGCCCTCATGGCCATAGTCTCATGGCCCAATACCTCGAAGACGTGGCCAAATAGTAAGGTATGGGAATGTAGTCTCTCCAACTCCTCAACTATCACCCTTATATAGTTAGCCCTCTCTGGGATTTCTATATTACACCCCATTTCAGTAACCCTAACTGCACACCATAGATGGATATGGGAACATATACCACATATCTTCTCTGTAAGGATGGTAGCCTTCTCTGGAGGTAGCCCTTCCATAAGTAGTTCTACCCCTCTGTAATTTACCCCTATTGTAAGTTCTGCATCCTTTACTATTTCGTCCTCTATGAACAACCTCAACCTATGAGGCTCGAGAATAGAAGAATGAATAGGTCCTATCGCTATCTCTCCTTCGTACATAATACCACATATTTATAATGATAAATAATGATAATTGTTATTGTTTTAAAGTTATATTAAAATCTTTTTATAATAAATGGGAGAGAGTATGTACAAGCAAGTTATCGTTGTCAGAACAGATTTAAATATGGGTAAAGGAAAGATAGCAGCCCAGGCATGTCATGCATCCATAGAAGCGTTTATAAAGGCTCAGAAGGAGTGTTCAAAAGTTGTTGAGGAGTGGTTGAAAGAGGGACAAAAGAAGGTGGTAGTTAAAGTGAATTCTGAGGAGGAACTTATGAAGGTGTTCAGGGAGGCTTCTATAGAAGGATTACCCTGTAGTTTAATAAGGGATGCTGGAAGAACTCAGTTGTCTCCTGGAACATATACTGCAGTTGCTATTGGCCCTGAAAGAGAAGAGAAGATAGATAAAATAACTGGGAGATTGAAACTACTGTAGGGAGGGTAATGGATATCTTTATTGTTATATTTAGTCTTAATTCTTAATCCAATAAATAAAATAATAATTAAGGTTATATTATTTCAAAAACCTTGGACATACATCCCGCAATAAATCCTGCTATAGCATCGTCTAAAAAGACATAGCCTTTTTTATCGAGGATTCCTATTATACCAGGTTTTTTTGCATCATACCATCTGAAGTTAAATATCCCTTTAGTCCCAGATATCTCGTTGGCGATAGCCATACCAATTACTTCATCTACATATATATGGTTTGGATCTTCTTGGTAGTTGAAAGGTAAATTTCCCCTGATACCTTCTTCTTCAAGTTTTAAGGCACATATCATCAGTATCAAGACATTAGGATCCTCTAATTTTCTTAACATTATATCTTCAAGTTTCACCCTTATATCTTCCTTACTCTCTGAAATACACAACTCCATAGCGGTATCTACCATACTTTCCAAGTTTATTCCATACCTCTCCAAACCCTTTAAAAGGAGATCTTTAGAGTCTTGAATAAAAGAGTTACTGTCCATATTGCCACCTTAAGAGTGAAAAATAATTTCTATAAAAACTCACTGTAATAATAAAAATTATGAATTATCCTTCAACCTTTCCATAATTTTAGATTTCAATATTTCACTTACAGTTTTACCGTCTATCTTACCTCTTAGAATAGACATACACCTACCCATAAGTGCCCCCATAGATCCCATACCTCTATTCATAACAAGATCTATATGTTTATCAACTATGCTCTCAATTATTTTCTCTGCTTCCTCCATAGAGAGGGTTTTAAGTCCCTTCATCTCTAATATCTCATCTAAACTCTTATCTGGATATTGGGCAAATCCCTTAAGTACCTCTACTATAGCTTCCTTGGACATCTTACCTTCAATTAGCCCTTCAAATAACATCATAAAGTGGTCCTTAGTAATGTTATTTATGTCGTAACCATCCCTTTTAATCTCCCTCAACGTATTCTCCAACGTTGTTGCAATAAGAGTTGGTTTTATACTACTTTTAAACCTTTCACATAACTCCTCGAAGAGTTGGACCCTTGGAGATGTTATCAGCATCTCAGCCAGCTCCCTGTTGAGTTTGTACTCCCTTATAAACCTATCTAACTTCTCCTCTGGTAGCTCAGGAAGGTTATTTTTTATATTCTCGAGGAGTTCCCTGTCTACTCTAATAGGTGGTATATCTGTCTCTGGATACATCCTGGCAGCTCCTGGTAATGGTCTCAAATATGTGGTATTTCCATTCTCAAGTGCTCTCCTCGTCTCCTCAGGCACTCCCTTAATAGCCTCCTTAGACCTCTCTATAACTGCTTCAAGTGCTCTATCTACCTTTTCTTCTTCATCCCCTATAAAGACAATAGCGTCATTAGAGGTTATCTCTATCCCAAGTTCTTCCTGGACATATTTCTTTATCCTCTCTACCTCCTCTTCAGTGATACCGTAGTTGGGAAGTTCATCTGTATGGAAGAGACCTCCAACCCCCGCGATAACCTTGGCCCTATCTGCCAACTCCGATCCCAACCTCCTACCTTCCTGTATTTCTCTACCGATGAGACCACCAAAACCTTTTAATACAATTCCCTTTATCCTTCCACCTCTCTTTAACACCTTCTGGAGTATCTTACATTTAGTATCCTTCAATATCTCGGTGATATCTACTATTTTATCTATTACCTCAGCCCCCCTCTCCTTCAGTATCTTAGATATCTCCAAAAGATTCATCTGTCTTATTACCTCTCTCTCAATCACCTTCTCTATGAGATCGAGATCCTGCACTCCCTTTATCTCCACCCTTGCCCCATTCCTTACAGATATATTGATATCCTGTCTTATAGTACCTAGTCCTCTCTTCACCTTTCCAGTGGCTCTAAGTATCATCCCTATTCTCTTTGCAGTCTCCTTTCCCATCTTAGGTGAATCTATGTCAGGCTCTGTGGAGATCTCCAACAGTGGTATTCCTAATCTATCCACTCGATACTTTATATAATCCTTTCCTTCCTCTATCTTCCTAGCGGCGTCTTCCTCTAAACATAAACTGCTAATCCTAACCTTACCGTACTCTGTCTCTACGTATCCATCCTTACCTATGAACATGGTCCTCTGAAACCCCGAAGTGTTAGAACCGTCTATAACAATCTTCCTCATGGTATGTATCATATCCACTATATCCATATTCATCAGGAAGGCCACCTGTAGTGCAACTTCCAAAGCCTCCTGCGAAGGAAGATGAGGAGGTTCCTCGTCTAACTCCACTAAACAGGTTGTGTCGTTGTAATACTGATATACATAGTATTTCCTTTTCTTCCACTCTAGAAGTGCAGCCTTGTCTATATCCCCCATCTCACTTTGGGACACTCTTAAGAATCTCTTAATCTCTCCATGTGGCTTATCGTCCCTTAACACAGTAGGACAGTTACAGAAGAGTTTTCTCTTAGTGTCTAGCTGTTGATGAATCTCTAAACCTACTTTTAAACCTAAATTTTTATAATCCAACTCCATCCTGCCACCACTTGTAATAATTAAAATTTAGATAAAAATTTTTATGAAAAAAGTACTAACGTTAATTTCCATTTACAATACTATCCATAGTAGCTATGATGTTCTTTACCTTTGGGTTTACAATATAGTAGTGGTTCCAGGTCCCTTCCTTCCTCGCCTTTATTAATCCAGATTTTTTTAATATATTTAGATGATGTGAAATGGTAGGTTGTGGTTTTTTTAACTCATCTATTATCTTACATACACACATACTCTCATTTTCACTTAGTAGTTTCAATATCATCAACCTGGTGGGATCTGCAAAGGCCTTGAAAATCTCAGCCATTGTTTCATACTTGTTAGTATCTAATTTATCCATACTACCACCATAAACATTTAACACCCATAAAAATAATATTTAGTAAAACATCTACATCATATATATAGATTTCTATATATTACTATATAAATATCTTTGTATATCTTAAAAGTGCTATTACCGTAGCGTATTTCTAACTAACGTTTATAATTATAAACATAATTATTAATATAATACTGTAAAAAACTCCTAAAAAAGATTTGGTAGGAAATCTATCTATTTTTCCAGTGCTCAATTTTCAGAGATGGATTATATTTGCTTTTTATCTATTTTTTATTTTATTTAGTTATTTAGATTTATTAAATATTAATATTTTCGAATTTCCTTTTTCATCCTGTTGATAGCCCCCGGTAATGCTGGATTGAAGGAAGCTATATATTTTCCAAGTTTTTTCTCCTCTAACTATCATTGTAGCAAAAGGATCTTTCACTATTAAGCCTCTCACATACAACATCTTTTTATTTATCTTTTAACTACCAAGCAAATATCTAAATTCGCCATATATTTTACGTCTAAGTCTAAGTAAGGTTTCCATAATTCTTTTCATCGACACTAAAACACTTTTATCTTTAACTTCTAATGTACAATTTTTTAAAAAATCCCTTTCCTTCAACCATTCTAAGTTATAAACTATCAACTTGCTCACCTCTTGGTTATATTTTGTTATAAAGATTATTAATCACTATATTATAATTATTATTTGCTATTTATTTTTATTATTATACTATATAAATAAATTAAATAGAAAGATATATATTCGAAATATTGTATTACAAAGTCCAATATTAATATTAAAAATAACATAAAAATTTAGCAGTAGGTGATATTTTGGATTTAAAAAAGTTTGGGGTATTATTACTATGTAGTCTCTTGGTAGTTACTGTATCACTCAGTGGCTGTGTCTCAGAAAATGTAAAAAGTAATGAAAATACAGTCCCATCTACTAACGAAAATAGGGAGTACATAACTGTTAAAGACATGTGGAATAGAGTAGTCAAAATTAAAAAAGATGTAAATAGAGTTGTTTTACTTGACTTCACTGGAACATATTTAAAGATCATGAAGATCTGGGGTATTGATGATAAAGTGGTTGGTGTTGATAATTCCCAGAAGAAAAATGTATTCCTAAAGGTTGTATGTCCAAGGATAGAGAATATTCCAGACGTAGGAAGTACATCGAAGGGGTTAAACTACGAGGCTATCGCAGCAACGAAGCCAGATGTTGTAATAATAAGGGCATTTTCAACTAACAAAGAGAGAGAACAGAGGTATCGGGAAATTATAAACAAGTTAAATGGAATGGGTATCCCAGTAGTAATACTCCTACATCCAACATCTTATGATACTCCAAATGTAAGTACTATGTGGCAAGAGATAGAGATATTAGGGAAAATCTTCAATAAGGAAAAAGAGGCTAAGGATTTAATAAACTACCTAAATGGTTATGTAGAGTTAATTAAAGAAAGAACAAAGGATATTCCAGAGGATAAAAGACCAAAGGTTCTGCTATATGCAACTCCTGACTATATGTTAGGTGCCCAGACAATACAATCCTACTTCTTAGAGGACATAGTACATGGAAAAAACGTCCTTAAAAGTGGTAGGTGGATTAAAACATCTCCAGAAGAAATTTTGAAATTAAACCCAGATGCCATAATAGCCCTTGGGCACCAGGGATACATAAGTCCAGAGGATATATACAGTGGAAAGAACGTCTTCATAGATTGGAAGTTGGTACAGAATGTTAAGGCCATAAAGGATAGAAAGGTTGGAAGTTTGGGGATAACAGAATGGAGGGCTACAGTAGAGTTCCCAATAGGACTACTAAGGGAGGCAAAGACACTATATCCAGAGAGGTTTACCGATATAGATCCAGATAAAGAAGAAATCAAACTCTATAAGGAGTTATATAGATTGAATGATGAAGAAATTAAGGAAGCGGTGAAGGCACAGAGGTATAGAGGAGAAGTCCATTAATCTTCTATTTTTTTATAAATTTTTTTGGCGGTGATATTGATGAATAAAGTCGATTTTAACTACAGTAGTAAAATTTTTATAGTGATTTTAGCGGGAATTCTTCTGTTTTTCACGGTAATTTTTTCCATATGTATGGGGGTTTATAAGATTCCTCTATTTGAGGTATTCAATGTTATCAGATGTCATATCTTAGGTGGAGAGATTTTTAATGAAATTTACAACACTATCGTGTGGGATATAAGAGTCCCAAGGGTGTTGACGGGAATGCTTATAGGTATGGCCTTGGCTACTGCTGGGGCTACTTATCAGGGAGTATTTAGAAATCCACTGGTAAGTCCCTTTATACTTGGAGTCTCCTCAGGAGCAGCCTTCGGAGCTGCACTGTCTATTATATTTCCACTTCCCTATTCAGCACAGATCTCGGCCTTTATCTTTGGGATGGTAGCTGTCTTCTGTGCATACTATATAGCTAAAGTAAGGGGCAAAACACCATTGGTAACCTTACTACTTGCAGGTGTGATCTTAGGATCTCTCTTTAACGCCTTGGTATCAATATTCCAATATATAGCCACTGAAGCCCAGTTAAAGGCAATAGTATTTTGGTTGATGGGAGGATTATACCATGTTGGGTGGTCTCAATTCTATACCCTTACACTGTCTATACCTCTTGGAATACTTCTACTGATGGCCTATTCCTGGAAGTTAAATATACTGTCTTTAGGAGACGAAGAAGCGCGGTCCCTTGGAATTAACACTGAGAGGCTTAAGATTATACTGATCACTGTCGCCACCTTTATAACTTCTTTATCAGTCTCGGTTGCAGGGATCATAGGTTGGGTTGGGTTAATGATCCCTCATGCAGCCCGTCTTATTATAGGGCCTGATCACCGGTTTCTCCTACCTCTTTCTGCAATTATGGGAGGTATCTTTCTTATCTTATGTGATACTATTGCCAGGACTATCACCACTGGAGAGATACCGTTAGGAATTGTAACCTCTATCTTCGGAACACCTTACCTTATATACCTCTTGAGATCTAGGAAGGATCAGTTCTTTGGAGGAGAGTAATTTATGATAGAGATTAAAAATCTTCATTTTGCCTATAGTGGAGATAGGTATATCTTAGAAGATATATCCTTTAAAGTAGGAAGGGGAGAACTCTGTGGAATATTTGGACCTAACGGCGTAGGAAAATCTACACTCTTTAAGTGTATTATAGGATTCTTAAAACCTAAGATAGGAAAAATATACGTAGATGGGAGAGATATAACTAAGATGTCTATAGAGAATATAGCAAAGTTAATAGCCTACGTGCCACAGGAACATAGGCCACCATTTCCTTACTTAGTTAAGGAGATCGTGCTGATGGGAAGAACTCCCCATTTAGGAGGTATATTTGGGCCGAAAAAAATAGATATGGACAAGGCTATAGAAGCTATGGAAGTTGTTGGCATCTCCCATCTTGCAGAGAGACCTTATACAGAGTTAAGTGGAGGACAGAGACAGTTGGTACTGTTGGCAAGGGCACTGGCACAGGAAACTGGAGTAATGGTCTTAGATGAACCAACTTCGGCGTTAGATTTTAGAAACCAGTTAAAGATATGGAATACCTTAAAAAGACTTACAGAGGATGGTATATCAGTTGTTGTAAGTGTCCATGATCCCAACCATATGCTATGGTTTTGTGATAGAGTAATAGTACTACATAGGGGAAAAATCATCGCCAATGGGAAACCCTATGAAGTGATAACTGAAGACGTATTGAATACTCTTTATGGAAATATCTGTAGGATTAAGGAGTTAGATAGTATAAAGATAGTGATACCTGATATTGTTTAGTAATTTTGAAAATTATAAGTATAAAAAAACTATTTTATACTAAAGGACAACCTTAAGAATCCCAAATAAAGAAAATACATGAGTTCTTCTTTTTTCTCTTCGTTTATTGGAAGGCCTTCTATCAGGCCGAAGTTCCTCCTTTCGAGTGCCCGGCAGATGGTTTCTCCGAACTCGGGAATGTCCTTTGTGGTTAGTCTCCAGACCTCGAGGCTTCCGATGTCGATATAGAACTCCTCGATGCCGAGGCTTTCAAGGGCTGTTATTAGAACGCTTAGAACCTCAACACCCATGAGAACGAATCTCCGCCGATGAACTCAACACCGGCCTGCCATTTTCCCTCAACGCCACCGTTGAGAACCTCGCTGATGTAGTAGATCTTCCCGAGGGTTATATCGTAATTTTTGAGTAGTTGGCTCGTCACGTCGGGCTTTGTCAGGTATATTCAATATTTCCGAGTGCTTAAATGATTTTCGATTACTTAAATTTCGAACAATGATTGTTTTAAATCGAAAGTTGAACATAAAACATGCTGAAGCTAAAACTGAAAGGTTTTATAAAAGGTAAGATATATGTAATAACAAAGTTGCATATGTAGAGGTGAACGAACTATGAGAAAGTTGTTAGGTTTGTTCCTTATAGGGGCGCTGTTCCTCAGCGTCCTTGTGGCAGGATGTATAAACACGAGGACAACAACCAGCACTCAGATTTCAAGCACAGAGAACCAGGGTAGCTCGGACCAGATACCTGTGAACGTCAACGAGAACGGCGGCATCGGAATGAGCAAACTTAAGACCTACATAGACTCGATTCTAGCCGGCCAATTAACGCAGGAAGAGAAGGACGGGCTATTCTACATGGTCGAAGAGGAGAAGCTGGCGCACGACGTTTATACGAAGCTCTACGAGAAGTGGGGGCTCCAGATATTCAGCAACATCGCCAAAAGTGAGAGCACCCACGTCGAGGCCGTTAGGTTGCTCCTTCAGAAGTACAACCTTACCGATCCCACGCAGAACGAGGGAGTAGGTGAGTTCCAGAACGAGAAGCTCCAGAATCTCTACGATAAGTTGATAGAGATGGGCATGAAGAGTAAGGTTGACGCGCTGAAAGTTGGGGCGTTGATAGAGGAAACCGACATAGAGGATCTCCAGAAGTGGATTTCTCTGACGAACAAGGTGGATATCATAACGGTCTACGAGAACCTCATGGCGGGCTCAAGAAATCATCTCAGGGCCTTTGTTGGCCAGCTAGAGAGGATTGGAGTCACATACGAGCCGCAGGTTCTCCCCAAGGACGAGTTTGAAGAAATTATAAACAGCTCAATGGAAACCGGCCGAGGCGGGGGCAGAGGTCCCTTAAAATAGACGAGTACAGAGGGAATCCAGGAAGTTGAAACTTTACGATATTGAATGATAAGAAGTTTTATATCTGTGAAACTTCAGAGGGAAGTATGTAGGAGAAAGGTTAAAAACGATGAAGGAAAACAGGAATTGCCCCAGATGTTATGAGAAGATGAAACACCGAAAGGGGTAGGTTCTTGAGTGTAAGTGTGGTCTGGTTATAAATAGACAACTCTAAACGCTTCAATAAATCCCTCTACCTAAGGATGTGGGGTTTTCCTCCTTCGATGGAGGGTTGAGAGGAAAATAGTGCTCCCAATCCTGAGAAGGAGCGGGGTTACCCTGAAAGGGTGCGAGACCGATGACTTACTCCCGATGAACCCTGAGGGAGTTGAGGTTGATGTGCACCAAGGCGGATGTATGTCTATAAAAGACTACACCGCTGAACCCCTATTGCTTATATATTCCATGTTCTATTTAGTATATAAAGATCTTATAATTCATGGTGATAAAGATGGATGAAATGGAAATTATTCGGATTAAAGAGTTTGTAAAGGATATGGATAAAGCACAAAAAATTATTTATTATGAGGTAAAGAGAAAGAATGTTGGACTTGCAGTATACCTGAGTATAATGATACCAGGGGCAGGGCACATGTATCTTGAAAAAGTTGGGAAAGGAGTTATATTACTCATACTCGTAGTAATTTTAATGGTATTAGGATCACTCCTAACTATAGTTCTTATAGGAGTTCTTCTTCTTTTAGTAGCAATTATTATTTGGGTATATATCATTTATGATGCTTATAAATCAGCAAAAAGCTACAATTCTCAGCTTTATTCTATAATTTTTGATGAGGATTAAGATAAAAACACCTATGTTATAAGGATTAGAGTTACTAGATCTTAAGTGATATTATGATAAATAGAGATATACTTGAAAGAATTGAAAAAATGAGAAAGGTGTTTTTTGTTATTAATAATGATGATGAGATGAAATTAATTTAGAGTTTTTATCGATGGAAGAAGGATGATATAATAGATTTTGTATTAATGTTTAGTCAAGAGTATAAAAGTAATTATATCAAACAATAACAGGAAGATTCCGATAAAATAACAGAGGATTATTTCAATCAGAACCAGGTGAAAGAGTAAAATCTCACCGTTATTTTCTACCCTACTCTCTTTTTAATTTTTTTGTTATGATTGTTATGTGCATGATTATAACTTTTCTATATACTTAGAAACCTTTTCATTATTATTTATTTTTATCAGGATTTTTAACAACTTCAAACTCCAACACTATACCACCATCCATAAGATAGTATCTCTCCAACTTCAACTTTACACACTCTTCTACACTCTTAAAACCCTCACCATCTACGTAAGTTGGAGCATTTTTACCCCCAAATATCATAGGAGCAATATATACACTAACTCTATCTACCAGGCCTTCCTTGAACATACTCCAATTTAAAGTACCTCCTCCCTCTAATAGGATACTCCTTATACCATTTTTATAGAGTACCTCCATCAACTTCTTTAAATCTACTCTATCTCCATCGGTTTCTATAATATCCACATGTTTTAACTTTTTTAACATTTTTAATTTTTTCTCCTTCTCTCTGGACATTTTGGAGGTTGTGGCTATTATAGTTTTAGCCTCCCTGTTTAACACCCTGGCGTTGAGTGGAATCTTCAACTTACTATCTACAACTATTCTAACTGGATTTTTCCTGGGAGTTGTATCTATCTTATGGACAGTTAGCCTTGGATCGTCCTTGAGTACAGTTCCTATACCTACCATTATACCATCTACCATCGCCCTTAACCTATGGACCCTCTTTAGATCTTCAGCTCCCGATATCCTCGAGTCGTTATTTACAGTTGCCAATTTTCCATCTAATGACATCCCAACGTTGGATATAACGTAAGGTTT
This sequence comes from Methanofervidicoccus abyssi, assembly GCF_004310395.1. Lineage (NCBI taxonomy): Archaea > Methanobacteriati > Methanobacteriota > Methanococci > Methanococcales > Methanofervidicoccus > Methanofervidicoccus abyssi. The sequence continues at coordinate 313,450 of NZ_BFAX01000003.1, read as the reverse complement.
CAGAGTATTACTCATGGAATCACCAGTCATCTATGAAGTATTCTCCACAGTTTTTAAGTACGTAGTTATAGAGGCTCTCTATATCTTTTAACCCTATGGCGTATCTCAGTATATCCCTCCTGAAGGATCTATTTACTTTTATCCTCTTGGATTCAAACTCTACTACTATCTCTTTGGCGTATTGTCGCCCAGCCCTGTCAAAGTCTGTAAGTAGTATAACCTCTTTAATGCCTTCTTCTACTAGTACATCTACAACCTCGAAGATAGGTACCTTGGAGATAGGGATGATTATACCTTCTATTCCTAATTTTCTAAGGGATTGGACATCCCTTTTACCCTCTACTATTATAGGGATCCCTAAACTGTTCTCGTATTTTAACTCCTCTATAACTTCTATAAGTTTTTGGAGATGTGAATTTCTCTTCATAGGAATACTAAGTGTTTTTTATGTGTATTATAGTTATACACGTAACATTTATTTAAAAAGATCTATAGAGATGAATAAGTTAAATACAGATACAGATAAGGTATAAAAATTATCTATATCTAAAATCACCTTTGGTTTTAGAAGAAAATGTCGAAGGTGTTTTCTAATTATTTTAGGAATGTTTTTACTATATTCAGATTGTAATAGGGTAGATATGATATATTTTACTATATATTATATCATTATCAAATTGTGGAAATATAGGAACTTCTCCACTGGTTGATCTAATCCTGGATGAGAGAGCAGACAGAAAAGATATAGACGTTAGAGTATTAGGAAGTGGAGCTAAGATGGGTGTAGAACAGGTAGAGGAAGTTACTAAAAAAATGATTGAAGATATAAAACCTGATCTTATAGTATTCATCAGTCCAAATCCTGCAGCACCAGGTCCTAAGAAAGCTAGGGAGCTGTTAAGTAAATGTGGTATTCCTTCAGTTATTATAGGATAAGGTTATAGAATCTATGGAATACACCAATCCTTATGCAAAGGCAAAATAGCTGCATTTGTTACAGCTGAAAAAGTTGCAGATGTTGATGTTAAAGGGTACTTCATGACAAAAGAGATGGAAAAAATTAAGTAAAAAAGAGTTAATGAAAAAACTGGAATAATTTCTTTTTAGTTTTTGGTTTTTTAATATATAATTCATTTATTATTGATAAATACAGTGTAGAAGTTATAAATGTAGTTAGTAGTTATGAAAAAAATAAATGCTGGCTAAATGACTTTCATGATTCTTTAATTCTCTACTCATGATTTCAGAAGATTCAAAACTTTCTATATATTCTACAAAAGGTTGAGTCGATTCTTTTTCGCCCAAATCTTTTTCTAAAAGTAATAGAACACATAATGGAACGCCCCATCTATGAATTTCATAATCTAACATTTGATTAATAGAAATTAAGTTCTCTTGGAGATTGGGCAAAAAATAAGTTATACTTAGTAGGATTTGAATTATTAAGTTCAGCCCAAATAAAGTAGAAGAATCTACAATCTTCTTCTTATCCCCTATTTCTGCTATTTTAAACACCAGCTTCTTAACAAAATCTATTTCATTCATTTTTTACATCATGTTAATAGATTTTTACCTTGTATAATCTCGTTTGAAATTAGGATTGTTAAATTAAGTTCTCCTCTTTGGTAATGATGGGTTGTGCATCTGGTATTATAAACCCATTTATCACCTTTTGTTACCCAGAAAATCTCGTAAACATTTATGGGCAGGTCTTTTTTTACATGCTGGAGCAAAATTATATATCCAATATAGCTTACCTCTTAATGTTAATCCTTTGAATCTTATAATTCTATTATGGATTATATAACTGTTATTCCATCCAGAAAATATTAAACCTTGTCCATTTGGTTTTAGATTTCTCTTAATAACTTCCAACAACTGTTAAATCTTTTTTTCATATTCAGATACAATACACTCCATTCAACATAACCATCAACAATATATTCTGCGTTTCTACGATAATTTCCATTTTTCCCGCTAAATCCTATCCCAAATGGCGGGTCTGTGATAACTAAATCAGCATTAACATTATTCCATTCATTCATATCTTTTGTTTCAAACTTTTTTAAAAGATTTTCTATTTCCATTTCTCACTATTCACAAATCACCATTATCTTTAAATTTTATTAAACAGAACTTTACCTCTTTTACTTAAAGTCAGAATTTGTGATCTTAGACCACTATCTACGATAGATATAAATTTCCCCTGTCAATAAGTCGTTAAATATCTCTGTTGATAGTTTGATAAAAAGGTCTTTTACCATAAAATTTTTCTTCAATATTTTGTACTTGTTTAAATAACTCGTTTCTTCCTTCGTAAGCCTCGCCACTATCGTGGGTAACTAACAGCGGATAAACGGGCTCATGGACGCTATTACTACCTGTCTTAAATTGAACCTTCGGCTAAACTTCGTTTATCCGCAAAACGTTGTCCAAAATTCACTCTGCCCGCCTAAGAAAGAAATTATTTAAAAGAAATAAGGAGGTAATAAATTATGATAAATAAAAAATTGCTCTTTACTATATTTGTTCTCTTGCTGATCATAGCGTGTTTGCTAGCTTATAAATTTATGTCGCCCGTTATGGTCGAAGGTGTTGTTGATCACAAAGCAGTGATGAGGGTGAAAGGAGATACATCATATACCATCTTGCTCAATCGGCCAACTGATAATGGATCATGGATTATAGTAAAAGACAAAGATTATGAGAAGTTTTTTAAGGGAGAAAAGAATGCTTTCATTAGCAAGTCAATAGAAGATGAAATGAGAAAGAAGTATTTCGATATCAAATACCTCGTCTCCATAAGATTAGATTCCAAAGACCCAATCAACGGCATCGATAAAGGAGAAGTCCTGACATACTTTGTGAGCAGAGAAATATTCAACAAGATGAAAATAGGAGATAGGGTAAAATTTGAGGTTTCAAGATCAGAAAAATGCATGATTAAGAGACTCATTCAAATCGAAAAGATATACCCAAAAACTGTTGGACACACTGATGATGAAGCCCAAAAACTTGTGGAAATTTCCAAACAACATCCATCTGTTAAAAAATACCTCGAAATACACCATAATGCGACATGCGATATTAGGAGAGTATATCTGGCATCTGATGGCATGGTGTACCAAGTTGATAAACACTGGAAGATAAAAGATTTTGGAAGTGTTGCTAGTATCGGTGGCAAACCTGTAGACGGCAAAGATCATTACTGCTGGGTTGTTCACTGGTACGATCCTACGCCAGAGGTTGGTATAGACCATATTGTTGACGTTTACATTGATAGAGATAGTTACGATATTGTGTTTGTCCAAGAAGCTTGGTAAAGGCGTTGAAAATAAAGATGAGAATAATAATCGGCAGGACTCCATGACTTCATGGAGCGTGAGTGCGAAGGTGGTAAAATAAAAGCTAAAAAATAGAAAACAAAGCCATGAAAAATATAAAGTTTGACGAGAAAATAGGGTATATGAATGAAGATAATGGAAAAAATTTTGGTATAAAAGGGTTAATCTTAGTAGCTTTGATCGCTGGAACGGTATCTGGATTAACTTTTCTATTACTTTCCTACGTTATTGGTTTAAATTTATCACGTTTTGCGCTAAGGTTTAGTGCAGTGGCTGTTGGTATCTCTGTAGCTTTTGCCGTTGAAGGTATATTAAGAAAAGAGCCGCTCAAGCACATCTTGCTTAAAATATTTTTGACTTTGATTGGAGTAGCTATTGCATATTGCTTTATTTGGTGGTTAAAATTGTGAAGAGTATCCAGCAAGCAGAGAATTTAAGACTGAGATTCTGAAATGCAAATTGTGAATTTGGATAAAATTCTTAAGTGAAAAGAGGATGCGTAAAAATGACGCCGCATCGCCCGACTCTCCGCTCGCTTTCGCTCGCTTCGGTGTTATCACCCATGCCTAACATGAGGATACATGGCTTCGCCTTCGGCTACGCCAAAATTTGCTATCGCAAAATTATAACTATGCAATCATTTAGCGATACGATGAGCAGAGGCACTTTAGATACCCCCGGCCGTTAGGCGACATTCTTTAAATAAGAAGGGACAGATAAAGTATTAATGAGATGAAACTCATGGGTATAATGGAGATTGAGATGAAAATGAAAGAGCTTCCAGAGGATTTGAGGAGAGAAGTTTTTAGATTATATGGAGTTTCTGCTGAATAACCACAAGAATACAAAAATCAAGGCGAAAGGGTTTTAAATTTGACTGGGAAGGTGGTTTATCAGAGATACGGAAAAATCCACTCTGCCCAAATTCCTCGCTATGCTTGGAACTTCGGATAGACCTAGAACGTTAAGTGAAATCTGGCTCTGCAGTAACTTAATGTTTAAAAATGAAGGTGAAATAATATGAGTATGGAAACAAAAACATCTCTTAGAGAATGGGCAAAAGAAAACAAAATCTGGGAACCAAAAACCTGGAAAGAATTCCTGAAAAATGATCTTGTACCATTCTATAAACAAGCATACACATTGAATGCGCTTCATGAGTTCCTTAAAAGTGAGAAAATTTGTGGGAAACCTTATTTAGCAGATATTGAAGACGAAACACTGAAAAATAAAATCAGAGTAGCAATTTACGGGGGTGTAAAGCCTAATAAAGATTTCAACACATCTTTTGCAAAGTTTATGTATGATAACTTTGGAATATGTGCAGAAAATGCACCTTCTTTTGAGGGAAGTATAAAACATTACGAAAGTTTGGGGGATGGTATTAAGGTGAGCGTTAATTCAAATTCATGGATAAATTCTATACCAATCGGAGACTTGGTAGATAAATTAAGAGATTTGATACGGAATCTTTGTAGAGAATTAGGAATTAAATTATCAGAGATAGGTATTCAAGAGTCTTATCCATATTCACCTTTCGAAGTTATAGAGCCTGATACTTTACTTCCACAACCTGATGAGAAACCAGAAAAATTAGTATCGATATTAAATGATTTCAGACAAAAAGCCTTGGATTTATCAATAGGCGTGAATCCATTCACAACCTTTGTTTTCTATTCAAGGAAAATACCTTTGCGCGTGTTGATGGAGTTTCTTGAGTGTGATGTTGACAAAGTAACAAAATTAGCCAATTTCTTAGGACTTAAAGGTTATTCTATGATTGATCTAAGAGAAGTCAGCTTACCTACAAAAAGCCCTGGCAAGGTTATTTTACTACTAACAGATAATTCATTATCTTACAAAATACTTGAACTGCAAAGTATTCTGCAAAGGGTAGACCCAGCTATTAATGAAATACGTGAGAACATGATTAAAGAAGCCATAAATCAGATTCATATAACCTTTGAGCCTTGGAAAGATTACGAGCCTATTTTTTCAGCTTTAGATATTATGGAATATATGCATGGATGTTATTTAGAAATACGACAAAGTGTAATTGTGAAAATAAAAAACGACTATAGTAGAAAATATTGCAAATATAGAGAAATTGAAGTTCCGAGAAAAATATTACTCAGTGATTTTTTAATAAAAATCTTTCCAATAGTATGTGTTGGAATAATCAATATCGAATTCCTTGATTCTAGCATTGAGCTTAAATTTCATCCTCTTGCTAAAGAATGGATTGATAAAGTGATTGAAAATGAAGGAAAAACTTAGATTTCGACAAATATCTAAACTCAGAATTACAGAAACAGAAAAATATCAAAAAGAGGTCCAGAAAGATACTTCTAAATCGATTGAAAATGAGGAAAAAGGACAACAATACATAGAACTACCCATTTATGATATATCATTTGAGCAAATTTTACTCCCGAGTAAATTTGAGTCATTAAACACCGAAGTTAAAGAAATTGCTTTGAAACAAATCACTTAGCCTTCATTTGACATTTTTCTAACCCAGCGTACTCTAAAACCTTATCAAATTCCAGCTACCGATTTAATTGAAGTTAATACTCCCAAAGAAGCACTCAAGATTGCTGACATAAAGTTACTTACTGTCAAAACAGATCAAATCCCAGTTTCTCTTAATACAGATATTGTGAAAGGCATACAAATGGATAAAACAAAAACTGAAAGTTTTGTTTCCTCTTTTGATTTAGAACTAGAATCTAAAACACTTTTAAAACAAAGCTCTGATTTGGATACGGAACTGGTAACCACAAACATTGAAAGTGGTATAGAGATACTTGCATCTTCCGAGGAACGAACTCAGCTACCTATTTTTGAAGAATTCATTAATTGTGATAAAAGATTTCCTAGGAGCTTTAGTGAGAGCCTTAATTCGCCCTTTGTTGTTTTGATAGGTGAAGATAAACATGAGTGGCACATTCCGATAATCTATGCCTTAAAAGAGTTGTTTTGTGAAATCACAGATAAACATCCAAGAGTAACTTTTAGAGAGCCTGAACTTTTTGAGGAAGGAATAGAAGAAATCGTTGATTCATTGGATCTGCATTCCTTAGACCAATTCACTTTTGAATACAAAATTGAGTTCTTGGATGCGAGAAAAATGTACCTTGCAGTTGATGAATTTGTAAAGATGGTTAGAGGCCGTCTCGAATCCGGATTTTTACAGCAATTTGGTGTTTTGGTTATAGCAGTAAAACCAAAAGATTTGGAAAAAGCTAAAAATGCTCTCAAATTTGAAGGACTCCGTGTTTACACTTGCCTGCCTGATAATGTAAAATATGAAACATTTTGTTCTAAAATTCTTGGAGTTAGCTCTTTGGATAAATTTTTCGCTAATTTAAGAAAGTATGAAAGATATTTAAATTATACCCATAGAAGATTCTCTATTTTCGTTAAAAGAGGTGCTGATGCTACTAATAGACTTCAATATCCTTTAAAAGTTACAACTTTTGTTTATTTAGTGAATGATCTAAGAAATAGAAGGAAGAAGATAATAAATAATTTCGAAGAGCTTTGTGAATTTGTAAATGAAATTTTAGAGAAAGAAATAAAGGTAGAAACTCCAATATTAGAAGGTAGAGTTATTCCAGATTTAATCTATTCTCCAGAAGGAGAAGAAATTTACATGGAAATAGAAACCTTGATCGGCACTTTTGAGCCTTTGAAAAAGATTGATGAAACTATAGAAAAATACAAAGACGTACCAAATGCCACAATCTGGATCGTTCTCAAGCCTGTTTCTGCAATGATTCATTATGAAGAGCTGAAGGAGAGAAAAAAAGACTTATAAAATCCTTTATAATGATAAGAAAATAGATTTCAAAGTCCTTACACTTTTAATATCAAGAGACAAATTTAAATGGAATTTGGTAGACATTGACGATTTTGTGAGGGATAAAAATGTCAAATAAATTTAGAGAAGTAGTTAAAGAAAAAGTGAAAGAAATTCAGCAAGAAGTTTATATTAAAGATGAAATTCTTGAGAAAATTGTAGGTCTTTTTTTATCCCTTAGAGATGACAGATTTCCTAGCAAAAAGCCACCTAGAGGATTATTATTTTATGGTCCTCCTGGAACAGGGAAAACTTTGCTTATGAAAACTCTGGCTAAAAAATTAGGTCTTTCAGAACCAATTATGATAAGAGGCCCTGAGATAATTTCTCAATATTACGGAAAAAGCGAATTAAGATTAAGGCAGATTTTCGCATTGGCTAAAGAAAGAGCAGAGAAAGAGAATTTGGCGATAATTTTTATAGATGAGTTAGATTCTCTTGCACCGCGTAGAGATGAAATAGAAGGTGAACTTGAACGAAGGTTAGTGGGACAGCTTTTAAGTTTGATGGATGGGTTAGAGAAGGAAGTATCAAAAGGTCATGTAATAGTTATAGGTTCAACAAACAGGCCAGAAGCTTTAGATCCAGCACTCAGAAGACCCGGAAGGTTTGATTTAGAGATAGAATTTGACCCACCAGGTCCTGATGAGAAAAAAGAAATTCTCAAAATACTCTTAAATAATTACGCGAGCGTACGATATGTAAATATTAATTTAGATGAAATTGCTGAACAAACCATAGGTTTTACTGGGGCTGATTTGCTTCAATTATTAAATGAAAGCTTATTACAAGCAGCTTTAGAAGGCAGAGATTTCATAACCCAAGAAGATTTATTGGACGCTAAAAATCGTGTTAAACCATCAGCTTTAAGGGAATTTCACATAGAAAAGCCAAGAGATAGAAGTAGTGAAATTGAAAATGGAGATATTGTTAATAGAATTAGGCAAATAACAGAGGATTTTTCCGAAAATCCTTGTTTTAAGCCTATTTTGCTAACTCAATCATTATTACTTTCTGACAAAATAGCATCAACAATTGCCTTTATAGTGTGCCAAAGATTACATTGTCCATATATTTTGGTTAGAGCTACATGGTTTAGAACAAGATGGTTTGGAGAAATGGAAAAATCCATTAGAGAGCTTTTTGGAAAGCTAAAATGTTTGCAACCCTGTGTAGTTTATATAAAAAATTTTGATGTAATTGCAACAGCTCAAAACGAACATCTACATGGAGCTATTTTAGAGTTGCTGGATAATCTTACAGAGTTCAGCGACAATAACACAAAAGTACTGATATTATGTTCAGTAACGTATAAGATTGATCCTCAAATTAGGATGTATTTTAAGGAGATGATATAATACCACCGCTCCGCCCAACTCTTCATAACTTCCGTTGCTGCCCTTTGGGTCACTTAACAGCAAGTATGCGGTTCACTATAGCTCACCCAAATCCTTACGGGCTTCGCATACCCGTAAAACGTTAGTTTCAATTTGAGAGCCATCACTAGATTTAGTTAAATTTAAATATAATTTAAATAAATGTTAATATGGACAAGAAAATAATTATTATCATCAGTCTAAATTTGCTAACGCAAACTTCGTATAGTCCGAATACGTTCAGACGGTAGGAATACCCAAATTTCACCTCGCAGAATATAAATCCCCAAAATAACAAAAACCTCCAAAACCCCAATAACACTCTTAAAATTTGTGCTTGGCGAAACTTCGCTGAACAAGAGACTAAACAGTTCGACTCTTGCAGAGCCCCACCCAAATCGTAAAGCGACTTCGCTTAACCCCAATGCGTTGTCCGAAACTCGGTTCAGTGGATTTAAAAATTTGGGAGCGAAAGATAAACTAATAGAATAGGGTGGGATATCATGCTAAACGAGACAGAAACAAGGATTAAACTAATAGATCCAAAACTGCATGAATCAGGTTGGTCTGAAGATTTAATCCGTCGTGAAGTGAAAATAACTGAAGGCAGAATAATAGATGAATATGGCAATAGAAAGAAAGGTGTAAAACCGGATTATATTCTATTTTTAGAAAGATACTTCCCAATTGCTGTTGTGGAAGCAAAAGAAGAGGCAAAACATCACGCAGCTGGAATTCAGCAAGCAAAAAGATATGCGGAAATGCTTAATGTTCCATTCGCATATTCAACGAACGGTCATAAAATTGAAGAATACGATTTTATAACCAAAAAACAAAGAACAATTGATAAATTTCCGTCCCCACAGGAACTATGGAAAAGATACTCCTTATGGAAGTTTAATAGACTTTTGCCCTTTAACAAAGATGAAAATCCTTTATTGTATCCCTACAAGATTGTCCAAAACAAAATTCCGAGATATTATCAGATTGCAGCAGTAAAGAACATCATAGAAGCTTTCTTAAATGGTAAAAAGCGCATCTTGCTTACTATGGCAACTGGAACGGGTAAAACCTATGTTGCCTTTCAGGTAGTATGGAAACTTTACAATACTGGAAAAATTAGAAGAGTTCTTTACATTGCGGATAGAGTTATGTTGAGGGACCAAGCTTACAATAAATTCTTTGAGCCGTTTGGTGGTGCAAGAGAGGTAATAAAAGAAGGAAAAGCTCCCAAAATCAGAGATATTTACTTTGCTACATATCAGACTCTCTACTCTGAGAAAAACGGAAAGAGGCTTTATCAGGAATATCCACCTGATTTCTTTGACATGGTGATTATTGACGAGTGTCATCGTTCTGGATATGGTAGATGGAAGGAAATCCTTGATTATTTCAGTAGTGCTGTTCATTTTGGTATGACTGCAACACCAAAAAGAGATGACAACATAGATACCTATGCATACTTTGGTACCCCAGTCTATGCCTATAGCTTGGGACAGGGTATAGAGGATGGATTTTTATCCCCTTACAAAATTCACAAGATTTATATAAACGTTGATAAAGAAGGAGGGATATCTCTTACTGATGTAGCAAGCGAAGGTGCTGTTATTGAAGCTCCCGAAGATGTGGAAGTTAAGGAATTCTATTCCGTAGGTGAGTTTGAAAAGGTTATAACTTTACCAGATAGAACAGAGGCTATGACAAAGAAACTTGCTGAGATATTGAAGATTTATGGTCCTACAGAGAAAACTATTGTATTTTGTGTAACCAAAGAACATGCTCTGGATGTTGTAAAGATTTTACAGAATGAATTAGCTTCTGAAATCGCTTCAACTGGAATGAATGCAGATGATTTCGTGGTAAGGATTGTTGACGAAGAACCAAATGCTATAGAGTTAGCTGAAAAAATGGCAGATCCGGAATCTCAAGTACCTGTTATTGCCGTAACAGTAGATCTACTAAGCACGGGTGTAGATATTCCACCTGTAAAAAACATAGTTTTCATGAAACCCATTGCATCAAAGGTATTGTTCAAGCAAATCATAGGTAGAGGAAGTAGGATAAGTGAGGATGCTGGCAAATTCTTTTTCAGGATAATAGATTTTGTAGACGCCACCCGACTTTTGGATCCATGGGATTTGCCTCCTGAAGAATATATACCTGATATGCCTGAAGGTCCATTTGATTTCTTCATAAAAGGGAAGGTTGTGGATAGCGAGGATGGAACTCCTATTTCAAATGCAAGGATAACAGCAAAATTAGGCGTTAACATGGTTAAACCAGCAAGAACAAATGAGAATGGGGAGTTTATTATTGATGGTTGTCCCCATTCTCCTGTAAGGGTAAAAGTTGAGGCAAAGAACTACAAAACAAAAGAGGTAAGCGTTGATCCTATACCTTTCAAGGATAAAATTGCTGTTGTAGTTGAGTTAAAGAAGAAAAAACCAAAGGAAGGCAAGATTGTAGTTAAGGGAATTAATGTTTACATTGAGGAGGAATTATATGTTGAGGTTGAGGGTAAAAAACTCAATAAAGCAAAATATATTGAATATGCGAGGGAAAATGTTAGAAAAAAAGTTCTTACGTTGGACGATTTAAGGAAAATCTGGATAAACAAAGAGAAAAGAAAAAGATTTTTGGAAGATTTAAAGGCAAGGAGTATAAATCCTGAGTTAATAGCCCAATTACTTGATAGACCTGATGCAGACGCCTTTGATATTATTGCTCATGTTGCCTTTGATGCCCCAATTTTGAGTAGAGACGACAGAGCTCAAGCATTATTGAACAAGAAACAACAAATTATAAACTCTTTCAATGAAACTGCAAAGAAAGTTGTACTAAACCTCATAGAAAAATACAAGATAGGCGGTATTGAGGAGATTTCACCTGAAGCCTTAGAATCACCTGATATCCAGAAGATTGGCAAACTGAAAGAGATCATAGATTCTTTTGGTGGTATAGACAACCTCATTCGTACCCTTGAAAGTATTTCTCGAGGTCTTTATGAGTCGGGAGGTGTTGGATAATGGATAGGCAAACATTAAAATCAAAGTTCAAACAGGCATGCGATTTACTGAGGAATGAGATCGCCTCTGTAAACTACATAATTCAACTATCCTGGATGCTTTTCTTAAAGCTTTACGATGATCTTGAAGATGAAAGGGAGTTAAAGTCTAAGTTGAAGGGAGAAACATACCAAAGGAATATACCTTCTCCATACCGGTGGAAAGACTGGGTTCATAAGGATTGGAGAAGTGAAGAACTTATAAACTTTATTAACAATGAGCTTTTTCCTTTTCTTTCAAAACTCGATGGAGATGGGGAGAAAGAGTTAATCGCCACAATTTTCAGCGGTAAAGAAATTCAGAATTTCCTGAGAGATGGTTATAAGCTGAGAGAAGTTGCTCTGCTCCTTGATGAACTCGAGTTCAGAACAAGAGAAGATATTTACATTATTTCTACTCTTTATGAAGAGCTTTTGCCAGAGATTGGGGAGATGGGTAAATATGCTGGGGAGTATTACACTCCCAGGCCCATAATCAGGTTGATGGTTAAGATTGTTAATCCTAAGCTTGGCGAAAAGATTCTGGATCCATTTTTAGGCTCTGCCGGGTTCTTGATTGAGAGTTATAATCATATATTGAGAAATAAGGAAGTTTTTACCACAAAAGAAACCAAAATTTTGTATAACATGTTTTATGGACAAGAAAAGAAGGACGTTCCTTATCTTATTGGAATAATGAACCTTCTTTTGCATAATTTACCGACATCTCACATTTACAAAGTGGATACATTTGCTGAGGATGTCAGAAAAATCCAGGAAAAGGATAGGGTTGATGTTATCCTCACAAATCCTCCATTTGGAGGCAAGTTTGATAAGAGGTTTAAGGTTAATTTTCCTGTTAAAAGTTCCAAAACTGAGTTAATGGCTCTACAGTATGTAATGAGGAAAATAAAGCGGGGTGGGAGGGTTGGCATAGTTGTTCCGGAAGGTGTTTTGTCCAATACAACTGGACCATTTGTAAGAGTTAGAAAGGAACTTCTTGAGAATTATAATGTTCATACTATTATCTCTTTACCAAAAGGGGTATTTATAGCCTCCGGGAAAACTCCTGTAAAAACTGATTTGCTGTTCTTTGATAAAACAGGACCAACAGAAGAGATATGGTATTATGAACATAAACACCCGTTGGGTATGGTAAAAACACGTTATGGAAAATGGGTAGAAAAACAATATACTAAAACAGATCCTATAAAAGATGAATATTTATTAGATTGTTATGAAAAATGGAAAAACAGGGGAATAAGCGAAAACTCCTGGATTGTTAAGATTGATGAAATAGATAAGGAAACCTATGAGCTTACGCCAAGAAATCCCAACAAGTTTAAGAAAAAGGAATACAGACCATCAACGGAGATTTTAGAAGATGTTTTGAGAGAGGAAAGGGAGGTTATGAAATTACTTGAGGAGTTGAGAGGGGTGTTAAGATGAGTGATGTAAAAAACTTGATAAAAGCCAAGAAACCTTGGGAAGTTGAGGGAGTTGAGTGGAAAGAGGTGAGGTTGGGGGAGATTGCAAAAGAGATTAAAAGTGGAGGAACACCTAGTAGAAAAAACAAAGAATATTGGGAGAATGGAACAATACCATGGGTTAAAATAAAAGATATCCCAGAAGAAGGATATGTGAATGATACTGAAGAAAAAATAACTGAAAAAGGTTTAAACAATTCTTCAGCAAAATTATTGCCAAAAGGCACTATACTATTTACTATTTTTGCTACAATTGGTCATGTTGGTATACTTAATATAGAAGCTACCACAAATCAAGCTATTGCAGGAATTATACCTAAAAAAGAATATGATAATAA
>NZ_BFAX01000002.1 GCF_004310395.1 Methanofervidicoccus abyssi | reverse complement strand
CCTCTAAGGTTTTAAAGTACTCCACTGCTGCCTTTGTACCCCACCTGTCTGAGCCTGCCAAAAGAACTACTGTATGGCCGTTGATCTTTGTCACCTCTATTACTCCTCTGTGCTTCCCTGGGTATTCGTTAGTTACCTTTACTGGAAAAATCTCTAAGTATTTTTTCACAATCGGGTTTGCCACCGGCCCTCCTATTAAGATACAATCTTCTTCTATATCGAGAGGTTTATTTGTTAGAACAAATGTTGTTTTTAAGTCCTTTGCTGACAGATTGACATCTATATTAGAACCTACTATTAATTTTGCTTTATGTACTATTTCTTTTATTTTTATTGATTTAATGTCTGGAGCTACATCTGGGTAAGGATTTTTAAATACTGGGGATCCGCCTCCTCCTGAGGATGATATACTACTTCCTGATGATGTGCTACTTGATAAGGTAACTACAGTGATGGTTGTGGTGTAGGTGTTATCACTTTCATTTGATTCATTTACGGTATCGTTTGAATCTACAACTGCTGTGATGTTGTAATCTCCAGTGTTGGTAGGAGTCCAGTTGAAGGTTAAGGTTATACTTTCATTCACATTTAATCCGCTTACATCTTGTGTTTTAGTATATACCTCATTTCCTGCGTCATCTTTAATGGTTACTTCCACTGGAAATGTGGTAGTTACGTTAGCAGTACCATCGTTGGCTATTGTTATGTTTATCTCAGTTGGGGTATTGTTGTATATTGGAGTGGTTGTAGTAATATTTTCTATTACTAGGTTTGGTGTAGGTACAGTTACAGTGATGGTTGTGGTGTAGGGTTTAATTACAACCGTTGCTGGATAAGTTGATACATTTTTATACTCGTATCCATCCTCTGTAGATATTACCACATTCTTCAGGGTTATATTTGTTTCTCCAGGATTTAACCCCTTGAAGGAGATAGTGGCTATTGTAAAATTACCATAAACTGGGTTAAAGAGCCATGCTAAGGATATGAATCCAGAGGAGAGATTTACCATTTTTAAATCAGCACTCTCTCCAATATTACTCAATTGAATATTACTTAAATTCAGGATATTGGAGTCATAACATATATAAGTTTCAAAACCTGCGCATTTCTCATGTTCAGCTTCAGGAACATTTTTTACAATTAAACTTAAGTTAAAAGTATCTCCAATATTTGCCTCTATATTGCTAGGTAGGAGTTCCACTGTGATGTTCTCCCCATAACAGATACCAACCAGTGACATTAGTAAAATTGGTATTAGTAAAAACTTCCACTTCATTCCTAATCACCTGATCGTTGTTTAATATAAAGTATTAAATTTAGCCTATTCTGCAGTGTAAGGTTTTGCAGTATTTGTATCTGGGTTGTATTTTAGGAAGAAGTGTGTAGTTCTTCCTTTGAATGCCTCAGGGTGTATTATAGTACCTAAATCCATCAGGACTTCGTCGGTGTTCATAAGCCCAAGTTGCCAGTAGTCATCACTTTCACAGAACAATCTACCATTTTTTACAGCCTTAAATGTCTCGTACCCTGGATGATCCTCCTTAAAGGTACTTAACCAGGTGGTTGATGATGGTACTATCCATACATCAGCGTTTTTTGCCCTCTCTGCAAAGGTTTCATAGTCTATCGTTGCACTACCTGTACCAGGATAGTCACTAAATATATATGATGCATGACAGAAGTCCGTTATTTCAGTGGCAACGTAGGATTGGGCCTCAGGTACGTAAGTACCTCCCCACTTTGGATAGTTTTCACCCCAGGCAACTAACACGTTTGGATCACAGTTATAGGTTTTTCTTTTAACATCGAAGGACCTCTTCTCAACTCTTGTAAAGTATCTCTTAGCAACATCCTCCTTGTTGTAGAATGCTGCAAACATCTTTACCCATTCACATCTTCCGAGACATGTTGGCTCCAAGTATTCAGCATCTGCTACATAGGTTATACCTAACTCTTTACACTTTTCAATTATTGCATCCCCATCGTATCCTGGATATACAAATATTACCTGGGGAGATATATTTACTATTTTATCCCAGTTTGGATTGTAAGTTGAACCAACGTCTATTATCGATCCATTCTCAAGGCTCCTGTTTATCTCCTCAAAGTACCATTTGTATCCACCACCCCACATAATCCCCTTTATTGAGGATATCACAGATTCACTGTCGTTTAGGGGCATCATAAGTGCAATCTCTGTTGAACTCATGACGACAACGTTCTTCAGTGGTACATTTATTACTATATCGTACTTCCCTTTAGCCCATTCGGGTATTGGTTCAGACTCGTTCTTCAGTAGAAATCTCTGACCTGTGGCATCTACAAATATCTTGTAGGCCCAACTATCCCCTTCGTAGGGATTTACTACATTGCCGTTCTTATCGTAGTAAGTTAAATTCATATGTTGAGCGTACTTTATGGGTTTTTTCAATTCATTGTAGTTTTTAAATAGATACACCACATCTGTAATGTCTATCTTATCATCGCAGTTTAAATCTCCATCTTCAAGAGATATATTTCTATGTTTAAATAGATACACCACATCTGTAATGTCTATCTTACCATCTTCATTTACATCTCCAAATCTGTAGTTGTAGTTACCTTCTGCAAATACAGGGGTTATTAATATTAGTACTAATAATAAAAATATTGCATTTAGTATTATTCTAGGACCAATATTTATACTTTTTGACATGCCACTCACCCAAAAATTTTTTATATTCTAATAATAGATAGTATATTCAATAACCATTTATATTTATATTTTACGGTTTATTTTACAATATTTAAAATTTATTTGGGTATAAAAATATAGGAGATAAGTTATGAAAAAAATATTCTATATACTCACATTATTTACGGTATTACTATTAACAGAAACAGTTTTGGCATTAGAAGATATTAGTTTAAACATAGATATGCCAAAAAAGGTACAGGTAGGTGAAAATTTTAAGATAGATATATATGTTAATTTAAATTAGGAATATCTCTGGTTTTGAGTGTAAAATCGACACTCCAATATACGGTGTAAAGTATATCAAATTTATAAATGCAACTGGGAACAGGGAAATAAAAGAAAAGGCTGGAACGTTCTATATGTTGGATTTAAAAAATAATTCAGTATTTATTTCATTTGCTATCTTTGATAAACCTTTAAATTCAGATTTTCATTTACTCACGGTAGAAGGAAAGGCATTAAAAGAAGGTATTGTACCTATTAAATTTGATGCAGTAGCTTCAGATGAAAATGGTAGAGCTATTACACTACCTTCTATAACCTATAACTTAGAGATAGTTAATAATAGTCAAAGTATCAACGAAAAAACAGAGAGTGGGAAAGGAAGTAATATACTTTCATGGATAATCGAGATTATATCGAACTTTTTAAAAAGGATCTTTTAATGATTAAAGGAAAGATAATTCATTTATCTTTTGCTGTTCTCTTATTATTTTAAAGGATCACTTCGAATCAATATATATTGTAAGTTGGAATTTTCGAAAAAGTAACTTTTATTTTTATTATCATTGTGATTACTAATATCAAAAGGTGAAATTTTGAAATACAAAAGATTTCTAATTGTATTTTTTATATCAGTAATTATACTCACTGTTTTATCCTATATTAGTATTAAAGAAGGTACTATTCCCATAAAGAATGATCAACTGGAAAAATATTTCTTAGAGGGAACTTCTAGAAATCCAATTGTTGATAAAATTATAGGGGAGTTGAGATTACCGAGAACAGTTGGGGCAATTGTTGTTGGAATGGGTATTGCAGTTGCAGGGATACTTATGCAGGGATATTTTAGGAATCCCTTAGCAGATCCCTATTTGATGGGTGTGGCAAGTGGAGCTTCCTTAGGTGTTGTGTTGTATATATTTACATCCCTACTTTTTAACTTAGGTTTTCCCCACTCACTATACGGCTTTATCCTTGCAGCCTATCTTGGTTCTCTGATTACTATGTTTGTAGTTATCAACATTGCAAGGGTTGTTAAACAGACTGCAACTTTACTGATAAGCGGTATTATGATAGGTGCCATAGCCTCTGGATTTACCACCATAGTAGTATATACTGCAGACTTTCTCGGTGAAGAGAGATCTGAACTCTCTGAGTATCTTATGTGGGGTATGGGATCTCTAAATAATTTAACTTGGGATCAGATATACATTATGACTGTGATAATCATCCCTGTAGTTATTTTAGCTTATGTATTGCTATCAAAAAAACTTGATGCTAACCTCCTTGGTGAGATGTACGCCCAGAGTGTAGGGGCGGATATTAAGAGTTTAAGAAGGTGGTTGGTAATACTCTCCTCCATATTAACTGCAACGGTGGTGGCCTTTACTGGACCTATAGCCTTTGTGGGGATAGTATGTCCTATAGTAAGTAGGATGATAGTGGGAACTTCAAAGCACCTCTATGTAATACCTACAACTGCTATCTTAGGTTCTATATTTGTAATATTTGCAGATATACTCACAAGGCCTGGAGTTCTAATACCTACATCCTCTAACAACCTACCTCTCTTATGTCCTCTATCCATAATAGGAGCACCTATAGCTATACTGATATACTTAAAGGTAAAACGTATGGGGATATAATGGAGTATTACAGACCCTTTATAGTATTTATTCTACTTATCTCCGTTGTAATACTTGTTATACTAGGTATGTATTATGGAGGGAATGCCAGATCTATTACCTTGGAAGATACTACAGATTTTATCCTATATCAAATGAAGGTTACATTAAACAGTATATACCATAAAATCACTGGAGAAGATCTGTTTTATATACCTCCTCTAAGTGAAAAGAAGAAATTTAAATATATACTATTAAAAGAAATACGTTTTCCCCAAATTTTCGGAGCCATCATCGTGGGGATAACCCTATCTGCATGTGGTTTAATGCTTCAGACACTCTTTAAAAATTTACTAGCTTCTCCCTATACCACAGGTATATCCAGTGGTGTACTATTTGCAGTTACCTTAGTAATATTTGTAAACAGTATTGCAAATCTCTTCAAAATTTTCAACATAGATGAGAAGATAGTTGCTGGTTGGTGTGGAGGTATACTATCTCTAATAATCCTTATCATAATAGCACTCAGGGTTAAAGATGTAAATGGTGTTCTAATCGTTGCCCTCCTCTTCAGTTATCTATTTAGAGGTATAAGTTCCTATCTAATAGCAAATGGGAAAGAACTCTCTATTCTGGAATACTATATGTTTATAGTTGGAAGTTTAACACGAGTCAATCTAAATAACCTTCCATCTCTTACTATAATTACTCTAATCTTTGTAATAAGTAGTGTATTTTTAATAAAACCTCTAAACGCCTTACTCTTTGGAGAATCTTATGCTAGGAGTTTTGGATTAGATGTAAAAAAGGTTAGGATAGCGATACTACTACTAACATCTTTTGTTGTTGGAGCCATAGTTCCTTACCTTGGACTTATGGCATTTGTAGGAATAGCTGCTCCTTATATGGCAAGGTCTGTAATAAAAACTTCAGATCATAGGTGGCTATTACCTACAACGATGCTCCTTGGGGTTATCTTGATGCTCATTGCTCATATAATATCTGTGAAATATTGGGTACCTATCTATTATCTCTATGGTATAAACCATCCTGCCCAGATTTTACCTGTAGGTTCTATCTTAGATATAGTAGGAGGGTTGTTGGTAATATACTTAGTATACAAGGGGGAGAAGAGTATAAAGATACAGTAGTCATAATGTAAGAATTGGTAAAGATAACTAGATTTCTGTTAATCTTTATTTATTAAAAATGTTATAAAAAAGAATGAATATACAGTCATTAACAGTTGTTATCTTCATTAGTCTACCCTAGATACAGGGAGAGAAGAGTATAACTTTGTTAATTCCTTCTCTTTAATAGCATAGAACCTCTATTAATGGAGATTTTTCGATATTTTTATTATTAGTTCTAATTTCCATTAGAAAATATTCCTGATTATTATTGTAATTAATATTATTTTTTTAATATATACAGCAACCTAGGTATGTATATCTTCCATCTTCTTTAAAATCACATCTCTGAGGAATATATTTATTTTTCTCTTCGAGTAGCCGTAACTTTTACCTACTGCATATATCATCTTCTCACTGCCACTGCCATATTGAGCCGCCTTCTTAGGCCTATTGGCAATATACTCTGGGATGTACTTCTTGGCAATATCCCTTAGGATTATCTTTCTCTCCCTTTCGTTTACCTTGTATTGTACAGGGAGGGAGAGCCCAACTTCAACTACACTCTTGTCTAAGAAGGGTACTCTCAACTCCACACTGTTTGCCATTGTACAGTGATCATCTCTTTCGAGGTTCATCCTGTAGATGTTCATCACATCTTTATAAAGTACCTTCTTAACTTCTTCCTCTCCCTTTGTAATAAGTATCCTCTGATACCTCTTATACCCTGCGAAGAGTTCATCTGCTCCCTGCCCAGATAGTACTACTTTTATTCCATCCCTTTTAGCCATCTCCGATGCCACGTATATAGGTACCCCCACTGAGAGTTTCATTAGATCTATTTCATCTATTGCATAGGCCACCTTCAGGAGATACTCCTCGTATTCTTCCTTATCTATTATTTTCTTTCTAAGTTTTAGTCCCAAATCTTCAGCTACCCTTTCGGCATACTCTACATCTTCACTGCCTTCTAAACCTGTAGTATAGAGGATCACATTGCAGTATTCTGACGCCATCTTTGCCACAAGGGTGCTATCTACTCCTCCAGAAAACACAACCCCTACCTTATCCAGTCCTCTTACCCTCTTTATCACCCCATTCCATAGGACTCTCTCCACCTCTTTTTTATATATCTCGTACTCCCTGTTGTCGTCACCATTTTTATACCTGTTGAAGTAATTTACCCTTATCTTTTGGACATCTCTAACTATGTAGTATCTGTTTTCGTCTAAGTCGTATATCATATGGCTGTTTGGATGGAGTGATACTACAGGATAGTTATATATTTCCTCAAAGGATAGATTATCTATACTTTTCAGTAGATACCACAGTCCCTTTTTCTCAGAGGCAAAGGCAAAGTATTTCTCAGTATCTATGTAAAAGAGAGGTTTTACTCCAAAGGTATCTCTCCCTAGTAGCAGTTTATTCTCTTCCTTGTCATATATACAGTATGCATACTCCCCATCTAACTCTTGAAGTATCATCTCCTCGTAGCAATGTACTATAATCTCACTGTCAGTATCAGTGTAGAAGTTATGTCTATCTTCCAAATCCTCCATAAGTTCGTAGTAGTTGTATATCTCTCCGTTGCAGATAACCCATACATTCTCATCTTCATTGGGAATAGGTTGACTTGCATTACCTACGATGGCTAACCTGTTATGTCCCAATCCAAGCCTGTTAGGTTTTCTAAGATTAGAACTTAGAGTATCCTCAAAATCCCTAAAGTATACAACTTCATCATCGAGCATCATTCCAGAACTATCTGGTCCTCTATGTTTTAGAATCTTCATAATATTAATGAGATGCTCTCTTAATCTGTCTCTAATACTAGAGCCTTCATCATCTTTTATAATAATTCCACTTATAGAGCACATATACACCCCTTAGGGTGTTAGATGTTTTAATATTGTAAAAAAGAAATAGAGATTATTTTAAACCTATCTCCTTTATTAATACTCCAATTTTTGAAGGATCTATAATATTTATATCTATTTTTTTATCTTTCACTGTGATCTCCAAGGTTTTTTGACCTCCAACCGATAGTTGAATACCGACGTTATTCTTCTCAAAGGTTTCTATTATATCTATTATTATCTCCTTGTTCATAGATACACCCCTTATTATTCACTTAGCTTTTATATTTAATATGTATAACTCATATTTAATTCTTTAGTAATTTGGAGGAATATTCACATTATTTTAATACTTATTTTTCACATTCAAAGTATAAAATTCCATCTGTACTAACTTTCCCTGAATATATAGTCGAATACCTAAAAAATAGTTTTCTCTAGGACCATAATTTATTATTTAAATTATTAGTATAAATAGAGAGTTAGATAATTAATAACTTTAGTCCCAGAGGGATAATACTATGCTCTCTGTTGCCACTGCAGAGTGTTTTACACATGGAAAAATAGGAGTTATTCTACATAAGATGGCTATGGGATACGAAGATGTAAAAGGACATCCTTATTACCCTATTTTTAATAAAAATATATATGTTATAGCATCGATGTTTCTACCTCAGAAGGATGTTATAGAAAGTATTCTAAATATAAAACTACCACCTTCAGATTACACATACAGATACGCCAAAGTATACAATGAAAAAAAGGACATTGAAGTAGCATATCTAATGGCAAAGGGATTGAAAAACAAGTTAAGGTGTAATATAGCAATAGGAACTACAGCAGGCATTGGCAGAGGAGGTATATGTATCCTTACAGATAACAGGAGGTATCTATTTACAACTGATATATATGGAGATATACTAACTGGGAAAAATTTAGTTGAAAGATCAGAAAATGGTGTATCTAAAACCTTAAATAAACTTGTCGAGATTTTAAGTAATGAATATAGTATAAGATTATTATAACCCCAATCCACATCAAAGTGATAGTTAAAAAATAAAAAAATAATAATGAAATAATAAAAATAAAACTAAATGTCTTCTTTTTAATCACTACTCTAATGGGAACTAAGGGTTTATAATTTTAATTTTGACAGATATAATCCTGTTCTTTATAAAAGTAGAGACCATGCCTCTTTAGGACAGTCTCTATATGTCTCTTTAAATCTTCATCCTTTGAAACTACACCATAGGGATATACATACGCCCTGTTATCTATATTTATACGAGGATACATCGGTTCTAAAAATACCTCCTCCAAGAGGGATTTCTTTAGATACTGAGTAGTTTTTGTTAAGTTTACAAGTACCGGTGGCACATATGGGGGATTATTTCTAGGGATAATCCACTCGGTACCGTAATATATAAAATAGTCAGGGTTTATCAATAGGTATATTTCCCCATGAATTTCCAGGGCGAGAGTCCAGGAAAAAACCCCCTTGTAAATCCTAAGAGTCTTCCCAAATAAGCTGTTTTAGGATTATTGTATCCAACCTTTAAGGTTCTACCTACTATCCTTGAAAGTGCTTCCTTGACATGGATATTTTTTGGATTTGTAGGGAGGGAAGTTTTAGGTAAGATATTTGTAGGTATATGATTTTCAGGTTTTATCATATGGAGGGCTCTTAAGGGATAAAAATAATAATGATTTTTCTTATTCAACATTACAACTCCTTCCAAAGGTCCGTTGAAATCAAACTTTATCAACTTACCTCTATAGGTATTAAAGGATTTATTCAGTGTAAATTCTCCGTAGGTGTTATTTTTTAACAGGTACTTCACCTTCAAATTAAATCCCCTATAAAATTTTTTTAAAATAATAAAAAATAAGAATAAAACAACTATTATGAAAAATTAGTATTAATAATAATTATTATAGTTATTCAAATAACTCCCTTAACTTTATCTGGTACTTACCTAACTTACCTCCGTAGTTACCTGCAGTTATCTTCTTAACACCTTTCACAGTTGTTGCCGCCAAGATACCTACCTTCATAGCCTTCTTAACAGACTCCTCATCTACTCCATCTATTACGATCTCGTATACCCCATTTACATCTTCTGGAACTTCAGAGTCCTCTACAACATCCCTGAGTGTTGGGCACATCTTATGGTTTGTAGTAGCAGTCATAAATTTATACTTTGGATTGGAAGCACCTACCTTACTACCAGAAGCAACTATTCCTCCTGGGAATGGAGTTATCACCTTCTCCACAGATCTGATGGCATTCACTGCAGCCTCTGCCGCCACCAGTGCAGTCATATTACTGTCTGCCATTATGAAGAAGTTCCCCCCTGCAACTCCTTTTTTAATACCGAACTTATCCTCTACTATGAATTCCCCTCCCATTATAGGTATCCTATATACTGTCCTATCTCCTAACTTATCCTTCTTCTCGTAACCGTCTCCAAAGAACTTCAACTTAAACCCTACCTTGACATGCTCTTCTGCATCCTCGCCCATAGCATCGAATACTGCAGTTGTAGGTGCAGTTAAGACACACTGTCCCAGTCTCTCCAAGAGTTGCTTTTCCAACTCTGATTTCTTAGGATGACATATCTCTATTATAAAACCAGGTCTTCCATCTGGAGTCTTTGTTGGAGGTACGTATTTCTCAATCCCTGCTTCTGCAGGGCACATTATCACTGAACATCCAAACCCTGTAGCCTCTGTTGCCGCTATCTTTGCAAGTCTCTTTGTAGCTGCAGTTATTAAAACCCTTGAAACCCATATAGGAAATGCCTCGGCAAAGGTGTCTTCTATATATACTCCATTTATTTCCATTCTACCACCTTATCTATTTTGTTATGTTATAATAATACTTTTTAATATTATTTAAATTTTTATTTAAATTTTTATTTTACTTCTATGGGCCATCAATATAACAACGTATTAAAAAGATGTTATAGAATATTTTGATAACTACTTTATAGGATCAGTGATGGATAAACATTGTTGCTTATATCAAAAACTTCATGAATCCGAAAGATATATATACTACTAATTCCTATTCTTTTAAGGGATGTTGGTGGGGATATGGTGTAGTCTGGCCTATCATCGGGGACTCCAAGTGCCTATATGGGCTTGGACCAACCCCGAGCAGGAGAAATCCCCGGACCTGGGTTCAAATCCCAGTATCCCCACCATTTTTTAATATCAAGGTATATCTATATATTTAGATACATGGAATGAAACATTCACGATCCAACCTGTTGGGATCAATCTCGACAACCATCTCTCCATCTTTAAATATCCTAACAATACCTCCAGAGTCAGAGACTGTAATAGCTACTGCTTCTGTGTGTTTTGAAATTGCTGCAGCAGTGTAATGCCTGGCTCCAAGACCTAGAGGTAGATTTAAGGTACAACTTAAGGGCTCCAAATACCTACCTGCAGATATAACTTCCCCTCTATCACCGATTATAAAGGCACCATCTATACCTGCAAGTTCCTTTATTGTGCCCCTTACCCTTTTATCGAATATTATAGCATCATGTCCCTTAAAAGGGTTGAGTATAAGTTGGCTGGACATTTTAAGGACCTTTTCACTATCTCCTACTACAAACATGGCTCCAACAGGTTTTCCTTCCTTTCCCTCAATGGATAGCTCCATGGCTATATCCAATACCTCGCTAACTACCAACCTCTTGATACTTTCCAGGGAGTTGATAAACCTGTAGAATCTCAGTAGGAAATCGTTAGAAGATACCTCTATTAGAGAGATAGTATCTATATTACCAGATGCTCTGGGAGTTCCTAGTATAGCTACTACAGTATCTCTCTCTTTAACGAGGCTGTTCTCAAAGAGTTTTATCATGGCCTGTTTTATCATTGCGGATTTGTATTTGTTTCTATACTTTAGAAGTATTGGTATGATCTCCTTCTCATTTTTTAAATAGGAGTAGGTATCTTCATTTGGTGTAGTTACAACTACTTTTAAGTTTTTTCCCTCATTTTTTCCACATTCTTTATTTAGATATTTTTTAAGTACTTTATAAGTTCGACCTGTCTCGGTAAATACCAGTAGAACATCTCCTATTTCCCGAGCTAAAGAGAAACCGTGTTTTACAATAGACTCGATTTTATCCATGGAACCACCGTACTTCGATTTCACCTAAATTTCAACTTCGTAATTAAAGATTTGCGTATATTCTTATAACTGTAGTATAAAAACTACACTAATTTTATTTTGAAATTTTATTTCAACCTAATATTAATGGTAGATCTCTTCTAACTGACTTAATAACAATAACTTTTAATATTGTTTAAATATTTAACATCATTTTATATGATAGACTATATAATCCACTATTTTTATATTTTAATTATTTTAATAGGAATGGTTTTAAGACGATTAATTAAAAAGGAGGAGAATTATGAAAAGATGGTTATATCTTTTTTATTTTTCTGTTATTACTCTTAGTATCTCTCAGTGGCTGTATCCAAAAATCAGATAGATAAGGTAATCAGTCTAACTGATGAAAGAGGAATTTTCGTTAATCCTTTCTATTAAATGATTTTTAATAACTCTTTTTCTTTTTATTATTATAATTTTTTATATAATTTTATTCGATTATGTGGTTTTTTGATTAATTTTTTATAATCTCCATTAGTATTAATTAATTAGGATTTTTGAAATAATATTAATAATCTTGTAGGTGTGAGGTATGGACGAGTATATGCATACAGCAAAACTTATAACTATTCTCTCTGTTGAGGAAGGGCTAAAGACAGAGTTAGCACATAATATAAGAGTTAGGGCCAGTTTAGAAAATAGAGTGTTAAAAAAAGAAGATACTATAGCAGTACTCAATATAGTAGGTACTACAAGCTATCAGGTTTTCTTCATAGATGACAGGAACAGTTTAGATGTTATAAAGTCAGAATTAGATAAAATGGGTGTATTGCTGAACTACGATTCAGAGAAGATTCTACAGAGATATATCCAAAAAAAGATGAAATAGTGATACTATGGAGAATAAAAGAAGTGCTTATGGTGTAGATAAACAGTGGGTAGTGTTAAATGAACTCGCCTTCCTTCTTGTCCGCCAAGGTAAAAAAGTGCCTGAGGAAGTTTTTTCCATACTGAGAAATGCAAAGAATATAATCTCCTACTATCTTTTAGATGAACACACCTCTTTTAACACACTGCTAAAAGCTAACAACGAACTAGCAAAGGTACAGTCTATACTCTTTACACTCTGTGAGGAAGATACAATAAAGGAATACATGGAAAAGCTTACTCAGGCTATGATGGATAAGTTAGATGTAGAGTTTCCCCTCGATAGAAATCTATTCAATACAGAGGTTAAAAAAAGAAATAACATCCAATCTATAAGAATAAGATTAGATGGAGAACTTCAGCCAGAGATTCTAAGCAACTTCAGTGAGTGGTACGGTGTAATATTCGAGTACAGTAAGGAATTTGAAAACTATATAGTAATCGAAGGGGAGGAAAATAGGGTAAAAAATGCACTGAAGAATTTCTCCACTGTTTGGAAATTTTTAAGGAATAATTCTACAGCAGGGAAGTATTAGATAGATTATATAATCCCCAATGTAAGGAGTTATTATATAAGATATAGTAACAGGTACTATAAAAGGTATCATAGGTGTTACATATATCTCTTCTTCGTCATCATACTTCGAAAAGTCATCCTCCTCAGAAGATGGGAAAAGTTTAATGTCGTCTTCCTTTCCCATTATCAGTCTATTTTTACCTCTAATATCTTTGACTTTAACCTTCTCACCAAAGGAGAGTGCAATTAAGTGTCTAATGTCCTTAGGTTTATGTCCTCTTATAAGATTTTTTATAAGTATTATTATAGGCAAAAATACCATCAAAAACATCCCGTTGATAAATACCATTATAGGGAAGGAAGGAATATATCCTATATTTAATACACTTCCAAAGGCTGTGTGTATCGGTGTAGTATATTTAGGTACTAGGGCTCCCATTCCTGCCAACAATTTACCATCTCCCCCTCCAACTCCAAATAGAAACATTATATACCCCAATATAAAACAGAGGATAAATCCACAGAGAGAACGTAATATATAAGTAATATCTCCACTAACTACAGTTAGATAAAGATGGGACATTACTCCAACAATAGACATAAATATCCAGAGGTGATCTTCAACCTCTCTACTTCTAAGATCTTGGATAGCTCCTATTACAAGACATATTAAGCCAATGAGATAGTTGTAAAATATTAAATCTACCATAAATCCCATCTTTATTATTTTTTAGTATTTTTTAAAATCTTGTCTATTATACCTTTAGAATCTTCATTATCAGTCTTTATTTCATCATCTTCCTTCTCCACTTTTTTCTTCTCCTCTAAGTTATCCTCCTCATTGCTCAATCTCTTCTCCTTTTTTTTCACTACTTTCTCTCTGTCAAATGTGAAGTCATCCTCTATTTTAATTACATGATCCGCAATATTCTGAATCGCTAAACTGAAACCAGGTTCTGCACCGATTACTATAATTTTTTTACCATGTTCTTTAGCCTTTCTCATGGCTGGGAGAAAATCTGCATCTCTTGTCATATAGGCGATAGTATCTATATTCTTGTTGAATATCAACTCTGTACCTTCTACAGCCATTTCAACATCTACATCTCCAGCAGTAACTCTTGGTTCAAAACCTTGATTTGCAACAGCCTCAATTAACTTATCAGATGCATACTGGTTTAGATAGACTCTACCTATTACAATTTTACCAAATTTACTTAAAACCTCTCGTATCTTATCTAAATCAATGTTGAACTCCTTTCTTAACATATTGGGCCCGTCTATCAACAGTGCTATTCTATCTTTACCCTCACTCTCACTACTTTTTTTAATACAGATCTTTTTCAACTTCCCCCACATAGTATCACGCACTGTATTTTTAATTCACATGTATATAATAAAATGTAATAGATTAATGATTAAAACTTGCAATCTACGGGAAGTTTAATATTCTTTCGTACTTTCTTTTAAAATCTTCAAGATTCTTTATTGTGGTATCTAAGGTTAGGGGAGTTAATGATATATGCCTCTTCTTCCTTAAAACATAGACATCTGTACCTTCTTCGTCATCTTCTACAGGATCTCCTCCTATCCAGTAGTACTCTCTACCTCTAGGATCTTCCCTCTCCTCTATACGTGTGGTATACATCTTCCTTCCCAACCTTGTGATCTCAATAGGTGTATTTTCAGTAGCGTTCTCTGGAATATTTAGGTTTATCACATCACAGGGGAAGTCATTTTCAAAGTACTTTTTAACTACTTTAACCACTATCTTAGAGGGAGTTATAAAATCTATTGGTATCTCTCCCTCTTTAAACTTTAGATGGTCTTTTGTAATCTGGAGAGAGCATGCCAATGCCTTTGCCCCATGGTGGGCCCCTTCAAATGCAGCCCCTAAGGTCCCCGAAGTTGTTATTTCTGTACCTAAGTTTTCCCCCACGTTTATACCCGAGATAACTATATCTGGCACCTTCTTCAATATCTTGTAGATACCTAAAATGACACAGTCTGTAGGGGTACCTGATACTGCATACCCATAATCCCCATCTGCCAGTTTTGTTTTGGTAATTCTTAGAGGTACAAAGAGACTTATAGCCCTACCTATACCACTCTGCTGATTTGTAGGTGCCACTATAGTAACCTTGGCATCTAACTCCTCAGATAATACAGACTTTAAGGCCAATAAACCGTTAGAATATATACCATCGTCGTTAACTAAGAGTATATCCATACGATCACCGTGATAATTTTTGCTTTATTTAACAATCTCGCATTCCGTATGATATATCTCTCTCCTGTTAGTAACTTAGATAAAAAGAGTGGATGGTAAAAATCTATACGCGTTAGATAATTAAATTTTATATATTTTTATAAATAGTATTAAGTACTATAAAAATTTTTATCGTTCTTTTTTAGTCTTCTATAGACGGTGGTTCTATGAAAAAAAGGAATATTACAGAGCTTCAGATACTCTCAGAGATTGTAAGAAAACAACCCCACATAAAACAGAAAGAGATATCAGATGCCTTAGGGATAACTGTTCAAGGAGTATCTGAGCATATAAGAAATCTACTTAAGAAAGGATATATAAAATCTAGAGGTAGAGGAGAGTACATCCTTACCGATAAGGGTATGAGGGTATTAAAAACCTGGATATCCCAATTTAAGAATTACCTCGAGGAGATTAATAGGGAGATATACAGGTACAAGGATATATGGCCTGCTATCGCCTATGAAGACATAGAAGACGGTGATAAAGTATATTTATTTATGAAAAAGGGCCTACTTCACGCCTCAAAGACTGTTAAAACCTCATCTACAGCAAAAGTTGTAGAAGGAGGTAAAAAAGGAGAAGACATTGCCGTAACTAACATAGAAGGTATAATAGAGATGAATAAAGGAAAGGTAATAGTCTTAAAAATACCTCCTCGGATAAGTGGTGGTTCTAGAAATGTAAATTACGATCTCATAAGAAAAGTTTTAGATAATAATAAGGATGCTATAGTGGCAAGTATGGGAACAGTTTCCTACGTAGTATCTCAGAAGTTAAATATAAAACCTGATATAAGGTTTGCAGTACCAGAAGGTATTGTTAAGGCCTGTGAGAGAGGCTGTGATGTTGTATGTTTAATAACAGGAAAGATGACGGAAAAAGTTGTTAAAATTTTAGATGACAACAGAGTAAAATATACGGTATTAGATGTTACAAAAAGCAGTGATTAAACAATAATTTTAATTATAACATAAAGATAATCAAAATTATTATTATAATATATGTAAAAAAGGATTAACAGAAATCCCACTCTGTTTCCCCAGTACTCTGATATAAAGACTATATTTTTACCCTTAGTCTCTATATTTCCATATTTTTCTTTATCACATTCTCGGGGCTAAACCTCTAAGTCCTCCTATCATCTTCTCTATCTCTCTTTCCAATTTCTTTTTTACCTCTTCAATATTTCCCAAGTATTTACCTTGGGCTTAAACAGTAGGAATTCCCTAATCTTTATCTCAGTGTTCAGAAACCCAAAAAGGTAGGATCCTGTTAAATCTTTTTTCAAGAGGTTTTTTGCATCTTTTTGTTATTTCTATTATTTTTAATTTTTATATTATTATTTTTTCACTTTTTATTATAATTTATTTTAATTTTTTTAAATTAAATATTCTTTAAATTATGCTGAAAACTAAGATATTTAACACCTGTATATTATTTCTCCACAGTTTAAAGGTTTTTTAAAGGGTAGATCTACCTTTTTCAAGGTTTCAATAAATTTTATTACATTTTCGTCCTCCAACTTTTCAGATCTAATAAGAAAATCATAGTACTCTTCACCTATTGGTATAAATCTTAAGTTGTACATCTCTGCAACAGTTTCAATACCTACTCCTATATCTACCCTACCTGTGGCAACTGCCATTCCAACTGCAGAGTGGGTTTTCGCCTCTATATTATAACCTTTTATTTTACTTTTGTCAATACCTCTCTCCTCTAAGAACTTATCAAAGAGTATCCTTGTACCTGAACCCTTATTTCTGTTTATAAACCTGTATCTATCAATGTTTTTTAAGATATCCTCTAAGGTTTCCAAGGGAAGGTCCCTTCTAACCATAAAACCCTGTCTCCTTATATACCCTCTAATAAGTACAGCATCTCTAACTTTGTATTTCTCTAAGAAGGGGATATTGTACTCTCCATCCTCTCCAAGTAGGTGTATTCCAGCAATGTCTCCCTCACCTCTCTTTATAGACAACAATCCTCCTATGGAACCTACATTGATAGTCTTTGCATAGATGTTGCTTTCCCTAAGTATGATATCTACACCTATACAGTGACTACCTATAATACTCAATCCAAACTTTATATTTCCAAAGAGGTGCACCTCCACAGGTTCGTCTTCCAGTATCTCCTTACCTTCTTCTATAACAATATATCCATCACTGTAGGTTAAGGAGGTGATGGCTCCACTACCCTTGAGGACTGGATAAACAGCATACCCTTTACTACTCCTAACTACAGATACAGGTAGATATTCTACTCTTCCCTTTGCAGATATATATCTAAGTGGAAAGTGTCCCCTTATACTTCTCTTCTCCCCTTCAAAGAGTACATTAAACACTGTTAAACAGGATGTGGGATAACCTGGGAGACCTACGATCAGCTTAGGGATGCCATCCTTCCCAGGTATGCTACCTATTACAGTTGGCTTACCAGGTTTTATCTTCATTCCATGGATGTATATCTCTCCTCCCAATTTTTCTATTACATTAGCAGTTAGATCACTACTTCCCGCAGAAGTACCACCACTTAGGATTACTATATCGTTGTTATCTTCTATAGCCCTCTTAATAGTTTTTACAAGATCCTCTTCCTTATCTCCTACGATGCCGTAGAATTTGAAATCCCAACCCCTCTCCCTTATAGAAGCTGCTAAGGTGTAAGTATTAACATCGTATATCTTACACTCCCCCAGAGGTCTTCCAGGATCTATCAACTCATCTCCAGTAGATATCAATGCCACCCTCAACTTCCTCTTAACCTTTATCTTCTTCTTTCCTATAGCTGCTAATGCCCCAATATCCCTTGGAGATAGTACTGTGTCTTTTCTCAGGACAAGTTCTCCAGCCATGATGTCGCTACCACAGTACTGTATATTCTCATGAGGTGCAACGCCCTGGTATATCTTTACAGTGTCTCCTTCTTTCTCTGTGTATTCAACCATAATCACAGCATCACAGCCCTTTGGTATAGGTGCCCCGGTTGCTATCTCCACAGCCTCTCCACTTTTAACCTGGATATTTGGAGTATCTCCAGCCCTTATACGCCCAACAACCTTAAGTATCACCGGGTTATCTTCATCAGCCATATAGGTGTCTTCAGATCTCACAGCATAACCATCCATAAGGGCCCTGTCAAAGGGAGGTACATCTATCTCTGCAACAACATCTTCTGCTAGTGTCCTGTTTACAGCCTCTAATAGATCTATCTCTTCCCATCCTATTTTATCTAAGAATTTTTTTACTATCCTCTTTCCTTCCTCTACACTTGAGAGTTTTAAGAACCTTTTAATAATATCCCTCCTGAGAAAAGGTTATAAAAGATCTAGCCAGGAAATTGCTGTAAGATTTTACTTTTTTAACATTAACTTTTATATTTTTTATATTTTTAATAATTATTATTTTCTTAACAGTTATTGCTAATAATTTAAAAATATTACCCCGGGATCTTTTCTGAACACTAAATAAATATTTTACAGCAATATATTAAGAGATATCCAGAATATAGGAGTTGTTTCTCAAACTATACTTTTGGTGAGAATTAGGGTTTTTAAAGATTTAAAAAATCCTATTCATCAAAAATAATAAAAAATAGTAAAATAAGATTAAATCATCATTACCTATATCTATCAGGAAATTCTATCACTACTGTCCATAATTACAGTGAGACCAAACTGAAAAGAGAACACTTTGTTTTTAAAATCCTTTGTATAGATAGTTTTATCCTATTATATCCTTGAAGTACTTTAAAAGTGAAGGGGCTTTCTTTATGACCTTAAATATTATCTTTTTTACATCTATATCCTCTAACTTATCGTCTATAACCTCGGCTATGATATTTAAATCTTCCTCATTTAACTTCTGTAGGATATTTTTATACTTAAGTTCTGTCATTAAGGTGTTGTAGAACTTTTTCTTCCATCTCCTCTCATATTCCATAAGGGTTTCTTTGGAGTAATCCTCTTTCTTAACAGCCTTACTTGCCACCTCCCCAGCTATGGAACCACAACTCATAGCTAAATATATACCTCCACCTGTTAGGGGACTCACCTGTCCAGCGGCGTCTCCAACCACCATAATGTTATCATCTACAGTTCTTTCTATAGGACCTCCAACTGGGACACCACCACATTTAAACTCTACAGGTGTTGCATCCTTTAACCTATCTTCCAGTATAGGATGTTCCAAGAACTCGTTTAGATAGTCTATAGCCTTTTTACTTTTATCTATTACACCTAAACCCACATTTGCGGTATCTCCCTTTGGGAATATCCAGGCGTATCCCTTTGGACTTAGATCTCCAAAGTAGAATTCCATCATATGTTTGTCTAGGAGTTTAACCCCTGTCATCTCGTATTCTGCACAAGAGCATACCTCCATGGGGTTTTTTTTACACCTTAAACCTACCATCTCCGCTACAGAACTTTCCATCCCATCTGCAGCAATTACTATTTTAGTCTTTACAGTATATTCCTCCCCCAGATGGATAACTTTAACTTTAAACCCATCTTTGTATGGATATAGATCTACCACCCTACTTTTAACTGCTATCTTGGTTCCAACCTTTGCACTCCTTATAGCTAGGTACTTATCGAATATCTTCCTCTCTACAACGTATCCCTCTGTCTTACTCCCTCTAATCTCTACCTTCTTCCCGTTAGGTGCTATGAGATAACCTCCCTTTATATAACTTCTTACAAATTCTTCACTGAGAGGTATGTTGAACTCCTCCAACTTTGGTATAGCCTCTGCACACCTTACAGGTTCCCCTATTTCCTGGGATTTCTCCACAAGTAATGTTTTTACTCCATTTTTAGAGGCGTAATAGGATGCCATACTTCCTGCAGGCCCTGCACCTACGACTACAACATCGTATTCATCTTTCAATATCCACCTCATGTTATTCCTCCAATGCCTTTAATGGACAGACTATTATACATGCTTTACATCTTTTACATCTATCCTCGTATATAACAACTCTATTCTCTATCAACTCTATAGCCATACTTTTACATACCCCTACACAGGCTCCACAGTATCCACATCTCTCGTAGTTTATTCTCATATTATCACATAGGTTTCTTACATATTCTTTCAAGTGTTTATGAATATAGCCTATAACATTTATTCGTATAAATTATTTTTATCATTTAACAATTTTTATTATTATTTTTTAATAAATTTTAATAAATTAATTTTTTTAATAAATTAATTATCGTCGATAATTTGTCCATGGCCACGATATAATTATTCTAGTTATATAACAGTAATCTTTAAATAAATTTATTAACCAAATAGGTTAAGGTTAAATTTTAAGGAGGTTAGTGAATGACATGCACAATAGTTGTAGGTGGTCAGTGGGGAGATGAAGGTAAAGGTAAAATCATCAGTTACCTATGTAGTAAAGATAACCCTTCTATTGTAGCAAGAGGAGGAGTAGGCCCAAATGCAGGACATACTGTAGAGGTAAACGGTAAAAAATACGGTATAAGGATGGTTCCTACAGGGTTTCCCAATAGGGCTTCTATACTGGCTATTGGGGCTGGGGTGCTGGTAGATCCAGAAGTTCTTTTAAAGGAAATAGAAATGCTTAATGAGTTCAGGGTAGGAGAGAGATTAATAGTAGATTACAACTGTGGTATTATAGAGAGTAGACACAGGGAGATAGATAGATCTGACAATCATCTAGCTAAAGAGATAGGTACCACTGGGACAGGTTGTGGTCCTGCAAATGTAGATAGAGTTATGAGAGTATTGAAACTTGCCAAGGATGTAGAATCCCTAAAACCTTACCTTGGAGATGTTTCTGAGAGAATAAACGAGGCCTTAGATAGAGGAGAAAATGTTCTAATAGAAGGTACCCAAGGTACTTTACTCTCTCTCTACCACGGGACCTATCCTTATGTAACTTCCAAAGATACAACAGCTTCCTCCTTTGCAGCAGATGTGGGGATAGGGCCCACAAGAGTAGATGAAGTTATAGTTGTCTTTAAATCCTATCCAACAAGGGTAGGAGAAGGTCCTTTTCCCACAGAGATGCCCATCGAAGAGGCTGAAAGGCTGAACCTCGTAGAGTATGGGACAGTCACTGGACGTAGAAGGAGAGTGGGCTACTTCGACTATAAACTGGCTAGGAGAGTCTGTAGGTTAAACGGTGCTACCCAGATAGCGATTACCTGTTTAGACAAGTATGACAGGAGATGTTATGGTATTACAAGGTACGAGGATCTCTCCGAGAAGGGAAAGAGTTTTATAGAAAAGATAGAGGAAGAGACCGGTGTCCCTGTGACCCTCGTCTCTACCGGACCTGAATTACATCAAACTATTGATAGAAGAGAATAAAATAAAAAGAAGGTGGAGTCTTTGCACTGGGCAGATACTACTGCAAAGAGGGTAATTAAGAAGAGGGAAAATCTTGAGAAGTACGTTGTAGCCTGTGGTATAACCCCTTCAGGACATATACACATAGGGAATGCAAGAGAGGTAATCACTGCAGATGCCATTTACAGAGGGCTTCTAAACCAGGGAGTAAAGGGAGAACTTATATTCATAGGAGACACCTATGATCCCCTTAGAAAGGTATATCCTTTCCTACCTGAGAGTTACGAGAGATACGTAGGTATGCCCCTAAGTGAGATACCCTGTCCCGAAGGTTGTTGTGAAAGTTATGCCCAACACTTTTTAAGACCGTTCTTAGAGAGTTTAGATGATTTAGGTATAGAGATGACAATCTACTATGCAGATAGGTGCTACAAGGAAGGAATCTACGACGAAGCCATTATACTGGCGTTAGAGAACAGGAACAAGATAAGGGAGATACTTAACAAGTACAGGAGTGATCCCCTCCCTGAGGACTGGTATCCTCTAACTGTTATATGTGAAAACTGTGGTAAATTAAGCACTACTAAGGTAATAGATTACGACCAGGAGGAGAAAACTGTTGAATACCTCTGCTCCTGCGGACACAGAAATACAGTGGAACCATTTAAAGGTAGGGTGAAACTACCTTGGAGGGTAGACTGGCCTGCAAGGTGGAGTATATTCGAGGTTACAGTAGAGCCTATGGGCAAGGATCATGGAACCTCCGGAGGATCTTACGATACGGGGATAAAGATAACCAGGGAGGTATACAACTATCAGCCTCCCGAGAAGGTAATCTACGAGTGGATACAGTTAAAGGTGGGAGAAAAGGCAGTGCCTATGTCATCATCTTCTGGAGTAGTATTTGCAGTTAAGGACTGGCTAAATATATGCCATCCAGAGGTTTTAAGATATCTCATACTTAGGAGCAAGCCTTCAAAGCATATAGACTTCGATCTAAAATCTATACCTAACCTTACAGAAGATTACGACCAGTTAGAGAGGAACTACTTTGAGTTAATAAAAAGATTGGAAAATGGTGAGGAATTAAAAGAAGATGAAAAGGACAAGATAAGAATATATCAGCTATCTACTCCAAGGATACCAGAGAAACTACCACTCCAGGTGCCCTACAGATTCTGTGCAGTTATATCCCAGATAGCCTACAGGGAAGATAGAGAAGAGATAGATATGGAGAAGGTGCTGGATATTCTAAAGAGAAATAATTATCCTGTGGATAACATAGATGACTACGACTTTGAGAGATTAAAAAATAGACTCTACATGGCTAGAAATTGGGCATTAAAATATGGAGAAGTACTGAACATAATTCCTCTTGAAGAAGCTATAAAGGAATACAATAAATTAAGTGAAAAACAGAAAGAATGGATAAATGTATTTAGAGATAAACTGAAAGATATTGAGTTCCAGGGACTCCTTATCCATGAGCTTATATACAGTACTGCAAAGGAAATAGGATTAAATCCGAGGGAGGCCTTTTTGGCATCCTACAGGATACTCCTAGGTAAGAATTACGGACCTAAGTTAGGAAGTTTTCTCTCATCCTTGGATAGAGAGTTTGTAATTAGGAGGTATTCATTGTTGGAGTAAAAAAGAGAGGGAATTATAAGGAGAGTGGAGTATATCCCAAAATAAAATTTTATAATAATAATTATTTTTATTGAAACCTCAGTTATCATCAAAAATGTGAATAAAAGAATAATAAAAATAAAAAAATGAATAAATCATTGAATATCCAAGAATCTCCCTGAACACCTAGATAAAAACGAAAATTCTGAGATAGTATAAGCGATATCCAACAGTTTGTATTTAAGGCAATTCTCTTTCTCAAGATTTATAAGCAGATAGAAGGATTTCTATCTATTCTTCTTTTTAACGACTTCTCCAAATAAGAGACATATTCCTATTATAGTTGAAACCAAACTGAGAAAAATTAAAAATATTTACTCCTTAATAGTTATCATCCCCTTGATCTCATTTACAATCTTTTCAGCAGTCCCTTCGTCAATCTCTCTTCCTTTCTGTTCCACAACCTCAACTAACACCTGTTTAAGATCTTTACCTGTCTCTATCTTCATCTTCTCAATAACAACTGGATTAGGTTTTATTAGAGCTCCTCTAACTAACCCCTCTCCATTCAGAGGTGTTAATATCAGAGTTCCAGCGAAGTCATCACCTACTTTTATAAAATAGACTGTATCTCCTAAGTCAGTTTTTCCGGCCTTTTCAATCTCAAATTTCATCTCTTCAATCTCCTCAAGTTCCTCTATTCTACTAATGGCATCTTCTACCACTGACTTAATTTCCTCCATTGCCATTCTCTTAAATGCCTCTATCTTTAGAGTATCCCACTTCCAAACAACATTACTATCAGCCAACTCGTACTCAATCATCACCCTAACTACATCTCCCTTATCAAGTTTAAGTTTATTTACAAGTATTTCGTATAGTAACTTATTCAACTCTCCAGAAGCCTTAGCAACCATCTTTGGATCTATTTCCTTATTCTTTATAGAATCTTTTAACTGGGCAAAAAGGGTACGTCTTATCTTATCTGCATAGGCCCCTACTATTATATATCCAGAACTTAGTTTCATTTATAACACCTTATATAAATATTTTATAATTTTAATTATAATATAATATTATATAAATATATAAATTATATAAGTCTTTATTCATTATTTATTAATATTCATTAATATAATCATACCCCTTCTCAAATGCTATTAAGTTCTTCTTCTCGGTACCCTTTGGCACACTGTCCAATATCGCCTTTCTCATAGCTTCCTTTGAAACTACTCCTGTTATCCTAACTAGAGCTCCAAGCATTACCATATTTGCCACTATTTTTAAACCTATATCCTTATAGGCTATATCTGTAAATGGGATCTTGTATAATTTCACATTTCCATTGTAGAAGTTCTCAGGCACTGTAACTAAATCCCTATCTACAATAACTGTTCCCTCATCCTTTATATCTCTCCCGTATTTATCAAAGGCCTGTTGGGACATACACACCAATACATCTGGTTTTATAACCTTAGGATAGTCGATCTCCTCTTCGGATATTACTACCTCTGACTTACTGGCACCCCCTCTCGCTTCAGGCCCATAAGATTGTGTCTGCACTGCATTCTTACCGTCGTAGAGTGCTGCACTTCTCCCCAGTATCACACCTGCCAATACGACCCCCTGGCCTCCAAAACCAGATATCCTAACCTCTTTTCTCATTCTTTCACCTTTAATTTCTATGCTCTTTGATAAGATTAATCATACTTTCTGTAAATTCTGGTTTCTCAATATCTAAGAACTCCCCAACTATTATCTTATCCTTTAACTCTTCTTCAGGTAAATTTTCAGCCTTTCTTATATGTATAGAGTGTTCCTTAATGTACTTCAATATCTCTACGGCACTCCTTGAGATATTGAACCTACCATAATAGGTAGGACACTGGGCTATAACCTCGATGAAGGAGAAACCTTTCTTAGTCAAACCCTTTTTTATACTGTTGGATAGTTGTATAGGATGGGCTGTAGTCCATCTAGCCACGTAGGTTGCACCTGCTGCTATAGCTAATTTACAGAGATCCATACTGTTTTCTATATATCCATAAGGTGCTGTAGTTGCTCTCTTTCCAGAGGGGGTTGTTGGGGAAACCTGTCCCCCGGTCATACCATATATATGGTTATTTATACAGATGACAGTTAGATCTATGTTCCTTCTACAGCCGTGTATAAAGTGATTTCCACCTATAGCCGCCAGATCCCCATCCCCTGTAAATACTACAACCTTCTTATCTGGAAGTGCCAACTTCACACCAGTTGCATAGGCGATAGGTCTTCCATGTGTTGTATGGAGGGAATCACAGTATAGATACCCAGCTATCCTAGAGGAGCATCCTATCCCAGAGAGTGCTATGTAGTCCTCAGGTTTAATGTTCAACTTATCTAAAGCGTTTGTAAAACAGTTTATTACAATCCCAATTCCACAACCTGGACAGAAGATATGAGGTAGTCTATCTTCCCTCATATATTTTATACTTGGATGAACCACTCTCTCACCTCTTTAAATAAAAATATAAAAAAATTAAAAAAGTTAATTATTATCAACCTTTTTATAAATTTTATATATTTATTTATATTGGATTTTATTTAGATTGGACAGGTCTTTCCATCATCACAACATGGGAGAGCTCAAAGATGGCACCACCTAACTCGTTACCTATGTCTTGAAGCTCTAAACAACTGATCTCTATTCTCTTACTCTCTATAGATATAACAACAGGTACAAATTTATAGGAAATTTCCACAATATCTACAGGCCTACAGAGCATCTCCACACCTATTACCCCATAGAATCCCACATCTTTATAGGGTCCCTCCTTCTCCAACTCCTTGGTAATAATCTTATTTATAACGATGTTATCTTTATTAAGGGAGAACAACATCCTCTTAACAACCTCTTCTTCAGATACTCCAAAACCCTCAAAAACAGCCTTTACTCTTATAAGTCCCTGCTCCTCAAAGTCGTCTATATCTTCCTCGTCGTATATTCCCTTTTTGTACTCCTCTATATCTATCTCTATCTTATCCTGAGTCTGTACGTTAAATGCAACGTTGTATTTCTTGTAAAACCTCTTAAAAAAATCTATAATATAAGCTAACGCTTCTCCAAACTCTTTAGGATCTAAAACCAACTTTGGAGGTTCCACTACATCCACATCTGCTGCATAATTTACAGAGAACTTTATATAATCTAGGAATGTATCAAATTGCACCTTCAACTCTGCAATAAATGTGTAGAAACCTTCTCTCTCCTCCCAATCTTCATCAACAGAGAGAACTTCACATCTGTATTCCTTTTTTATCTTCTCCAGTAGGTTATCAAACTCTTTCTTTGCTAACTCCTTATTCTTTCCCTTAACTTCTTGATAGGATATGATTTCAATCATTCCCTTCACCAACTACAGGATCCTTTTGACTCTTTTAACAATACCCGGGTAGAGATCTATAACATTTCCATTTAAAAAGGCACTCATGGTGCATATTACCCCTGGAGGTAATATCTCCACAGGCGATCCACTCCTAACTAAGTAAAGGTTTTCAAAACTTAACAATCCTCCGAATATTAAACCTGCCAACTTAGGGAGATCCTGTAGATCTTCAAAGGTTATTACCACTACAGGATCGTCCGTCTCCTTTCCAGTATAGCCTACGCCAGGTATCTTTTTCGGATTTTCACTTACACTGATACCAACGTCATATCCGTACTTTATTCCTATATCTTCCACAAAGAGTGCCATCTCATTTACTATATTTTCCCCTCCGTAGGTATCAAATGATACTACTATGGAATCGCCGTAAGGTGAACCTGCTTTAGCTACTGCGTAGGATATACCTTCTTTCGCCCCTTCAGGATTATCAGATATACCATTTAGATCCTTAAAACCCTTAGCATGTTTTCTAAGTAGATTTACTACAGATCTATTTACACCTTCTATTAATTCTTCAGGTGTAAAAGAAGTAATTACTATGTCATCTCCAGTTATATTGGATATGGCAGATTTTACACCTTTAGGTAGGATTAGGGGTAATTCTCTTGATATTTTCTCTGTTATAGTAAGATCCACATCCACATCTGTAGATGAAATATCTACCCCTATAGAGACTATATACATAGTCATGATATAATCCTCGTAATTTTTATAGAATTAATATATATGTGGAGATTTTTATAACACTTTCGACTATTAAAATAATACATATAATAATTATAATTTAAATAGACATAAAAGAACATTGGAATAACAAATACGTTAAATTTAAATTTATCTAAGTACGGAAGATTTCTTTATCTTTAAAATCTCTGGAGGTGCTAAGGTGAAAGAAATTGTAATAAAGGTTAGGGAGAAAACAAATATTCCAGTCTACGAGAGAACTGTGGAGAACGTTATAAGTGCAGTTCAGAGTAGTAGTGATATATGGAGGATTGTAGATCTAAGTGAAGAGCCCTTGCCCTTAGTTGTCACAATCCTGGAAGTGCTTAACGCCCTTGGATATATCGAGTTCAGAAATGGAGTGTTTCTAACAGAAGAAGGAAAGAGGTTCGCCGATAGATATGGGATAGGTAGAAGGGAAGATTACACATGTCCCTACTGTAAAGGGAAAACTGTAGATATTGAGGTTTTCAAAGATCTCCTTGAGAAATTTAAAGAGATTGTTAAAAATAGGCCAGAGCCTAAACATGAGTTTGATCAGGCCTATGTAACTCCTGAGACTACTGTGGCAAGGATTATTCTCATGCATACGAGGGGTGACTTAGAAAATAGGGAGGTTTTTGTCCTTGGAGACGATGATCTAACGAGTATAGCCCTTATGCTCTCAGGATTGCCAAAGAGAATAGCTGTCTTAGACATCGACGATAGACTGACCAAATTCATAGAAAAAACTGCAGAAGAAATTGGTTATAACAATATAGATATATTTGCCTTCGATCTTAGAAAACCTCTGCCAGATTATGCTCTTAGAAAGTTTGATACCTTTATAACAGATCCTCCAGAAACTGTAGATGCAATTAGGGCCTTCGTTGGTAGAGGTATTGCCACCTTAAAAGGCCCAGGTTGTGCCGGTTACTTTGGAATAACAAGGAGGGAAAGCTCTTTAAACAAGTGGAGGGATATTCAAAAACTCCTTTTAAACGAGTTTGAGGTTGTCATAACTGATATAATTAGAAACTTCAACGAATACGTAAATTGGGGATATGAAGAGGAAACAAGAGCCTGGAAGTTAGTCCCTATAAAGGTTAGGCCAACTTACAACTGGTATAAGAGCTATATGTTTAGAATACAAACCCTAGAAGGTTCAAAAGGTTATGAGGAGGAGATAAGGGAGGAAGATATCTACAACGATGAAGAGGCTTCAACTACATAGTGCTTATTTTTACTTATTTTTAAATAATTTCCATTAAAAATCTTTATATAAAAAATAATTACGAAGAGAGATTTATGAAGAAGGTGTTTTAAAGAATAAAAACTTCCTATCTTGGATATATCTACTACAACTGTTGAATACCCTTTATAATCCCGATAGAATTTTTTCTTATTATTTTCTTATTATTATCTCTCTATTTTTAAACAATTTTTTCTAATGTTAAAAATTATAAGAATAAAAATAGAAAGATCTTCAGATTTTTAAATACTTGAAAAAACATATAAAAAGAGTAGAAAAATCTTAATCTTATAATAATCTTGTGACATCCCTAGGCACGTGAAAGAGATGATTTTAGGTGATTTCAATGACTCCTGAGAAAGCTGTGATCCTTGCTGCAGGTTTTGGAACTAGGTTAGGTACAATAACTGAAGAGACACCTAAAGGTCTTCTAAAAGTTGCTGGTAGAGAGATAATCTATAGAAGTATGAAGATACTTCAGGAATTAGGAGTTAAAGAGTTTATAATTATTACAAATAGAAAATACGAGGATAAATTTAGGAAATTTGTTGAAGAGAATAACTTCAAGGCCAGAATAGTGATAAATGAATATCCTGAAAGAGGAAACGGGTATTCTCTCTATTTAGCGAAAAGTATAGTTAATGAAAAATTCCTTCTTCTAATGAGTGATCACATATATGGAAAGGCTTTCCTCCAGGAGGCTGTAAAAGGAGAAGGTCTTATAGTAGATAGAAATCCAAGGTATGTTAATATAGAAGAAGCGACAAAGGTTAAAATTAGAAACAACCAGGTGGAAGATATTGGGAAGCATCTTAAAGAATTCCATGGGGTAGATACTGGATTCTTTATACTCACACCAGATATATTCCGTATCATTGAAGGGATCCTCTCGGATAGGGATGTTCTGGAGTTAAGTGAGATTGTAAAGAGAGCGAAACTTAGAGTAACCTTTGTAGATGGACTCTTCTGGACAGATGTTGATGTACCAGAAGATATTAAAAAAGCAAAGGATCTTATAGTAAAAACCTCTGTAAAGGGGGTTGGAGACGGTTTTATTTCAAGATATCTCAATAGGAAGATTTCCACAAGGGTAAGCTCTCTCCTAGTTGACTATATAACTCCAAATCAGATAACTGTAATAACCTTCCTACTTGGTATCTTCTCGGCACTACTAAATTTTATCAGCGTTCCTTTAGCAGGGATTATGTATCAGATAAGTTCTATACTTGACGGTGTTGATGGGGAGATTGCACGTGCCAGTATGAAGACAAGTAGATTTGGAGGTTATGTGGATTCAATCCTTGATAGATACGTGGATTTTACATTTTTGCTCCTCTTAGCTTACGTCACAATTAAAGAACCTATCTGGTGGGCAATAGTAACAATAGCCATCTTCGGCTCTGTGATGGTTAGTTACTCAACAGAGTGCTATAGGGCAGTATATGGGAAGAGTATATATGAAGAGATTCCTACAATGAGATATCTCATTGGAAAAAGGGATGAAAGGGCATTTTTAACTATGTTATTCTGCTTAATAGGAGAAATAAAAGCTCTTTTTGTTCTATTAGCAGTTCTGACAAACCTTAGAGTAGCATTGACAGTGTGGTTAGTGTGGAAAAAGCATAAGGTAAACTCTCCTTAAACCCTATCTTTAGGTAGAGAATTCACTTCTATGGGAAAAGTACACCAAAAAGATATAAATAATAACTATAAAGCTATTAATAATATTAATTAATATAATCAGGAGTGAAATCATGATATGTATAATAATGGGTAGTGAAAGTGATTTAAAAATCGCTGAAAAGGGGATATCTATTTTAAAGGATATGGGAGTGGAGTTTGAGGTGAGAGTTGCTTCTGCTC
Source organism: Methanofervidicoccus abyssi (assembly GCF_004310395.1). Lineage (NCBI taxonomy): Archaea > Methanobacteriati > Methanobacteriota > Methanococci > Methanococcales > Methanofervidicoccus > Methanofervidicoccus abyssi. The sequence continues at coordinate 196,948 of NZ_BFAX01000002.1, read as the reverse complement.
ATAGGACTCCAGATCTAGTGGAAGAGATTGTAAAGAACAGTAAAGCCAAGGTGTTTATAGCAATTGCAGGACTTGCAGCACATCTTCCAGGTGTTGTAGCCTCCTTAACAACGAAACCTGTAATAGCAGTTCCAGTAGAGAGTAAGTTAGATGGAATGGATGCTCTCCTGAGTTGTGTCCAGATGCCACCTGGCATACCAACTGCAACTGTAGGAATAGACAGAGGTGATAATGCAGTGCTTTTAGCCCTTGAGATCTTAGCTCTCTCTGATGAGGAGTTATCTAAGAAGTTAGAAGAGTACAGAAAAAAACTGAGAGAGAAAGTTATAAATTCAGACAAGAGAGTTGGAGAACTCTATAAACATTAGTTTTCCTCAGATGCACACCACTTACATTTTCTATAACCTAAATCACGGGCATCTTCTTCAGTGTAGAAGTATATCTTGTTATTTTCTTTTATCTTTTTCCCATAGGGGCACCTATTAGAGGTGTGATAAACCTTTCCATACTTAGATGCATATATCCCTGTAGGTGTTGGAGATAAGAATATATCCCTTTCAAAGTTTCTCTTCTCTATCAGTTTAAAATTTTTTATATCCTTAAGGCGTATAAGGTAAATGCCTTTGAATATTTCAACCCTTCCTACAACCTGTATGAGATCATTCTCTTTTATACTAGGTGTATAGCTATATATATACTCTATGAGATCTTCCTTTACCTCCTTGGAGGGATATATTCTAAGATCTCCTCCAGTATCATCTATGATTTTTATATATTTGATATCTTGGATCTTTCCGTATCTATCCCTTGTTACCTCCATACTCTGGATAAATCCTGTCACCTGGACGTAGTCCCCTTCTTCTATACTCCCGATCTTCTTCTTCTCAGGTTTAAAGTCGTAGAAGTTTAAAAATACTATACCTACTAAAACAGTGATTAGACAGATGTATTTTATTTTATCATTTGTAAGTTTCATATTTTCTATTCAATCTTCTTTTATGTCCTCTACTCAAAGTTTTAATCCTTTAGACATCCTGTGGTTCATGCTTGGAATAATAAAAACCATAAGAGAGGGCTTAAACAGTCCTCGTTACACCTAACAGGACGTAGTTAGGATGTATCTCTTTTCTTAATCATGGACCCCCTTCTCAGTTATCCTGAATATAGCTTCAGAATCTGGGAGATGTGGAGAATCGTATAACTTAGCGATTCTCTTGTCTCCCTTGCCTTTTCTAAGGAAGAACCTGAAAGTTGCAGCATGACCCACGATATGTCCACCTATGGGTTGCTCTGCAGGTCCAAAGAAGGTATCTAACCTTGATGCAACCTGGTTAGTTACAAGCACTACACAGTTGTAGAGATCTGCCAACTTATTCAGGGTAGCCATATGTCTTCCAAGTTTCTGCTGTCTTTCTGCAAGTTTTCCCATACCTGTATACTCGTTTCTGAAGGTACTTGTTAGAGAGTCTACGATGATCAATTTTATATTGTTACCTGATCTGATAAGTTCCTCTACTTTTTCTGCGTAGAGCATCTGCATATCTGAGTTATAGGCCCTAGCAACAAAGATATTGTCAAGGACCTTCTGACCGTCTATTCCTAAGGCCTCAGCCATCTGTATGATCCTCTCAGGTCTAAAGGTACCCTCGGTATCTATATACACTGCTTTTCTATTCTCAAACTCATTCTCACTTAACACTTCCTTATCAGCTATTATCATATCGTCACACTGGAGATTTACACAGGCTTGGTGCATAATTTGGGTTTTACCACTTCCAAACATACCTGCAAACTCTATGGTAGACTGGCTCTCCAACCCACCGTTAAGTATCCTATCTAACTCTTTACTACCTGTAGATAGTTTCCATACAGTCTTCCTCTGTTTTAAGAGATCGGTACCACTTTTAAATCCTAAATCACACAACTCTCTTGCATGAGCTATTATTTTAGCTGCCGCCTTTTCGCTTATACCATCGATTTCAGCAAGTTCGCCAATTGTAGCAGTTGCTATTTTCATGAAATCAGTATATCCAGCTTCAATAAGTTTCTCTGCAATTGAGGGACCAACTCCAGGTATATCAGTTAATTTATCTGCCATAAGAGTCACCTAATTATTTCTGAACTATTATTAATATTAATTAGTAATAATTATTATATTATATCAAAATAATTATTTCAAAGCAAATTGGTAGAACAACTATAGATAACTCATTATTTATAATTTTTGCATTTATATATATAGGTGTAAAGATGCTTAGAGACGAGGATTTTTTTAGAATAGAAGGAGTTCCAATAACTAAGGAGGAAATAAGGGCTATAAGTATAGGTAAATTACAATTGAAGCCCACTGATGTTGTGGTGGATATTGGATGTGGTAGTGGAGGCATGACTGTGGAGATAGCGAGAAGATGTAAGTTTGTCTATGCCATAGATTATTCTGAAAATGCAATAGTGACTACTAGGAAAAACCTGGAGCTCTTTAATATTAAAAACTGTAAATTGATAAAGGGAAAGGGAGAGGAAGTTATACAATCCCTGAAGTTCAATAAGGCCTTTGTAGGAGGTACAAAGAATATATATAAAATCTTGGATATACTTACTCATAAGAATACGGAAAGTATTGTAATAAATACTATAGTTCTTGAAAACACTGCAAAGATATTAAATTACTTTGAAAATATAGATAGATACAACGTGGAAGTTGTAAACGTTGTTGTAAGTTATGGTAAAAAGATAAATAACGGCCATATGATGCTTTCTAAGAATCCTATAAATATCATTACCTGCAGATTGATAGACAGATGACTACAAAAATTTGAAAGGGGGATGTATGAAACCTACTGCCTATTTTTCTATGGAGTTTGCCATAGACCAGGCTCTAAAAACATACGCTGGAGGATTAGGCTTTTTAGCAGGATCCTTTTTTAAAGCTGCTAAGAGGTTAAATTATCCAATAGTTGGAGTCTCTATACTTTGGAGTTACGGATATTACGATCAGGTAAGGGATAGGGAAGGTAGGATGAAGGTAGAATATGTTAGGAAATACTACGAGTTCTTAGAGGATATTAAATTAAAGGTACCTGTAACTATAAACAACACTACAGTCTGGGTAAAGGCTTACAAACTTGAGGAAGATGTATTCAACACCTGCCCAATATACTTTTTAACAACAGATATTCCAGAGAACGACTATCTCTCTAGGACTATATCATATCATCTTTACGATGGAAACAACCTCACTCATATAGCCCAGGAGATAGTTTTAGGAATTGGGGGATACAAGGTAATAAAAGAGTGTGAAAATGTTAAGTTGTTCCATATAAATGAAGCTCATGCCCTACCTTTAGGTTTTAAACTACTGGCGGAGTACGGTCTTGACTACGTTAGAGAACATCTCGTATTTACTACCCACACTCCAGTACCTGCAGGTAACGAGGTCCAGGATATCCATCTACTTAAAAATATGGGATTCTTCGATACTGTAGATATAACAACTGCTGAAAAACTTGGAGGAAATCCCTTTAATTTAACTGTTGCAGCACTGCGAATGTCAAAGAGGGCAAATGCTGTCTCAAAACTGCATAAGAAAACTACAGAGAAAATGTGGGACTGGGTAAAGGATAAGTGTCCAATAATATATATAACAAATGCTCAGGATAGACACTACTGGCAAGACCCTATTATAAGGGATGCTGCAAAGGAATACGACTATGAAAAACTGAGAGAGAGGAAAATGGAACTTAAAAAACAGCTCTTTGAGGAAGTTGCGGACCAGACTGGGAAGATTTTCGATCCCGAGATCATGACTGTAGTATGGGCACGGAGATTTGTAGATTACAAGAGACCTTATCTCCCCCTCTATGATGAAAACAGATTGAGAGAACTTTTAGAGAACAGGAAGATACAGATAATCTGGGCAGGTAAACCTCATCCAAACGATACTAACGCCCAGATAACTTTCAACTGGATAGTATCAAAAACGAGGAATTTGAAAGGTGCAGCTATACTTACAGGATACGAATTGAAGTTAAGTAAGTTGTTAAAACTAGGTTCTGATATATGGCTTAATACCCCAAAACGTCCAAACGAGGCTTCTGGAACCTCTGGAATGACAGCATCTATGAACGCTTCTATTCATATGAGTACCTTAGATGGTTGGCATGTGGAGTGGGTAGAGATGTACCCAGAGGACAGTTTTACCATAGGAGATGGTATAAATGTAAGTGATGAGTTCGAAGCTAAATGTATGTATGAACAGTTGGAAATCGCTGCAGATATGTACGATACAAAGGAGTGGTGGAAAAAGGCCTGTAACTGTGTGAACCATATTGTAGAGTTTTTCGATGCTGAAAGGATGGTTAAAGAATATGCCACGAAGATGTACGTTTAGAAATAGAAACTGGGGATACTATGGACGATAAAAACATGGTTGAAATTATCGAGAAGTTAAAGAAGGGGGAGATTAAACCCTATCAACTTGAAGAGATGATGGATCCAAGGGACGCTGTGGAAGTCAGAAGGAAGTATATAGAAGAAGTAACTGGAGTGAAGTTAAAACATGTTGGAAGATACTCCATAGATGAGAAGGAGGCTATAAAGAAAAACATCGAAAATATGATAGGTGCTATCCAGATACCTTTAGGTTTTGCAGGGCCTTTGAAGATAAATGGAAAGTATGCCAAAGGGGAGTTTTACATACCTCTATCTACAACAGAAGGTGCTCTTGTAGCTTCAGTTAACAGGGGTTGTAGTGTTATAAACAGATGTGGAGGGTGTACAGTTAGGGTGATAGATAACAAGATGACAAGAGCTCCAGTATTCAAAACTTCTTCTGTGGTTGAGGCTATAAAGTTGAAGAACTGGATACTGGAGAACTTCCATAGGATAAAGGAGGTTGCAGAGAGTACAACGAAACATGGTAAGTTGATATCTATCCATCCCATCATGATAGTTGGAAGGTATGTCTATCCAAGGTTTACCTACACTACTGGAGATGCCATGGGTATGAATATGGTAACGATTGCTACAGAGAAGGCCTGTGAATTTATAGAAGAGGAAGTTACCAAGGAAGAGAATTGTGGTATCAATGTACATACAGTTGCACTAAGTGGTAATTTTTGTACAGACAAGAAACCTAGTGGAGTAAATATGGTGGAGGGAAGGGGTAAAACTATTGTTGCAGAGGTGTTTTTAAAGGAGGATGTGGTGAGGAGGTATCTAAAAACCACATCAAAGGCCATAGAGCAGGTTAATTTATATAAAAACCTTATAGGTTCAGCAGCCTCTAACTCTATGGGATTCAACGCCCACTACGCCAATATAATAGGAGCTATATTCCTGGCAACTGGACAGGATGAAGCTCACATTGTGGAAGGTAGTATAGGTATAACTGTTGCAGAAGCTGAGGAGAATGGATTGTACTTCTCAGTAACACTACCAGATGTGCCTTTAGGAACTGTAGGAGGAGGTACAAGAGTGGAGACACAGAAAGAGTGCTTAGAGATGCTGGGATGTAGTGGTAGCGGTAAGGCCCTTAAATTTGCAGAGATCGTTGGAGGGGCAGTTTTGGCTGGGGAGTTATCTCTCCTTGGAGCCCTTGCTTCTGGACACTTGGCGAGAGCCCATATGCAGTTAGGTAGGTAAAGAAATATATTAGGGCGATAGACGGATCTCTGATAATCTTTAATAAAATTAAAATAAGTAAAATTTTAAATACCTTAGTTTCCACCAAGATAGTAATTAGAAGTGACAATATAATAATTATTATCAAAAATAACAAAAATCTTAAAAAAATAATATAAATCAGGTTAAATCGGATACTAAAAAACAGACAGGATTTAAATTTTTATTTTTTATAAGCCTTTTTTGCCGTTTTTTATTATTATTTTTAAACTATCTCTTTATGAGAAATTAGTTTTTAAATTTTTTAATTATTATTTTTTATCGAACAGTTTGTTGTTTAGTACAAATTTTTGTTTAAAGGTTTTATTATAAATAATATAGATTGTTATTTCTTTATTTATGATCACTATTACGGTTTTAAGGTGAATTCTATGTACGTAAATCACCCTCTTATAAAACCTAACACGGTAGAATCTAGGACATATCAAGAACTGATCGTGGCAAAGGCTCTGGAGAAGAATACCTTATGTGTGTTAGGTACAGGTCTAGGAAAAACAGTTATTGCCACATTAACAATTGCAGGGGTGTTATATAAGAGAGATGGGAAGGTTCTAATTATAGCCCCTTCTCGTCCCCTGGTGGAGCAACACTACAACAGTCTAAAGAGTTTTTTGAACATCTCTGAGAAGAAAATAGTAGTCTTAACTGGAAAGATATCTCCTGAAAAGAGGGAGAAACTCTGGAAAACAGGGAAAATATTCATCGCAACTCCTCAGGTCGTTGAAAACGACATCGTAGCAGGAAGAGTGCCAATTGACGAATTTGTCCTCCTTATAGTAGATGAAGCACACCATACAACCGGTAATCACTCCTATACATTTGTAGCTTCTGCATTTAAAGGTAAGGTGAGAGTCCTTGGATTAACTGCATCTCCAGGATCTGATATAGATAAGATACTTGAGGTATGTGAGAATCTTGGGATCGAACATGTGGAGATAAAAACTCCAGAAGATCCTGATGTGAAAAAGTATGTTAAAACTGTGAAAATAAAGACCGTAAAGGTAAAACTGCCTAAGGAGTATTTGGAGTGTATAGAGTTAATTAGAGAAGCTCTAAAGGAGAGGTTGAAGATACTTAGAGACTGTAAGATAATACCTTCTACAGAAGTAAATAGATCTGAACTTCTATCACTGCAAAAAAGGGTTATGGAGATTGAGGATAACTCTAAGTACGAGTTGATAAGAGTAGTATCTGAAGCTATAAAGTTAGACTATGCAGTAGAGATATTGGAGTGTCAGGGAAGGGACGTATTCCTAAATTACTTCGAAAGACTAGGTAGTCAAAATACCAGATCTGCCAAGGAAATCGTGAGAGACAGTAGGGTGATGAAGGCTGTATATAAGTTGAGAACCTTGGATATAGATCATCCAAAGTTGGATAAACTTCTGGAGATAATAAAGAACATCCTAAGTAAAAATGAGAAGGAGAAAATTATAGTATTTGTCCAGTACAGGGACACTGTAGAGAAGATTATGAATCTCCTTAAGGAGAACAATATCGGAGCGCTGCCCTTCATGGGTCAGTCTAACAGGGGAGGCAGAGGAATGTCCCAGAAAGAACAGATAAGAACCTTGGAGAGATTTAAGAGAGATGAGAGTATAAACGTCTTGGTATCTACAAGTGTATCTGAGGAAGGTATAGATATAACAAGTGTTAACTATGTGATATTCTACGAGCCGGTGCCTTCTGAGATAAGATTTATCCAGAGGAAAGGGAGGGCTTCCAGGGGTGAGGGGGGAGAGTGTATTATTCTTATAACTGAGAATACAAGGGATGAGGTGTATTACTGGTCTGCAATACAGAAGGAGAGAAATATGAAAAGGATATTAAGGGAGATGGTGAAGACGTTGAATAAAAAGTTGAAGGAGAAAAAGATAGAGGAGTACAAAGGTCCCCTTGATATATATATAGAGGCTTCTTCTAAGTTAGAGGAGGATAAAAAGGAAGATATAAAGAAAAAACCTAAAATAGTAATAGATCACAGGGAGAAAAATATAGGAAAACTTCTATTTGAGAGGGCAGAGTTAGAGTTTAAAAATTTAGATTTTGGGGACTATATACTCAGTGATAGGGTAATTGTAGAGAGGAAGACATCTGAAGATTTCGAAAACTCCATAATAGATAAGAGGCTCTTTAAGCAGTTGAAGGAGTTGAAAAATTACGAGAAACCTATTTTAATCATTGAAGGAGATAGGTTCGAGAGACTTGAAGAGAGTGCAATAAAGGGTGCTATACTGTCTATAGTTTTAGATTATCATATCCCTATTATATTCACTAAGAATATCGAGGAGACTGCAGACGTCCTGTTAAAGTTAGCAGAGAGAGAACAACTTAAAAATAAGAGACCTGTGGAGATTAGAACTGGAAAGAAACCTATGTCTCTAAGGGAGAGACAGAGATTCATAGTTGAGAGTTTTCCAGATGTTGGACCTGTAACTGCAGAGAACCTACTTCTAAATTTTGGTACCATACAGAATATAGTTAATGCATCTGAAGAGGAACTTATGAAGGTGGAAGGTGTAGGCAAAACAACTGCAAAGAAGATAAGAGAAGTACTCACTGAGAAATATACTAAGTCTTAAAAAAGAAAAAACTGTCTGAGTTAATACATGTGAAAAAGAATTATAATTATTTTGTTATCATATTATTTTAATTTTTATTATTTTTTTATTATTTTTATAATAAAACAAGATGAACGGTGCGAATTTCGAAAAAATCCGGAAGCAAATCCAAAACCCAGAAGCAAAAATGTATAAACACGATATCCCAAGAAGTGCTAATTTCTTTTATGTTTATGTTGGTGCAATTTTACATTAAAAAATAAGGAAATAAAATATACGGTTACATTTTGAAAAGAAAAAAATAAAAGACTAAAACCAAACTATAATTTTTATCCTTGCTCTTTGAAGTACTTATATCCAGAAGATAGAAGTGCCGCACCTACTGCACCTATATGTTGGGAGTAAGGTGGCACTATTATCTTCCTACCAAGTATTTCCTCTAATGCCAATACCATACCCTTTAAGAGACTACTACCTCCTACAAGTATAACAGGATCTCTTACATCTACCTCCTGTAGTTGTTGCTCGTATATCTGCTCTGCAACTGAATGAGCTGCTGCAGCTGCCACATCTTTTGGATCAGTACCTTCTGCTAAGGCTGTAACGAGATCCTGGATACCAAATACTATACAGTAACTGTTCATTCTTACCTTTCTCCAGTCTCCCTCTGCAGCGAGATCACCTAACTCCTGGATAGACACACCTAACCTCCTTGCAGTTATCTCGAAGAACCTTCCACTGGCACCTGCACAGATACCTCCCATGGTGAAACTGTCTGGTATGGCATTATTAAGGGAGATAGCCTTGTTATCCATACCTCCAATATCGATAACTGTTGCTTCCCCTTCCTGTTTATCTGCTAAGAAGGCAGCACCTTTGGAATTTACTGTTAATTCTTCCTGTATAAGATCTGCCTTGAAGTAGTCTCCTACTGTATGTCTTCCATATCCTGTAGTTCCGATGGTTTCAATGTCTTCCATCTTTAGCCCAGCCTCTTTCAGAGCCTCATTCACAGCCTCCTTTGCAGACTCTATAACATCCTTTGTATAAATCCATCCCTTCCCAACAACCTCGTTATCTACCATCACAACAGCCTTTGTAGTTGTAGATCCACTGTCTATACCTAGGCTTATACCTTCCTGTCTCTTTCTAACTAACAGTGTCTTCCTCTCTACAATAGTTACTAAAGCCTCCATCCTTGTCAACAACTCCGATGCCTTTGTTCTCTCTGTAAAAGAGTACATAACAACAGGTAGGTCTGTGTGCTCCTGGATAAGCCTTCTAACCTCGTTTCTCACCAGGGCACCTTCTGCACATCTGAAGCATGTAGCTATAAATACAGCATCTACATCTGTGTTTCCTTCTATTATAGACATAGCTCTGGCAAACATAAGTTTTAAATTTGGAGAAGCTACTTCAAAACCTAACTCTTCATTAACTTTATCTATGTAATCTAGATCTACTTCGGGAAATACTATCTCCCCTCCAACCTCCTTTGCAGCCTTTTCAATTTCAACCTGAACTCCACTGTACTCAGGACCACAAGTTATTTCTGCTATCCTTACCGCCACAGTATCACCGTATAATTGATAAAAAATATTTTATAATAACAACAATATAACATAACTACTACCATTATATAATATGATATCCCACTGCAATGATGAGTGCCGACTTCACTGATCTGTGATGACATCGGGGACAGCTGAGCAGTTATATATTTTTACTCTTTTTATAAAAATCTTTCAATCTACTGGAGATACGATTACTTTCCTCAGGGAGTATCCTCTGGGACAGGTTATCTTATTTTTAAATACCTTTACTATTTTGAACTTCTCGGGTAGTCCTTCTGGATTACATAAAAGGTAGTTTTCACAGGTTATGTTGTTGCATTTTATACTGTCAGATAGAGTTAAACCTTCTAATGCTTTCCTCGATTCTATCAACATAGGTATTTCCCGGGATACTTCGATCTCTACAACCTTAACCCCACATTCGTGAATCTTACATGGATGGTCTGTAGATCTGACACTACGGATCCTATACCTCCTCCCCACAACCATGCCCTCATGACAGATTTTTTTAAACTTACAATTCTCACACTCCTTTAACATTCCACAATAGATGAATTCATTTCCAGTCTTTGCCAATTTACTTCCGATTAATGTAATCTTTTTCTCCATACTAATCCCTATTATATTTTTTTAATTTTATTTTCTATCCTTCTCTGCCTAATAAGTTCTTTTTCTATTCTCTCTCCTGTGCTCTTTAGCCTGCTAGATACACTCCTTGGGACGTTACCATAGTCTGATAACACCTTGGCTATACCACTTGCCAATAGAAATATGGCATAAGTATGTTCAGACTTCGTCCTATGTATGTGATGGGGATATATTTTGAGGTTGTCGTAGGATGTAAAATATCTATCAATTAAATCACCGTATTTTCTCTTCAATATCTTTCTCATATACACTAAAAGTTGGTGTAGTTGGATAAGTTCGTCTTTATGCATACAATCACCTAAAAAGAAGGAAGGTTTTTTATCTCTTATCTTATCTTTTTAACCGTTTATAACTATCTTGAATTAATTTTAATTATAGTTCCTCCCAAAGTATAAAAATTATTATATGGACTGAATAACTTATCAGGGATCTAATAATTAATATTTAAATAATATTATTATAAAAACTTAAGAAAAATCATATACAAAATCAAAATATAGAAAGATTTCTAAGATTGTCAAACTATCTAAAAAAGAATGGCATATAAAAGTAGAAACCTGTTTAAAAAAGAAAATAAATAACCCTGTACCTATGCCCTCGTAGGACGGTAGAATGATCTCTATCTGATCTCTTTCCTTCAGGAAGAGGAAGAAGATAGATCCTCGTATCTCAAGATCTTTAAATTAGATGGTTTTTTAGTTATATGTATCTCCCTTCCAATTATAACTAAGTTAGAATTGACACTGTTGAAAAATCTATCTATAACTTTCTGAGTTATTGGAGTATCTGAAATAAAGAAACGAACATTATTGAGTAGATCCTCTGACAACTCTTCCATGGATAACACCTTCTCGAAATTTGAAGATATCAACTTTACCTTGTTGGTACCTTTGATTTCGTCAATGGAAGATACGATATACCTTAACTGTAATTCATGATCTCCACTGTTCAGTATCTCATAAGTTAATACTTCTTTGTTAAAAGTATCAGTACTTTCTTTATCAGAAGCTTCATTTAAGGTATCTTTTACCTCCCTCAAGATGGTATTAGTACCTCCCTCTTCTTTCGTGACATCTGTCACATCCTTGTACATGTTGTTATTGTTCCTATTCAGTTGTTGTAAATATTGCTCTACCGGTACTTTTAACTTTAAATATTTCAATACTTCTTTTTTAGAGAGTTCCTCCACTTCTTTGCCTTTAGGAGCCCTTGCGATATAATCTATATCACACCTCTGGAGAGATTCTCTCAGTATAAGTTCCCCTCCTCTATCTCCATCGATAAATATGGTAGTAATCTTCTTCTTAGATAATTCTACTATAGTTTTAGGTATAGAAACACCTCCAACTGCTATCACGTTCTTGATCCCACATCTCAGTAGATTTAAAACATCTGCCCTCCCTTCCACTATTATGATGCTATCTGAACTGTCTATATTAGGACCTGCAGGCAACTTCTCTTCACCGTATTCCACTATCTCCCTGGTTCTAATATATTCTCTGATCTCTTCAGATATGTCGTGAATATCTACCATACTATCCATAAGGATTTCTAAAAGTTCCTTCGCCCTATTTGTAATATATTGACGTTTCTCAAGACGGATATCTTTTATATCTTTCACCTCTAATTTGGCCGAACAAGGACCTACCTTATCTATCGTCTCCAATGTCGCAGCAATAATAGCTGTCTCAACCCTGTCCAAACTAGATGGTAAGATAATTTTTGCATAGGATTTTCCGTCGTTGTTGTTGATAACTTCCACATCTATCCGTCCAATTCTCCCACTCTTCTGGAGATCTCTCAGATCTAAATCACCACCTAGTAACCCTTCAGTCTGTCCAAATATGGCACCTATTATATCATTTTTTTCTACGTACCCATCAGCAACAAGTTCAGCGTATATAATATACTTAGTAGTGCCAAAATCCATATAACATCCCTCCTTGATGCCAACAGCATCTCGCCTTTTAAATTTTATATAAAACTTATAATTATAACAATCTATTTAAAATTATTTTAATTATAATCCTCATAAATTCAAATATAGGAATTAAAGTAGGCATAAGTTGTTGAGAATAAAGTCCAAAATTAGAAAAAAATAATCTAAACAAAAAATCAATAGAAAAATCCCTGGCTGTTGAACATGTAAAAAATCGATCTCGTCCTATTTCCTGAGAAACCTTAAAAACCAAAAGGTGGAATCACTGATATTTTCTCCTTAAAAGTATAGAAGTAAATATAAAATAAAAGAGTTAATCTAATTTCTCCAATTCAATCTCGTAATCGTGAATCACTGGGTTTGTGAGTAATTTCTTACACATCTCTTCAACCCTTTTCATCACCTTATCCCTATCCTCATCTTCAATAAAGAGTTCTATACACTTAAAGGTATTTACATCTTTTACCTCCTTGTATCCTAAGAAGTTCAAAGCTCTTAGTATAGTCCTACCTTCTGGATTCAACACACCTTTTTTTAACTTGACAGTTACTACCGCCCTGTACATCCTAACAACCTCTCTTATAACTTTTTATATACACCCTATTCTCTTTGCTACAATCTCGTATTTACTTACAACATCTCCCAAATCCTTTCTGAATACATCCTTATCTAAAACATCCTTGGTCTCCTTGTCCCACAATCTCATAGTATCTGGACTTATCTCATCGGCAACAACGAGGTGTCCATCTTTTGTCCTTCCTATTTCTATCTTAAAGTCTACAAGGATTATCCCCTTTTCATCGAAGAATCTCTTAAGTGTATCATTTACCCTTAGAGCCAGCTCTCTCAACTTTTTCAGCTCCTCCTCTGTAGCTAAACCTAAGGCAATAGCAATATCCTCGTTTAACATAGGGTCTCCATATTCATCACTCTTGTAGTCAAACTGTACAATAGGCCTCTTTAACTCCTCTCCTTCTTTGAAGGGGTACCTCTTACATAGACTTCCCGCCGCAATATTTCTTACAATTACCTCTATAGGTATGATCTCCACCTTCTTGGCAACCATATATACAGGATCTATATATCCCAAGTAGTGGGTAGGTATGTCCTCTTTATTCAGCACCTCAAACAGCTTGGAGGATATGAGAGCGTTAAGGTGTCCTTTTCCCTTCTTTACATCTCTCTTCTTTCCATCTCCTGCAGTTATATCGTCTCTAAACTCAATAAGTACACTATCCTCATCGATTTCATATATAGATTTTACCTTACCACTGTAAAGTGGCTCCCTTTTAAGTATCTCTTTGACGTCTATATCCATCCTTTTCACCTTTTATATATTATATCGTCGTTTTTTATTAGATTTTTTATAAAAAAATATCTATAATTAATATATTTGGATTTATAGAAGATGAATTAAAAACTTAGTTTCTATTCCATTTAAAACTAACCTTAACAGTAATTCTTCTTACAGGCGTTATTATCCCAATCTGGGGTTATTTACAGAAGAAAAGAAATTATCCCTTTAAATTTCCATAAAAATAAAAAATCCCCTGTCCCAAATGAAACTTCGAAAATTCTGGTATATCTATTTATAACAACTATGGGTATCAACAGTAGGATTTCCAATTTCAGGAATAGAGAAGAGATACCATCTGTTTATATTTTTAAAAAATAGTTAAAGGTACTTCTTTATGTAAAGCTCAGCGTTCAATATACTTGCTCCCGCAGCTCCTCTTATAGTATTATGCTCTAAGGCTGTATATTTTACTGTAAATATATTATCCCTTCTAATTCTCCCTACTGTAATAGACATACCTCTACCGTTATCCCTGTCCAACCTTGGCTGGGGCCTATCTATCTCTTTTCTAATGACTATAGGTTTTGCATAGGTTGGAAGGTTGTAGTCCTTTAAAGGGTCAAAGTTATCCATAACCTTTACTATCTCTTCAGGTTCTGCATCTTCTACAGTTTTAACAAATATGCTCTCCAAATGGCCATCTATTACAGGAACCCTATTACAGGACACTCCTATCTTGAAGCTGGCATAGTGGAATTTACCATTCTTCAAATCCCCAAGTATCTTTAAACTTTCACTCTCCATTTTTTCTTCTTCATTTTTGATATAAGGTATTATGTTGTCCAAAATGGCCATCGATGGAACTCCCCAATATCCTGCTCCACTAACAGCCTGCATCGTTGTAATATTTACCATCTCTACTCCAAATTTATCCATTATAGGCTTCAAGGTGATAACAGCACAGATTGTGGAACAGTTGGGATTGGTTACTATACCCCCATCCCATCCTCTATTTTCTCTCTGGATCTCCAACACCTCAAAATGTTCAGGATTTACCTCGGGCACAACTAAAGGGACATCCTGCTCCATCCTCATAGCAGAGGCGTTGGAAAATACTAACTTACCTCTTTTGGCAAACTCAGGCTCTAACTCCTTTGCCAGATCTGAAGGTAGGGCCGAAAAAACAATATCCACGTCCTCAAATGCTTTATGATCTGGATCTGTAGGGACAACTAACTTTTCCCCAATATCTTCAGGTATAGATTCTGGAAGATACCAATAACATGCTTCAGAGTATTTTTTACCTGCACTTCTCTCAGAAGCTGCAAGGACCTCCAACTCAAAAAAGGGGTGGTCCTTAAGTAGTTGGACAAACCTCTGTCCAACACTTCCAGTGGCCCCCAAGACACCTACCTTTATTCTCATAACCATTCACCATTAAATTTTATTCTTTACTGTCATACTCCCAATATAGAGCATCAAAGATTACTGCAACAGGATAACTTATAACATGGGCGTAATCTACTCCGTATTTGATGATCTTATAAGCCTCTTCTGGAGTTTTTGGACAGTAGTATGGTACCTCTACAGTATCCAGTAGTTTCTTAGTCCATCTTCCCATAGGGATTTGGGCAGGTATCTTCTCCTTTAGATCACCTCTATGGCTTATTATAAAGAGTATAGGTATCTGATATATTTTACAGAGAGAGCCTATACTATTTATGGAGTTTCCAAGACCTGAGTTCTGCATAAGAACAGCACATCTCCTACCTGCAAGATGGGCCCCTGCACAGAGTCCAATCGCTTCTTCTTCTCTAGTAGCAGGTATGTATGTCAGATCATTATCTTTTTCTACAAGGGAGATAAGATTCTTCAGATTGGCACAGGGCACGCCAGTGATAAAGTCTATATTACTATCTCTAAGCCCCCTATAGATAGCCAAACTTCCTTCCATAATATTATCCTTGAATACTAATTTATTTTATATTTATTTAATTATTATATTTATTTTAATAATTATTATTAAAAAATAAAAAATTTAACATTTATTTCTTCTTCTCTGGTTTTTTCCACTCTGTGTATCCACACCTTCCACAGGAGTATCTATTTAAGTGTTCTGCCATAAATACCCCAGGACCACATCTTGGACATGTCTTCTTCAACCTTATTACCTTCCCATCTTCTATTTTGTAATATTTATATTTCTGGACATTTTGATGCTTAGCCATTGTTTTCACCTTCACTTTCTTTTTCTTCTTCTATCTTATTCTTCTCCAATGTAGATTTTTTCTCTACTATTTTCATAGTATTTTCATCGGAATATATCTTTACATAGCATTTGGATTCCATTATACCAAATTCCTGATCTATCTTATCTACGATCACCAAATTTTTATCTACGTTGTACATCGCTGCTATTTTCAACTTTATATCCTTTATTGTAGGTGTTGGGCCTTCGTATCTTATTAAAAACTTGATTTCCTTTCTATTCAACAGAGGATTTTCCCTTTCAGAAAGTATCTCGATCTCCATCTTATCACCTTATTCTATTTCTTTATCATTAGCGAGAATATTTTATTAACTCTCTTCTTTAAATCTTCATCTACCCTTAGCACTACTACACCCATATTAGGTTGTCCATAGAGTACATAGGTACCATAGGGGAAGTACTTTATAACAGGTAGTGCTAGGAGATCTTCTTCTCCTTCTACCTTTATGGCAGTATTTCCCTCCTCCACCTTGGAGAGATGTCTAATAATCCCCAGAGCTTCGTCAGATATACACCCTGGGGGATTTTTCACCTGGAAAACTCTACTAAATCTATGTTCTATAGAGACTGGTATATTTCTCCTAGTTTTTAAGTCAAAAATGGATAGATGAGGTATGATATTCTTAGATAAGAGGTTCTTGGTAGTGATATCTCCAATGGAAATAACCTTTCCATTTATATAAGGTAATTCTTTATATATTTTTCCAAAGGGTTTTTTGAGAACCTCTCTCAACTCCTGGGTAATTATATACATGAGTTTCCCTACCCTATTTTACACTCAATGCATACTTTCCTTTAATATCTATTTTAACCTTTTTCGCTATTTCAGATCTAAGGGGATCTAGCACTATCAACAACCCTCTCCAGTTCTCAGAGACCTCTGAGTTACATATGGGACATCTGTCCTTATCTGTTAAGTACTTACACTTTAAACAGGCTTTCATTGGATCACCTGCCTACACCTTACCCTTTTTTCTTTTTCTTCTCTTCCTCTATCCACTCTATCTTCCCCAGTCCAGGCTGTCTCATCGTTAAGGCTATCTTACTTCCCCTCTTTTTAGTTTCCCTCAAACTTACCGCTATAATTCTTGCCCTCACTATATCTCCTTTCTTTATAATCTTTCCAGTATCTCTTCCTACCATCATCTCATTTTTTGGATCGTAAGAGACGTAATCATCCATAATCTGGGATATATGAACTAGGCCATCTAAGGGACCTAATCTTACGAATATACCGAACTCTACAACATCTACAACTTCTCCTTCCACAACTTCGTAGAGTTCAGGTATATAGCATAAGGCATCAAAAACTACAGGATGATAGGCTGCACCGTCCCCGTATATTACTTTACCTTCACCTATTTCCTTTATATCACCAATGGAAAGGATAAGACCTATATCTTTGTCTAAAATTCCCTCGTATTTTTCTACTAGTATATTGTGTATACTCTCTTTAAGGGAATTTCCAAACATAGTTGGGGGTACTCTAACAACATCAGAGATAGTTACCACTTTATACAATTTACCACCTTAAAAAATTATAAGAGAAAATAGAGAGAATATAATTAAAATAAGAATTAAAAGAGTAATATATAATAATATTATCTTATTTACAATTGGAATATATATAGTTTTTTATAATTATTTTAAAAGTTATATTTAAACAAAAATACAGTAATATCTTAAATTTCCATCCAACCTCTGTTAATCCTTATTCTTAAGAATTTCGCCTTCTTTATTATTTTATATTTATTATTATAATCTTTATCAAAATGTAACAAAATAAACAATAAATCCGGGAATATAAGAGATTGTAAAGATGTGTTAATATGAGGGACTTAATAAAAGAGGCTGTCAACAGTTTAGATGCATCTTTAGAGTTAAGAAGAGAGGTTATTAAAAAGATACTGAAGGAAAAATTGTCTGAGAGTGACATAATAGAAGTAGTAGATGCTGTGGACGACCTAAGTATAGAGGATATCCAAAAACTTGGGAATAACCTTAGAAGGTTTCCTTTAGGTTGTGATCTGGTGGAGATTGGGGTAGGTCCCTGTGCATCTTCATTGACACTGAGGGAACTCTTAGAGAACTGTATCTTAACAGACTATATGGGTTTTCCCCTCCATATATGTGCCTACGCTCTTGGGGATATAGGGGAGAGAGAAGGTATATCTCCATTAGAGGTTTTTAAGAGGATCTATGAAAAGGTGAAGGTACCTATAGATCTCGATCACTTTGGTATGTATGGCCCTATGAGATTTCCGAAGGAAATAACTCACTGTTATGGAGAGTGCTACTACCTTGGAGGACCCTTTAGAGAGTGCCCAAGGAACAGGATATATGAGAGACTAATAGAGAAAGAGAAAAAATACTCTCACGAATTCCACCAGTTGATAGAACTTGCTTCTACAGTGTGTATAAATGTCGTAGAGGAACAGGGGGGAAGGGGACATGCCCCTCCCTTGGAGGAGATGAAGATTGTGGCTGAGGCATGTAAAAGACATGGTAAAGGACTGGGGGGGATTTTCCATATTGGAGATGGACATGAGGATCTGATAGAAGGTATTAAGTTCTGTATTCAGTTGGATGTGGATGTGTTTGTCATCGAAGGAGCTCCCTTTAACTGTGCAAAGGATAGATTAAGAGCATTTGCAAAGGCGATCACTGTAAGTCGTATACTTGTTAAGGGAGGAGTTGTAGGCACAAATGGAGCCTACGAAGATGAATGTAGGATAGGACTTAGAAGTGGACTAAATGTAATACTCAGTGGTTTCAAAGACAACCACCATGGTTATATGTGTGGCTACTCTCCAAGGAGTGCTAAAAGGGGAAACTTTGGACTCCCTCGAGTACTGAGTATAATAAAGGAGGAGATCGAAAGTAATAAGCTGGGCACCACTCTACTAGATAACACCCTATCAAAGGCCATAGTAAGAGGGTGTAAGTTTTTAAACTATAGGGGGGAAAGTATAATATATCCCAACACCTTAGGTGGGTTCTTCATAGGTGATGCTCATTGGATGGCATTTAGAAATAGTGGTCTCTACAGGATGGAGGAATACAACAAAACGTTGGATGATATTGAAAGAGTTGAGAAGTTAGGATTACTGGGAGGTAGATATATAGCCTGGGCAATGTCCAAGGTTTTAGAACCTGAAGAGGTGTATATCAGTGATCTAGATCCATGGGTAGAGAAGGTTACTGTAGAGATACTTAGGGATACTGGAATAGAAGCTTACAGATGCAATGGAAAGGATGAAGAAGTTTTGAAAAATGCGGATATAACATATATAACTTCTTTTATACCTGAAATAATACTGAGAATTAAAAGAAAATTCGGAAAAAAGAGTTTAATAAGTTTGATATAAAATATTATGAGTGCAGCTTGGAGTCATTCATGGGAAGGATGGAATATTGTTGAAGCTTCAAAATATTCTAAATAACTTTTATCTTTAATAGAATTGATAGCTATTCTCTTTATATCCCTCAATCTCAAATCTCTTTTCTCTAAATCGTAGCAAATCTCTTCTAATAATTTGTCATAATTTTTGCATTAGGCTTATGGACTAAATTTTTTCCAAAGCTATACAATATTATCCGAGGAATTTTATCAAAATAAAATTTTTATAATCTTATTTCTTGAAAACTTCCCTCTAATTATCTCAATATTTCTTTTACTAACCTTGAAATGTTTTGACAAAACTTCTATAAGTTCCTTATTAGCTTTTCCATCTTCAGGTGGAGATTTTAAATATATTTTTAACATGTCTCCCTCTTCTACTACCTTTTGTCTTTTTGCTTTAGGAATGACCTTAACGTTTATAAACTTTTCCATAATAAACCCTATTAAAATTTGCTATCAAAAAATAACACATATCGGAATTAAAGAATCTATAATTTCAAGTTAATAATATTATTGATAATAATAGGGCCAAGGGCCACTGCACTATCATTTTTTTAATAACTATAATAAAATTGTTATTGTTATTGAGGTTAATATTGAGATCAACAATGTAAAAGCCCTTTCTA
This sequence comes from Methanofervidicoccus abyssi, assembly GCF_004310395.1. Lineage (NCBI taxonomy): Archaea > Methanobacteriati > Methanobacteriota > Methanococci > Methanococcales > Methanofervidicoccus > Methanofervidicoccus abyssi. Next base: position 176,949 of record NZ_BFAX01000002.1, on the reverse strand, counting down.
CTATTCCACCAGCTTCCTATTTCGCTACGGCTTAATATTTCAATTGATCCAGGGTATCCTAATCATCGGATGTTGTCTATAAAGAATTAGTATTAAAACCTTAAGTACCGATCCTGTTAATCTTATTTTCCATATAAATCCTGATAAAAATACAATAAATTTATAAAAATAATAAAAGTAAATAAAAACATAATGCTTAAAAAAGAACATTCTTCTTAATTTAGCAACTATATAACAAATTGTAATTAAAGTTAAAACTGACTTGTCGATCTTCTCGAGGAGGGGAGAAAGAGATATTTTAAGGTGGAAACTATAAGAATTTTAGGGTTGGTAAGTATTCTAATATTGTTATCTTCGACGTTTCTTTTACTAAACTTTATAAGTTTATATATAATTAATAATATTAACTAATTTTACCCATAGGTGTAATAACGGTGATATTATGAAGATACTTTTATATGTCTTTGTGGAAACTGAAAACATCGGGAAGGTTATCAACGCCCTATCTGAAGGAGGTATATCAGGATTTTTTCTAATGGAATATAAAGGATTATCTCCTCAAGATTGGAAAGGTTTTTTAATAGATGAAGATCCTGAAAAGGCTATAAAGATAGTTAACGACATATCCTTTAATGCTGTAATGATAGGTACTGTAGTTAGTGAGAAAAAGAAAGAGATAATTAAGAGATACATTCACGAAAAACTCTCAAACTGTAGATACACCATACTAGAGGTACCTGTTGAAAATATCGAAGTCAATATGGTAAAATAATGGGATGGCTATGAGGTTTAGAAGGAGGAAAGGTCGTCCAAGGATACCAAGATTCATCTCTGAAATACCACATATTAGGGAATTTGCACCTAGAGTCATAGATGAATCTGGAGAAGGTGATGATGAGATTATAAAACTTACCTACGAAGAGTTGGAGGCTATAAGGTTGGTGGATTACTTAGGATTCTCCCAGGAAGAAGGAGCTGAGTTGATGGGAATATCGAGGCGAGTTTTCTGGGATATCCTAAAATCTGCTAGGAGGAAGATAAGTGATTTTCTAATAAACGGTAAGGTGTTGAAAATAGAAGGGGGAAATTACAGGTTAAGGGAGTGTGGTATATGTAAACTAGGTGGTAGGATGAGACACTGTGTCTTTAAACCAAAAAATCACTGTCGTAGATTCAACCAATAAAAAAGGTGGTAGGATGATACTGTTGGAAGTTAAGAACGTCTCAAAGAGATTCGGTGATAACTTAGTATTGAAAAATATAAATTTCTCACTTGAAGAAGGTGAAGTTTTAGGTATATTGGGGAGAAGTGGTGCAGGTAAATCTGTACTACTCCATATGTTAAGAGGTATGGAAGGGTACGAACCTACAGAGGGTAAAGTGATATACTATGTAACAATGTGTGATAACTGTGGAGAAGTAGATGTACCTTCTAAGGATGGCCAGAGGTGTGAAAAATGTGGAAAGGGGACATTAAGTAAAACTTCCATAGATCTGTGGGGAGACGATGAAGGTGTCTACAATCTGAAAAAGAAAATCGCTATAATGCTTCAGAGAACCTTTGCATTGTATGGAGAGAAAAGTGTAATTGAGAATATTTTAGAATCTTTGTATTCTGCAGGTTTTGAGGGAAAAGAGGCTGTAGAAATCGCTCTAAAACTTATAAAGATGGTAAAGTTAGAACATCGAATTACCCATATTGCAAGGGATCTTAGTGGAGGGGAAAAGCAGAGAGTTGTCCTTGCAAGACAACTCGCCAAGAAACCTGTGATATTCTTAGCAGATGAGCCTACTGGAACCTTAGATCCTAAAACTGCCAAGTTAGTGCATGAAACACTGAAGAATGCAGTTGTCAAAAAGAACATAAGTATGATAGTAACCTCCCACTGGCCAGAGGTAGTTGCCCAACTTTCGAATAGGGTTATATGGTTGGAGAATGGAGAGGTTAAGAAGGTAGGGGATAGTAAGGAGGTTGTAGAGGAATTTATGTCATCTTTCAAGGAATTCAAAAAATTGGAGATGGAAGTGGAGATAAAGGAGAAACAGATTGTACTGGAGAATATAGAGAAGAGATACTGCTCCGTTGATAGAGGGGTAGTACATGCAGTAAATGGAGTCTCTTTGGACATATACGAGAAAGAGATATTTGGTATAGTGGGAACCAGTGGGGCTGGAAAGACAACGTTGGCTAAGATAATAGGAGGAGTTATACCTCCATCGAGGGGGAAGTATCTATTTAGGTTAGGAGAGGAATGGATAGATATGACAAAACCTGGGCCTATGTATAGGGGAAGGGCAAAAAGGTATATAAGTATGTTATTCCAGGAGTATGCACTGTATCCATATAGAACTGTGCTCTACAACCTTACGGAAGCCATAGGTTTAGAACTCCCTGGAGAATTTGCAAGGATGAAGGCACTACATACGTTAATATCTGTAGGTTTTACTGAAGAGGAGGCGGAAAAGATATTAGATAAATATCCTAAGGAGTTAAGTGTTGGAGAGAGACACAGGGTAGCCCTTGCCCAGGTACTTATAAAAGAGCCAAGGGTTGTGATATTGGATGAGCCCACCGGGACCATGGATCCATTTACAAGAAATATGGTGGCAGAATCCATCCACAAATCGAGAAAGGAGTTGGAACAGACCTATATTATAGTATCCCACGATATGGACTTTGTATTGAATGTATGTGATAGGGCCGCACTTATGAGGGATGGGAAGATCGTTAAGATAGGAAAACCAGAAGAAATTGTTAAAATACTCACTGAAGAGGAGAAAGAGGATATGGGATTATGATTTTTTTAATATAACATAATTACAACATGCCTAATAAAAATTTATGTAGAAAAATGATAATAAAAATAATATAAAATATTAAAAAATATAAAATAACGGAAAAGATAGTTTTAAAAATAAATGATTCTCTTTCTGTCCCTTTATCGGATTTTTATTATTTGTCCCTTAGAATAGAAGTTCTGGAAAAGCAGAAAAGGATTTTCAGTTAATCCATCTCTTTAAGAGTTTTTACACTTTTTTCATTCTATTAATTTTTTTATATCTTTATTACTCCTTATAGTAGAAAATAGTATTTGATATGTTTAAGATATTCGAGAAGTTTTTGAAGTTTAGTATATTAAAACCCTAACTTTCATTAAAAGATAAAAAATAATAAATTACCTTCGTTCCTATTAAAGTAATAATTAAAAAATAAAGGTAAAAAGTAATTAGTAAATAGGGAGTATGAATTTGTATTCCAAGACCTTTCCTGAATACCAATAAAGAAGTTATATTAAAAATCCCAGTGGATCGTTTTTTTCTTCAATCTTAGGAAGTAGATATATTTGTTTACACTTTCTTTTTAATAATTTATTATTTTTTTACCTTATATTTTATCATAATTATATTTTTTAAACTATCAGTCGATGAAAAGGATTGTTTAATATATAATATATTAATAACAAAGAGTAAATTGGATTTATGGAATTGTATAACAGAATAGACGGAGGGAATCATGAAGATAACTCTACTATCAGGAGGTACAGGTACTCCTAAACTTCTGCAGGGATTAAAGAGAATAGTTGATGAGGAAAACATTTCTGTAATTGTAAATACTGGGGAAGACATATGGGTTGGTGATCTTTACATATCTCCAGATATAGACACTGTATTGTACACATTTTCAGATCTGATAAACGAAGAAACGTGGTATGGGGTTAAGGACGATACTTTTATCACACATGAAACTTTAAAGATGTATGAATCTGAGGATTTCTCTGAATTCCTGAGGATTGGAGACAGAGACAGAGCTCTGAAGATCCATAAGACTTACTTTTTAAGGAGAGGTTATCCCCTCTCCAAGGTTGTAGATATGGAGAGAAAATTGTTGAATATTAAAGGTAAGGTATTTCCAATGACAGATGACAGGGTGGAAACAAAGATACTCGTTGAAGAAGATGTTGGAGATAGAAAGGAGAAGATACTTCTGAAGTTTCACGACTTCTGGATAAAGAAGAGAGGTAAGGCTAAGGTGTTAGATGTATTCTATGAGAATTCACAGTATGCCAGGGGGGTAGATGGAGCGTTGGAGTCTATAGAGAATTCAGACTTAGTGATTATTGGGCCTTCTAACCCTATAACTTCCATAGGCCCAATACTCAGTATAAGGGATATTAGGAGAGCACTTAAGAGTAAAAGGATATTTGTAGTATCACCTATAGTGGGGAATAGGGCAGTTAGTGGACCGGCAGGTGTTCTAATGGAGGCTAAGGGTTATCCTGTTAATATCTATGGGGTGTATAAGTTCTACGAGGATCTAGTAGATACCTTCATAATAGACGATAGAGATAATCTGGAAGAGAAAAAGGAAGGTATAGAGTGTAACATAGTGGCAACAAACATTATACTTAAGAATATGGAAGATAAGATAAACTTGGCTAAGAGGATATTAGAAGAGTATAGAAAAGGTTAATGGGAGATTATGAGATACTTACTAATCTACTCCACCAAGGATCCTGCAGGGATGAATATCAAGGAGAATTTAGATACTATATTAGAAGAGAATAACAATATTAGAAAAAACATCTCCTACCTTGAAACAGAGGAGGATCTTACAGCACTTAGTCAGGAAGATATCCCAAAGGGATTTGACTACTACATCTTCCTATCGAAACATAGAAGTAGTGGGGAAAATCCACCACCCACTTTAACAGTTCATATCCCTGGAAACCTAACCGTGGATAACCTCTTTGGTGGCAATCCAGAAGAGGTATGCCCCTGTGATAGTATCCTAAACTCTCTCCTCCTGAGGAATATCTCTAGATACAGTAAAGAGGAAAGATATAAACATCTAAATTTCCAAGTTTCCTTTGAAGGTGTCCATCACGGCCCTTCAGATATAGCCGCTCCCACTGTATTTGTGGAGATAGGGAGTACAGAGAGAGAGTGGAAGATAAAAGAAGGGGGAGAGATAATTGGAAGGGCTATAATGGATACCGTCCATCAACTTGCATCCAAGAGATATGATCTTTTAGATAAGGTAATTGCCTTTGGTGGTGGGCACTACGCCCCAAAGTTTACAAAGTTGGTGTTAGAAGGGAGATACTACGTAGGCTACATAGTTCCAAAGTATGCAAAGGTTTCAGATAAGATTCTAAACCAGTTAATAGAAAAACAAGATTTCGACTATGTAATCCTGGACTGGAAGGGCCTTAGAGGGGAAGATAAAAAAAGATATATTAAGTTTTTTGAAGATAATAACATCTTCTGGAAGAAGGTTTAAATAGGGATATACTATGTATATTGTAATTGCAGGTATAGGAAGGGTAGGATATACACTGGCGAAATCCCTCGCTGAAAAAAATCACGACTTAGTACTCATAGATATATCTAAGGAGGTATGTGAAGAAGTAGTCTCCGAGATAGATGCCCTGGTAATAAATGGGGATTGCACCCGTGTCAAAACCTTAGAAAGTGCAGATATTGAAAGTGCAGATATCTATATAGCAGTCACTGGGCAACAGGAGATAAACCTCATGAGTGCATTACTGGCTAAGAATTACGGCGTCTCAAAGACTATCGTGAGAGTTAGGGATCCTGAATATAAAGAAGTATTTGAAAATCTAAATATAGATGTTGTAGTAAGCCCTGAACTTGTGGCTGCAAACTATATAGAAAAACTTATAGACTTACCTGGTATAGTGGATCTGGCAGTGATAGGAAGAGGGGATGCGGAGATCTTAGAGTTAATTATCGGAGAGAACTCAAAGGTTGCCAATAAATGTATAAGAGATTTGGAAAAGAATAGAGATTACCTTATAATTGCTGTCTATGAAGACAATGAATTAAAGATACCAGATGGAAATACTATGTTAAAACCTAAAAACAGGGTTATAGTTTTGGCTAAGAAAGATTCTGTAGACTACGTTAGGAGACTGTTTCTTTAGGAAAATGAAAAATAAAGGGTTTTACAACAAACAACAATCATAGGGATCTCGATAAAAAAATAATAATAAATCAGTGTTCGTAAATAAAATAATTATTAAATAAAATAATTATATTAAATTATAAAAAATTAAACAAAAAAGATTAAAAAAATAAAACCTTTTTATTCTAAAACATAATAATATATCTTCTCTACTTCTGAACATTGAAACAAAGAAATTCTTTTTAATATCTTCTAACCATGTCTGTTGGAGATTCTTAATATCATGGGATAATTTTTTCTTATTTATCCCAGTTTAGAAAAATCCCTGAGATAAGGAATATGGTTAAGTGGTTTTATTTTTCTTTGGATGGGATCTGGGTTTAACAGGATATCAAACAACTTCTTTTGTTCTAAGGCGTTCTAAGGAATAACGGTAAGATTTACTTTATACTGTCCCTCTTGAAATCTCAGTACTGGAAAAACAGAATGATTCCTAATGAGGAGAAATTTCAATCTTTAAAAATCCAGGACATTCTAAGGAAAATTTAATACAAATGGGAGTTTTTTATCTTCTTTTTCTGTTATTTTTTTACCTTATTATTTTTAATTTTAATTTTTTTATTATTATTTTTATTGAGTTGAAATGTTATATGCTGGATTTATATTAACCAGGAATAAAAATATATTTTCATGGTGATATTATGACTACCTACAATACACCTATCCCTGAAGAGGTATATCGAATTCTGAGGAAACAACGTTATCAGATAAAAGATCACAGTGCAGTTAAACTGTGTGGCTGGGTTAAGAAATCACTCTTAGAAAATAAGAACTGTTATAAGTCAAAATTCTACGGTATAGAAACCCACAGATGTATCCAGTGCACTCCTTCAGTGATCTGGTGTCAGCAGAGTTGTGTATTCTGTTGGAGGGTTTTACCTTCGGATATAGGAGTCTCTCAGCTGTCATATCCCGAGGTAAAATGGAAGGAACCTGAAGAGGTTTTAGAAGACATCCTTCAGATGCACAGAAAGGTTGTAATGGGGTATAAGGGCATCTTAGATAGAATAGGTAAAAAGAAATTTAAAGAGTTACTACATCCAAAACATGTTGCTATATCCTTATCTGGGGAACCTACTCTCTATCCCTACTTAGGTGAACTGATAAATCTCTTTCACAGGAAGGGCTTCTCTACTTTTGTAGTATCTAATGGTATTCTAACTGAAGTTATCCAGGAGATAAATCCTACACAACTGTATATTTCCCTTGACGCCTACGATTTAGAGAGTTATAAGACTATATGTAGGGGAAAGGAGGAGTACTGGCAGAGTATATTGGATACCTTGGATATATTAAGGTACAAGGGAAGGACATGTATAAGGACTACGCTTATAAGGGATTACAACACCAACATTGAGAAGTTTATACATCTCTACGAGATGGCAGATGTGCATTTCATAGAGTTGAAGTCATACATGAATGTGGGATACTCCAGGAAGAGATTGACCTTGGATCATATGTTGAAACATGAGGAAATACTGGAACTTAGTAGAAAGGTGGAAGAACTCTCCCACTATAAAGTGGCAGATGATTCTTACGATAGTAGGGTTGTTTTACTTGTTAATGAGGATAGAAAGATTGAGAGATTTATAAAATAAAGTACTAATTCTCTTATTGATGGTATTGAATAAATAATGATTAACTGATTTATCTCTATTTATGATTTTTATTAAAATTTTTATTTTAAAAAAGGGATAACATGGACATTGAAGAGTTAGAAAACACCCTATTAAAAGACATGGATAACCTTCCCTTAGGATGTCAACAGTGTATCAAAGGTGAAAAGTTAGTCCTATTTATAACAGGTATATGTGATGAGAACTGCTACTACTGTCCAATATCTGAAAAGAGAAAAGGAAAAGATGTTATCTATGCCAATGAGAGAAAAATCACATCTATCGAAGAGTGTATAGAAGAGTGTATTCTATGTGGAAGTAGAGGAGCAGGTATTACTGGCGGTAATCCCCTCCTAAGGTTAGATAGAACCTGTAAGTATATAAAAGCACTTAAAAGTAGATTTGGTACATCCTTCCATATACACCTCTACACAACACCTACCTATATAGATGAGAATAAACTTAGGGCACTTAAAGAAACTGGATTGGACGAGATAAGGATACATCCTACAAAGTACTTCAATGAGTATTACAGAGAGAGTAAAGAAAAAAGGGAGGAATATTTAAAATATTTAGTAGATACTTTAAAACTCTGTATGGAATATATAAAGGTTGTTGTTGTGGAGATACCTTCTATCCCAAACTACGAGAAGGAGATCATTCAGCTTGGAGAGGCTATAGAGAAGGCTGGGATTAAGTTCTTAAATATTAATCAGTTGGAATACTCCGAGACTAACTATCAGTCCCTTAGGAGTATGGGGTTTGTGGAGAAAAATGACTACTCCTCTGAAATACTTGGAAGTGAAGAAACTGCCAAAAAGGTAGTAGAGTACTTTAGAAGTAAGGGATCTAACTTAAGGGTACATTACTGTCCTTCTGTATTGAAGGATGGAATACAGATGAAGAACAGATTACTGAAAAGGGCAAAAAATGTTGCAAAGGATTATGAAGTAATTACAGAGGAAGGACTTCTGGTTAGAGGAATAGTCTCATTTAGAAATCTCAGGGATGTTAAGGATTTACTGGAGATACTTGAATACAACGAGGAGCCCTATGAGATAGACTTGGATAAAAAAAGTATCTATCTGAATCCCTACGTATTGGAGGAGATTATAGAGATACTGAAGGAGAATAGATACAGATTTAAATTCAGTGCATATATCTCCGAAAGGTATCCTACAGTTGATGGATTAGAGGTTGAGAGGATACCCTTAGTTGTAGAGAGGAGGAGTTTAAAAGATATAAGAAGGATGTGATACTATGGATCCCACAGAGGGTCTTAGATGTTCAAAATCCAGGATATTGGAGGGAAAGAAGATACTTGTTGGTGTAACGTCTTCCATAGGAGCCATAGAGACACCTAAATTGATAAGAGAGTTTATAAGACATGGTGCAGAAGTTTATACAGTTGCCACTGAGGAGTCTAAGAAGATAGTAGGGGAGTATGCATTGGAATTTGCCTCTGGAAAGAAGGTATGTTACAACATTACAGGGCTTGTGGAGCATGTAACCTTCTACAACCTCTGTGATGCCATGGTGATATATCCCACCACTGCAAACACTCTAAGTAAGATATCTCTCAGTATTGGAGACAATATAGTAAATACAACTGCAATGATGTTTATAGAGAATAAACCTCTCTTTATAGTTCCAGGGATGCATAGGAATATGCTCCAGAATGTAAGAGAGCATATGGAGAAGTTGAAGAGAAAGAAACTGGTTTATATAATACCTCCAAAGATGGAGGAAGGAAAAGCCAAGGTGCCACCTGTAGAGGATGTTGTCTTGAAAGTTATGGAGATATTAAAAGAAGAGTTCAGGAGAAGAAAGGGAGGTAAGAGGATTTTAATACTCACTGGAGGTACTGCCGAGTTTATAGATAAGGTTAGGGTTATCACCAACCTATCTTCTGGAAAAACTGGCTACTACCTTGCAGAAACTGCTTGTAGGGAAGGACACCATGTAGAAGTGATATATGCCCTTGGAATGGAACCTCCTTACTACGTTAAATCCTATAAGGGAATAACTTCGAGGGAGATGTTGGATAAAGCCTTGGAAGTAGGAAGGGATGCTGATATTATTATCTCCTGTGCAGCTATATCTGACTTTATCCCAGAGGTGTCCTTCGATGGGAAGATTAGATCAGATAGAGATATTACCATTAAATTGAAGAAGAATGTAAAGGTAATTAGGGAACTTAGGAAGGCATTCCCTGAAAAAACCATAGTTGGATTTAAGGCTGAATACGGTGTAAGTAGAGAGGAACTTGTTGATATAGGTAAAGAGAAATTAAAAGAGTATGACTTAGATTACATAGTAGTGAACGATCTTGCGAGGCATTACTTCGGTGACGACTACAACGAGGTAGTACTGATAGGTAAAGAAGGTGTATTGAAGGAGTTTAAAGGTAAGAAATATGAGATTATGGAGAAAATTATTAAAGAAGTGGTGAAATAGATGATGGAGTTTTTAAAGGAGTTGAGAAGGAGATACCTTAAAAAGAGAAAGGATAGGGATCCAAATTTTCCTGTAACTACCTGGATGGGGGATGATATTCTATCTAATGGAAAGATTGGAAAGTGTATAACGGTAATACTTAATACACCTGGATGTAGATGGGCCTATGAGTATGGGGGCTGTACTATGTGTGGTTATCTTATGGATGGTTCTCCTGGAGAGATAACTGCTGAGAATATAATAAATCAGTTCAACTACGCCATAGAAAAGTATTATAAGGAGATAGAAAATGATCCCAAGAATATCTGTATAAAGATATTTACATCTGGGAGTTTCCTGAATGAGAGAGAGGTGCCAAAAGAGGCGAGAAGATATATATTAAGTAAGATAGGGGAGTTAGATATTAAAGAGGTTGTAATAGAATCCAGGATAGAGTACATAAGAGAGGATACATTAGAGGAGGTTAAGGAGTGCTTAGGTAGTGTAAATATGGAGATTGGAGTAGGGGTTGAGACATTTAACGAGGAGATAAGGAAGCACTCTATAAACAAGGGTGTATGTAACAGAGATATCTTAGATACTTTAGAGTTGGCTAAGGAGTATTCTATAGATTTAAAGGCTTATTTACTGATAAAACCACTCTTTATAACTGAGAGGGATGCAATAGAAGATGGAATATACTCAGGTAATAAATGCTTAGAGTTAGGGTTTAGTAGGATATCTTACTGTCCAGCAACTGTTCATAAAGGTACTTTGATGGAGATTCTCTGGAAGAAAGGACAGTACAGACCTCCTTTTTTATGGAGTGTCCTAGAGATAATATACGAGGTTAAGAGGAAAAATCCAGATACTATAGTGATCTGCGATACTTCGGGAATACCTTCCAATAGAGGAGCCCATAATCTGTTAAAGTGTAAATGTAACGAATATATTAAAAGAATACTCGAGAACTTTACATTGAGGCAGGATCTCTCAGATATAAAAAGGGTTTTAGAGATGGACTGCTGCAAAGATCACTGGGAGAGGTTTTTAGAGTTTGAAGAGAGGAATATAGTACCTTTGGGAGATATTAACATAAAATACAGTAATAAAAATAAACAGAAATTTTTAAATTAATAACAACTTCAAGAATCTCAATAAAAAAGAATAATAAAATAAAAAAATAAAAATCTCTTAAAAAAGAAGGTTTAATATAAAATCCTGTATTACTTCCCCAGTACACAATATAATCCAGGGATAAAAACTTATTTTACTTTTTCATCTGTTCTCATTCTTTATTATTATTTTCTGGTTTTGAGAGAAATTTGTTTTTTCCATCTGTATTTAATTCTTTATTATAAAGTTTAACAGTTTTTTAAGATTATATTATTATTAATCCTAGTATTTTATTTAGAACACTGGATTTGTTGTTAAGTTTTAGTTATTACCCCTGAATATTGGAAGAAGAGTAAGGTTTATAACAGGGATATTGAGTATTATTACCTTTTAACAATACTGTTGGTATTCTTTTAGTATCTACACTTTTGTCATTTTAATTAATAACTATAAATCCATAGACTAAAAAAGGAGATAATAAATGATGATTTATTTTATAATTTTGTTCAGGGTTATATTTAAGATAAAACATTTTATCTTTTTTACAACATTATCTTTTTTTACAACAAATTACAATGTCTTCTCTTCATGTTCTCTTCGGATATATTTAACTTCCTCTTCAAGAGGTATATTATTCCATCTAACAGTATAAAGGCAAGTTCCTCAAAGAGGGTGCCCATTGGGAAGTACTCTCTATTAAATTCCCCAATATTCACATCTATATGGATATCTGACATCTTTCCTATTTCTCCTTCATACCCAATAGAAACAATCTTAACATTTACACCTTCTTTTCTTACTTTCTTAACCATATTAACTACTGAATAAGTCCTCCCACTACCTGATATTACCACAAGAATATCTCCATCTCCGATAGAAGGACAGTTAGGTTCCCCAACGAAGTAGGCGTTAAATCCTAAGTGCATTAACCTCATAGTGAAGGCCTGGGCTACGTATCCACTTCTACCAACTCCATAGGTAAATATCTTAGAGTTGGAGAAGGCAATTTCATCTACCAGTTGTTTTACACTATTCCAGTTGATATTTTTCAACTTCTTTAAATGTAATATTACTTCCTCTATATAATCCCCAAGCAAGATATCACCTAATTCCTGAAGACATCCTCTTCCTTACGCCTTATTAGATCCTTTCCCATTCCATCTGTAAATGGTACTGGGGCGTTTCTTATTATCACCACAGGTATTCCTTCATTAGACTCTCCCATAAGTATCGAGGCTGCAGATGCCAACTCATCCCCTATGGCAACCTCTGTACTCTTTAAAGTTTTGTTGAATAGATCCCTCTCCCCCCTTCTATCCCAGAGTGCGCAGACACCACTAACTCCTATGGCTACACCACAGGAACCTCTCCTGAAGGGCCTCCCCATACTGTCACTTATTATAACCCCTATCTTTTTCCCAGTCTTTCTCTCTATCATCTTCCTAAGTAACGAGGCACTTCTATCTGGATCCTCTGGAAGGGGTTTTATTGCATCTTTAACGTTACTTTCATCTACTCCACTGTTAGCACATACAAATCCATGTTTAGTTTCTGTAATGATGAACCCATTTCCTATCTTTACTATCTCCTTAGATTGATCTAATATCACCTGAACAACTTCTGGGGACTTCCCCAACTTCTCTGCCAACTTGTAGGCTAAAGGCGTTGGTTTAACATCTTCCTTTTTTATAACGTTTCTCTCAAGTTTTGATATAAGAGTTTCTGCTACCACTACAATATCACCATCCTTCAGGGGGTAGGATGATATAAGATCTGCAAGGTACTCTATCCCCAGGTTGTCATCTTCAGATATCACAGGTATTTCAAGGCCTATAAGTTCCATCCTTCTCTTCTCTTTTATATACTTCTCAACCATAATAGGATCCCAATATTACCTATATATGTTTCTTAATAAAAATAGGAGAGAATGTTATTACTCGATTACTTTTATATACTCGTTAAATGCTTCCCTGGAAGTACCCACTACCACTCTCATATATTCTTCCTTACTGGTTACCACCTTCTCTAACTTTCCTTTAGCAACTATCCTCTCCCCTTTGAATGCCTGACCTGCGTAGGTATGTGTATAAGATACAACTTCTCTAATAGTGGATGCCAGATGTTCACCTCCACCTTTCAATATTTTAACATCTTTCACCTTGTAGATTCCAGGACTGTCAAATATGTAGTCGTCGTTAACTACAAGAGCTTCTATTTCAACAGATCCCAGGTTTCTGTAGATAGCATCCCAGTTACTCTCTATCTCATCCCAGTCTCTAGTTGCAAGTATATCAAAGGTTGTACCTCCAATTACTCCTCTGTTGTACTTTCTTATCTCATGTCGCAAAAACTCCTCGTAGGTGATCGTGTTATCCTTTATTCTCTTTTTATACACCTTCCTCCAATGTTTTTCTGAAAGAGGTTTTACAATCTCCCTGTATCTACTGTACTTCTCATCTTCAAAGATAGATCTTAGTATCTCCCTTGCTCTCCTATGGTTCCTCATACCGTATATTACAAAGTCTATATCTGAGTTTTCACAGTTTAACCTTAGCAAAGTAGATCCAGATACTCCCATATATTTATAACTTAAACCACACTGATAGAATATATTGGCAAGGGTTTTACATTTTTCTTCAAGGGGGCTTTGAGAGTTGTTGAGTATCTCCTCCAATCTCTCTTGGGGTTTTAATATCCTTATTATCTTATCTTTACTAACTGCATGTAGTAGGACATCCCTTCTATCGTCGTAGTAGAGGTATTCTGGATATATATCTCTCAGTATGTCATAAGTTTTTCTAGTATCTGATATTTTAATATATTTTTTCCCATCTAACTCCCTTATATCTTCTCTATTTAAATTATATTTATCTATAATTTCCTTACCTACTAAATCTATGTTTAAATATCTCAGAAAGGCAAAAACCATATCCTTAGGATGGTCGTAGGTATTTACTGCGAAGAATCCAATTTCAGTTTCTACAAAATCTCGTAATCTAACCTTTACCATGGTTTCACAGTTATCGTGTAATGTTGTTATTTAGAACATTATCCCAATTTTTATTTATTTTATTTTTATTTATTTTTCATATCTATTTTTTAACTTTAACTTAAGTTATGGTATATCTAAATTATTGTTGATTATCTGAAAAAGTAGATTAAAAGTAAAAAACCAGTGAAAAACAGTTCTTAATTAAAATGGAGATTAAAAGAATAATGAAAACAATAATAATTATATTAAATAATTATATTAAAAAAATAAATTTTAATTTATAATCATTTTTTCAACACACTACTGTTTAAAATTTAAAATGGCCTTCTTAATATCTTCTACAGTGTCAAGGACTGTAATACCTTCCATTTTTCTTAATCTATCAACATTCTCTACATCTTCTTTCCTTATATATAACTTCAAGGTTTTTCCTCCAGGAATAATGGTTTCCAACTCTCCTACTTTATTATCTGGCGGATATATATAAACTGGTACTCTTGCTTTAATTGCCTGAGAAACTGAGTTTGTAATAAGCGTATCTGCTATACAGTGGACAATCTTTGCCACAGTGTTTGCAGTTGCCGGTGCCACTATAAATATATCGTATTTTCCAGTTTGTAGTTTTCCAGCCAAGAATGGAGCATTAGCATCCATCTCTACTCTTATATCCTGAAATTCTGTTATCAACTTATCCCATAGTTTATACCATTTCAATACCGTTTTTGCACTTTTAGAAGCGTAAACATCTATATCTACCTTAAACTCATTTTTCAAGGTTATCATTGTATCTATTACCTTATCTATCTTATCTCCACAACCTGTAATGCCCCATGCGATCTTTATCATAATTATCACTTTATGTAGTAATTCTTATCTATTTTCCAACCTCCAATCTATTCCAAGTAATCTACAGTACTCGTCAAGTACCTTCCTTATGTACTCTTTCAGTTTATATTCTCCCTCAACCTCAAAGTAAGAGGCCCATTTCTCGTTTCCAAACTCTTCAGCTCCACTTACTATTAGATCTTTAATCCTCTGGCTCTCAATATATGGTGGATAACCTCCTAACTTTTTATTGTATATCCATATGTCCTTTATTAATTTATAGGAGACTCTTTTTATATCCTCCCCTGTAGCCTCCCTTACTAAGGTGTCCAAGAGTGGAGCACACCATCTTCTATGGAATCTACATATTCCCAAGTTATCTAAGGTAATTTCTTCTATAACCCTCTCCACACTCAACCTAGCCAGTTCCTCAGGTTCTACAAATACACCAGATTTGTAGTAGGTAAGGTATCTTCCCTGTATGAGGTAAGGCATGAAGTTTCCAATTGCCCAGTACATAGTTGGAGTTATCCCCCCTTCATCTCCAAAGGGTACATATACTCCATAGTCGTTGAATCTCTTAAAGGTCTTATTATTTTCTAATCTTCCATTAAACATCTCGTTAAGTATTTTAGAAGCTTTCCTTATACCTAACGCCAGTATTTTTCCCATCTCATTTTTATTGAAAGCTACAATCTCTGCAAGTTTAACTGCCAACTCTCCGTTATACTGGGAGTTTTTTAGTATATCTTCCTCACTTCTATACTGAGATATATCAAATACAGGTTTATCTATACCTACTTCTTCAGGTTTCAGTAATCCTACATGGAGAAGTTCAAAAACCCAGGCTATTAAATTTCCACACTCTATGGCGTCAAAACCTAAGGAGTCTATAGTATGCACTACCTTATCAGTGACATAGATATCAAAGATCCCTAAGAGAGGCCCACCTGCTTCATAAGGTTCGTAATCTACTTTTAAACCTTTTCTGTACTTCTTACATTGGACAGGACAAGGTTCTCCACAGGTTGTCCAATTTCTCGGTTCAATCGCCTCTCTGTTAAACTTCTCTACGAAGTATTTCAATATCTTTTTGTGAAACTCCATTCTAATATGTTTTGGTATATAGGGCATCCTCCAGTTGAAGATAGGTGTAGTATCTAAGAGATAGAGGTAGTTATTTCCAAAGGTTCCTCCAGTGTTCGTCTCCTCGTTATACCTGTATTTCTTGGTATTTTCTAAGACAACCTTCATATAGGGTTTGTTGTAGTACTCCTCAACTATCTTTCTAAGTTTTCTCCCCAACTCCCTCTCTTTTTTTAACTCCTCTTTTATGCTGTCCTTATCTCCATAATACACAATACCCAAGATATTATGGGCTCTGAAGAGAACAGAACCAGGTCCTCCCCTTCCAGCCCAGTCTTCTGAACCTTCAAGGAGTTTCCCATCTTTTACGGTCTGGGAAAATATTGCACCCATATTGGTGTTTATTCCTGCAGGTCCAACTATGAGAGCCCTGTAGTTCTTCTCGCTGAATCTCTCCAATATATATTCGTTTAAATGGTAGATGTTAGTATATTCCTCCAAGTAAGATTCCATATCTATAAAATCGATCTTCACACTTTCTCCATCTCCCTCTATGACAAGGAGACTAGGTTTATCACACCTACCAATAATAGCAACGTTCTTCAACCCTGTGAATTTAAGTGTATATCCTGCCCCACCCATTGCTGAAAAGTGGAAGCCATCCCATAGAGGAGATCTGAAGGTAAATATTAATCTATTTCCACCTATTATAGGTAAAGCACCTCTTCCAAAGGTTAATATATTCTTCTCATGGTAGGGAGGATACTTCCAGGTTTCGTATTTATGGTGGATGTAGATCCCCCAACTCAGTGGAAAGAAGTCTCCCTTTACAGTATCATACTTTTTATTTTTGACATCTATTATAATGTTCATAGTTTCATCTCAGGTTTTTGTAGTGCTTATATAAACTCCAATTAATTAATATAATTTTTATCTTATTAAAACTTTAATTCTATAAAAGTGATTAAAGATAAAATAATAAAAAAATAAAATAATATAAAAATAGAGGATTTCTTCCCTTCAATATTTAGGGATGATATAATCTGTTTATAATTTTTCATAAATTTTTATTATTAATTTTTTTAACTATTATCTTGATGGAAACTACGATTGTAATCGATCCTTTTCTGTCTTTTGTTATCTCTTAGGTGTCTGGTAATGTTGTAACAGAGGTAATCTAAGGGATGTATTACAACAGGTTTTCCATTTTTCCTCATACTACAGATATCATCTGGGCTACAGTAGTAACTAAGCCCTTTGCCTCCATCTTCTCTCCAATTCTTACAATATTCACAGTGGGTGAGGTGATCTGCAACCTTGTAGCCTATGTTGTGACTTATGTAGTATCTGGTTTTTTCGGGGTTGAAGTCTTCTACGTTGCTGAATATCCTTAACATCTCTTCTATAAAGTTCTCTACAGCTTCTTCACTCTTTGCAATATCTACAGCACCGATATTTATCAACTCTCCATTTCTGTTGAGAGGTCTAAGGTTTGGATTGAATTTTGCACAGAACCAGTAAACTACAAAACTCCTTCTTGCATAGTGAGAAGGAGAACCTCCACTGAGGATATCTTCCAGTATTCTCCTTATACAGGGAGGATGCCATTCTAAAGGTATTTCACCTTTGTATTCTACAGTTCTCATGCCCCCTATATCTCTGAACTTAACCATTTCCCCAATAAATCTTACTATTTCCTCGATATTCTTGTTTTCTAGAATATCTATATCTTT
This sequence comes from Methanofervidicoccus abyssi, assembly GCF_004310395.1. NCBI lineage: Archaea > Methanobacteriati > Methanobacteriota > Methanococci > Methanococcales > Methanofervidicoccus > Methanofervidicoccus abyssi. Next base: position 159,159 of record NZ_BFAX01000002.1, on the reverse strand, counting down.
TTTTGCTCTTATCTTCTCTACCATCTCCCTTAGTTTTACCCTTATTATTTCTATACTGTAGGTTTTCTTTACAGGGTAAATATTAACTAATCCCTTTTCTAAATCTAATCTTTCGAGTTTTAAATCATTGTTCCTGGAGAGAGCACTCACCTTTATAAACTCCCAGACAGGTATCTTATTGGGAAGTTTGTCCAGGACCTCTTTAAAGTATCTCTCTCCGTAGTTTTTAATGTATAGATTATAGTACCTTGTATTAGCTACTATTATAAAGGTGAGATATTTAATAAGTACGTCTTTCTTTTCTCTTTCTTCTTTATTTCTGAAGATAGTGTTTAGTAGTTCTTGATATGATTTATCTCCCTGGAAGATATACTTTAAGAAGTATTTTATCAGTTTTAGATTAACCCTGTCTTCGATCTCCTGAAAAAAATCGCAATCCTTTACTTTGTCTAAATTATCCCAGAACATACCTATCACGTATTAAAGTAGCAATTAAAAAATTGAGATTATGGTTATAATAAAAAATAACACTACTATTTATATTAAGAAATACAAACCATTAAGAATCATTATAATAATAAGATATAATAAAGCGAACCTCACCGTTATTATCTTCCAGTACCTGGGAGTAGATATCTCTTTTTATAATATTACCATAATTTTTATTATTATAATTTATTTTTTATTAAATGATTTATTTAAAATGTTGGATGCTTGTAGTATATAATTGAGATATTACAAAAAATACTCCAGAGGAATAAGATGATAATAAGAGGTAGAGTGCATCTATTTGGTGACGATATAGATACTGATAGGATAATCCCTGGTCCTTATCTTAGAACTACAAATCCCTACGAACTTGCTTCCTACTGTATGTACGGTATTGATAAGGATTTTTCAAAGAAAGTTAAAGAAGGGGATATAATAGTTGCTGGAGAGAATTTTGGATGTGGAAGTAGTAGGGAGCAGGCTCCTATCTCTATAAAATACTGTGGTATTAAGGCTGTAGTTGCAGAGAGTTTTGCAAGGATATTTTACAGGAACGCTGTAAATATTGGACTTATTCCTGTTGTATGTAGGGGTATAAAGGAGGTTGTTAAGGATGGGGATATTTTAGAGATAAATTTGGATAGGAAGATGATAAAGGTGAATAATAAGGAGTTGCCCTGTGAGGTCCCTACAGGCATAGCCTGGGAGATCCTAAAGACTGGAGGGCTGGTGAAATATGCAAAGTTGAGGAGAGGTGATTAGATGGGAAGTAGGTTGGCTATAGTGGATTACGACAGGTGTCAACCTAAGAAGTGTTCCTTGGAGTGTATAAAGTACTGTCCTGGGGTTAGGATGGGGGAGGAGACTGTTATTATAGATGAGAATACTGGAAAGCCTGTTATCTCAGAGGAACTTTGCAGTGGTTGTGGAATATGTGTAAAGAGGTGTCCCTTTGGGGCTATTGCAATTATAGGACTTCCAGAGGAACTTACAGAGGATAAAATCGTGCATTCCTACGGTAAAAACAGGTTTAGGCTCTACGGTTTAGTGGTACCTAGAGATGGAGTTGTTGGTATCCTCGGGCCAAATGGAGTAGGTAAATCTACAATACTCTCTATTCTAAGTGGTAATCTTATACCTAACTTGAACAACTTGGAGGAGGAACCTTCCTACGATAAGGTGATAAAGTATTTTTCTGGTACTGAACTTCAGAAATACTTTAAGGATCTCAAAGATGGTAAAATAAAACCTGTCTATAAACCTCAATACGTGGATATGCTACCAAAGGTTGTAAAGGGCACCGTAGGGGAACTTTTGAAGAAGGTTGATGAGAAGGGGATGTTTGAGGAAGTGGTTGAGGTCTTGGAGTTGAAGAATGTTTTAAACAGATCTCTGGATAAATTAAGTGGTGGGGAACTTCAGAGGGTTGCAATTGCAGGGGCGTGTCTAAGGGATGGTACCATATACTACTTCGATGAACCTACATCCTGGCTGGATATACGACAAAGGTTCAACTGTGCGAGATTGATAAGGAGGTTATCTGAGAAGAAGAAGGTAGTGGTAGTTGAACATGATCTGATAGTTTTGGATTACTTATCTGATCTCGTGCATATAGTGTATGGAGTCCCATCTGCCTACGGGGTAGTTTCCCATCCTAAGAGCACAAGAGTAGGTATAAACGCCTATCTAGAGGGTTATCTCAAGGATGAGAATATAAGGTTTAGAAAGGAGCCTGTGTTATTTGAGAGGAGGCCACCTATGGATTACAGGGAGAGGCCACTACTTTTGGAATACAGTGATATAGTAAAAACCTTGGGGGATTTTAATTTGAGAGTTGAGGGGGGTAGTATATACAGGGGAGAGGTTATAGGGATTCTTGGGCCAAATGGTATAGGTAAAACTACCTTTGTGAAGATACTTGCAGGAGAGATTAAATGTGATGAGGGACAGGTATCTATGGGAGATCTGAGGATCTCTTATAAACCCCAGTATATATCGATAGAGTACGATGGAACTGTTGAGGAGTATTTACGGAGTATTGGAAATATAGACTCTTCATTTTATAAATCTGAGATCATAAAGCCCTTGGGTATAGACAGGATTATGGATTTCTACATTGAAGATCTCTCTGGTGGGGAACTTCAGAGGGTTGCAATAGCATCTGCCCTTATGAGAGATGCGGATATATATTTAATTGATGAGCCTTCTGCCTTTTTAGATGTAGAGCAGAGGTTGGCGGTATCTAAGATTATAAGGAGGATAGGAGAGGAGAAAGAAGCAGGGGTTTTCGTTGTGGATCATGATATACTTTTCCAGGATTACATATCAGATAGGTTTATGGTGTTCAGTGGAGAGGCTGGAGTATATGGTAGAGGTAGTGCTCCACTGGATAAGAGGACAGGGGCTAATATGTTCCTTAAAGAGATGGGAATTACATTTAGGAGGGATCCTGACACTGGAAGGCCAAGGGTGAATAAGGAAGGTAGTCAGATGGACAGGTATCAGAAGGAGATAGGAGAGTACTACTACATCGATTGAATTTAATATTAGGATATATGGAAACATTTTATTATAGGATTAAAAAAGTTGTAAATATTTGCAACTGGATATTTTCTTAAAATATTTGTTGTGATGTATTATTTTTTGGAATTATATTATTATATCTTTTATTTTTCGATGAAATTGTTTTTACAAATATTTCGAGTGGTAAAGTATATATATAAGAAATGCTACAGTAATGATCGTCAAAGGACACAACCTACAAAAAATAAACCAAATAAAAAAATAATATAATTAATAATAATATAATATAGAGGTGGTTGAAGTATGGCTATGAGTTTAAAAAAGATAACTGCTATTGCAGTAGGAGGTGCCATGGTAGCAAGTGCCTTGGCAAGTGGAGTAGCAGCAAATGTTGTAACCGTAGGAGATATTAAAGAGTTCATGAAGAACGTAGTTAAAGATGGAGAACCAAATGTAGATATAGTTGTAGGTTCCAAAGCTGCTGCAATGGATGTGGTATCAGCAGCAGATATAGCTGCTAAAATAGGTTCAATGTGCTACAAGGATGTATCTATTGAGGATGGATCAGCAGATTTATGCTTAGATACAAGTGCAGATACTACACTATCAGACGATCTAAATGATGTATATAAAAATGACAATGGTAATTATTTTTTAATATTCACAACACCTAAAAGAAGTTATACAGATAATTTAGGGGATGCAGATATTCTTGATAATCTTGTAGATGATAAGGCAAATGTTACTACCGGAAGTAAAGTACAGAAACTCCCAAGACTAAGCACCTTAATAAGAGACACTGACGCAGATCCAGATGACGTCAGTAGTGACCATAGTGCAGATGCCATGGAGTTCTTATTAGCGTCAGTCAAAAGGGTAGATAAGGATAACTACGAGATCGATAAAGGAGATTTAGTATATGGTGCATTGATGTTTAAAGATGGAAAATATACTGTAGATGAATTACAACCACTTTACATAGGTATGGAAATACCTCTCTTAGGTGAAAATTACAGAATAGTAGACGTCGACGACAACGATAAAAAAATATACTTAGGTAAGGAAGCCTATTCAGGAAATATGGAGGAAGGAGAGACCTATGATTTAGGCAATGGATACCAAGTAAAAATTGAGAGTGTATTACAGACAGTTAATAATAATGAGGTAAAAGTTAATGTTGAGATTATAAAGGATGGTAAAGTAGTAGCAACCAAGGATGACAGCATCCCATTTGTATTAAGATACAAAGATATAGGTGTAATTGTATACAATGCATACAAAAATATAGCGGAAACCGAGGGATACGCATCCGTAATAATTACAAAGGATGTAAAAGAGTATGAATTAGGAAAAGAATTTGTAAATGACTGGAAACTTTATGCAATAACAAGGGAGGGTAATAGTACGGTGGGTTATAGTCTTAAACTTGTTGATAATGATTTTTCCAAAGAATCAGATCCATTAGCTAAAACGAAATACTTAGAAGTAGGTGGCAATAAAGTCTACGGTCTTGCATTGAAATACGACGGAGATAAATACGATAACTTAGATAGTGGAAGTACAGTAGACTTTGCAAACGACTATGCCACACTGGAATTCACCGATGATGATGAATCAGGTAAACTGTTTGCAAGGTACAAGATGGATATATCTAAGGAAGTATCCTTAAATATAGGTGAAAAAACTGAGGTATTAGGTACAACCCTAGAGTTAAAGGACATTAAAGCAGAAGGTCAGAGAGTAGTACCAGTAAAAACACCAGTAGCAAAATTAGACACTGAAGCATCCTTAGACACTGACAAGTACCTTATACTCGTAGGAGGTCCAGTTGCAAACAAACTAAGTGAAGAATTACAGAAGGAAGGTAAGATAGATATAACCAATGATAGTCCAGCAACACTACAGGTAGTAGACAACAGGATACTAGTAGTAGCAGGAGGAGACAGAGAGAAAACAAGAGAAGCTGCACTGTACCTCATAGAGAACTACTAAAATCCTTTAAAATTTTTTTTATTTTTTTATAATTTTTTACTGTTTTTACTGTTAATTTCTTCTCTTTGAACTATCTTACTGTATTCCATAAGTATGCCCATCACATTCCACACTATCTCAAAGTCTAAATTGTACTTCTTACACAGTTTATATATCCTCTCTTTAATCTCCATCTCTCTCTTTTCATCGTTTATAGGATAGTTTAACTCCATTTTTAAATGGGCAATTTCTCTTGCGTACTCAGTCCTCTTAGATATCAGATATACAAGTTTCTCGTCTATCTCATCTATCTCCTTCCTTATATTTCTAAGTCTCTCTTTAAGATTCTTCATTTTTTCCCCTTTTATAGCTCTCTTAGGATGATGATGAGAAGAGGGTTATCTGAAAATATGATGATACTTACCCGATCTGAATCCTAAAAATTATTACTATAATATAATTCAAAAACTATATATATTAAAATTAAAAAGTAGGGTTTATTGAATACTAGAAGAATTAAAGGGTTCTAACTTCATTTAACTTTTTTCTGCAACACCTTTATATATCGCCAGTACAAACCTGGACACAGCCTTATCTAACTCCTTCAATGAATTACCCTCTATTATGTATGTTCTATTATCTACTTTCTCTATTGTTGCACTTCTGTTTCCTCTGATTACTTTCAGTATTAAAGTGATATTACTATTTATAACCTTCTCTTTTTCACTCTCGTTTTTAAATACGCTATCATCTACAATAACGTGCCTATACAGTGGATTTAAAAAGCCCAACTTCAGAGATAGGTCTATTACAGATAGTTTTCCCTCCTCGAGGGGAAGGGACTTGTTGTACTCTATGTAAATTATTTTATGACTTAAATAACTCTTCACAATATCACTATCGTTGGTGTTTATCAACTCTGTAGATAGGGCTTCCCTTACAGTTGTCCTTAAAACAAGTTGAATTGGTTGTCCTTCTATGGTTAAATTCACCACGTAAGTATTCTCAGGCCTGTGTTTCCAGGTACTGTCAATACACATACATAAACTTACCATTACTCCAAATATAAGAAACAAAATTATAAACTTTCTCATTTAGAACCCTCATTTTTTTTATTTTTTATTACATCTTCCACAATACTTCTAAACACTCTATCGTCTATCTCAGTGCCTTTTTCCCTTGTTTCTTTTATCCTCTTAACGATCTCCAAGAGATCATCATCTGATACCACCTCAATACCCATCTTCTTCAACTTGGCACGTACTCCCCTGCCTCCAGAGTGTTTTCCAAAGACTATCTCCCTCCTATGACCTATCTTCTCAGGGAGAAAAGGTTCATATGTAAAAGGATTTGCAAGCACTCCATCTACATGAATACCACTTTCATGGTAAAATACCCTATCCCCAACTATGGGCTTATTAACTGGTACAGGTATCTTAGAGTATTTCTCAACAAGTTCTGAAAGCTCCTTTAAAATAGAGATATTCAATCCCAGGTCAACATCGTAAAGTACCATTAAAGCCATAATAACTTCCTCCAGGGGGGCATTTCCAGCCCTCTCTCCAATACCATTTACTGTGGTGGAGATAGCCCTCGCCCCTCCCATAACTCCATATATAGAATTTATTACTGCAAAACCAAAGTCGTTATGACAGTGCACCCCAATATGAGCTTTCTTCAGATGTCTCCTTAACTCCGAACATATATAGTATATAGATTGAGGTGTACCTACTCCTGTGGTGTCTGCTATATGGACTCTATCTGCACCGTGCTCTTCCGCATTCCTGTGGATTCTCAAAAGATCCTCTAAAGGAGTCCTCGTAGCATCCTCTGCAGAAAATGCCACAAAGAGGCCATGATCTTTAGCGTATTCTATTGCATCCATTCCCATCTTTTCTACTTCCTCCAACGTCCTACAAAGTTTGTACTTCAGATGTAATGGAGATGTAGCAATAAATACTATAACACCATCTACATCACAGTAGAGTGCCCTATCTATGTCTTCCCTCAGAGCCCTTGAAAGGGCCAGTACATCGGCGTTAAGTCCTTCATTTGCTATCTCCTTTACAGTTTCCCTCTCCCTATCAGATACTGCAGGGAAACCAGCTTCTATCTGTTTAATTCCCAACTCATCCAACTTTCTTGCAATATTTAACTTCTCCTCCCTACTGAAACATACACCTGGCGTCTGTTCCCCATCCCTCAATGTAGTATCGTATATATATAACTCTTCAACGTCAATGTTTAACTTGGGATTGTAGGGGCACGTCTCTTTCCACTTCATAACCTCCACCTAAGTTTATTAGATAAGATTTCAACAATTTCAATTCTTACCACTAAATAGTGTTGTTAGATGCTGGCTAAAATAGATATACAAAGTTAATAAAAAATCTTTCTTAAAGAAGAAAGATGGCAGAAATACTATCCCATCTAAATGCTTAGGGTTTCGGAGGATACTGTAAGATTCACTTTTTATTTTTTATGATTTTAATTATTAAAATTATTATTATTTTTATGATTTAGATGCACCATTCCTAACCTCAAACAAATAGATTTCATCCCCCACCTTTACCTTTTTAAGTATCTCTATATTCTGGACTACCCTACCTACGATGTTACTACCTTCAAATGTTTCTCCTGTAGGGCCGTATTTATCATTTGGACTTAATCTAATACCAATATATCCCGTGTATCTCTTCACCATGTTAGTTACTCCTATATAACCTCTTTCTACTCTGTCTAATGGAGTATTCTCGGGTAGTAACTTACGGGCATACCTCTCGTTCCTCTCAAACATCACCATATCTCCTACCTTAAAATACACCTTTAACTTACCAATCCTCTTTGTGGTGAGTCCCGTGGTTTTTCTGAAGTACCAGGCAGTCCTTGGAGCCTCATTATCAAATATCTCAATATAGAGTAGTTTATCTGGAGATAACCCCTTAGTTACTACCTTCTTAGATCTAAGTACCTCTAAGGTAAATTCCGGTTTCTGCTCAACTATTATGGCATTATCTTCAGTATCTCCCTCCCTCTTATGCTCTATACCATATCTCCTAAATACCTCACCTGCCTCACTCTGGGTCTTCCCTACGACGTTTAACCTCTCAGGTTTCAACTTAACAGTTATAATACCTTCATCTGAAAAATCCACCAGCTCTATACCTCTTGTTATCCTACCTACTACGGTGTGGAATACTGATGACGTCCTCCCCTCCCTGTAAATATACACCTTGCCAACACCTTCCCCACTATTTCTAACTGTAATAGCACCTCTAAATCTATCCTCTGTACTCTCCCCTCCTATCTCAAGACTCTGTAACCTACAGTCTGCAATATAGGTATTTGTACTTTCTCCGATCTCGAAGTAACCATCTTCTACAAGTGCTAGGACATGCTCAACAGTCTCAGGAGGTCCATCTAACTGACCTTCACAGTAGGTCCATATCTTCCAGCCCTCCTCAAGTTCCATATCTAAATCCTTCGTTGTTAAATAATCTATCATCTCCTTTGATTCCCTTAGAGGTTCTATAGATAGTATCCTGTCTTCTGGAGTTAGTTGGGATAGAACCCTCTTACCACCTATAAGTATTCCTATCTTTGGATTCTCAATACCGTAAACCTCCGTAGTATCCCTTTTAATAAATACTAAATGTCCCTCACTCTTATCAAATCCAGATATACTCAATATTACATCCCACTTCTTAAATTTCTCAGCTTTGTTACTCATATCCAGATCTATGGTTATAGGCCCAAATGCAACATCGAATACGCCTCTCCATCTAACACCCTTATTGACAAATTTTTTATAGTTTTTATTCCAAAAATCTACAACCTTTGAGTCTTCAGTTATACCTACTATCATTACTCCCTTAGTTGTGACAATCCTGTATTTCTTAGATTTTATTAATTCTCTTTTTACTCCTTTTACTATCACTATATTACTGCCCTCTATATAGGGTTCTCCTTCAATTACATCTTTAAGGAATTTTCCCTCCTTTTCTTTGTTATTTACAAATACTTTTACCATGAGAATCCTCTCCTAATAATTTTATATAGTTGATATTTAGAATGATTATTGTAATAATTACTATAAAAATCATAGGGGATTATTATGGTAGGCAATAATAAGAGACTAACTTCAAAGGCTAGAAAGATACTGAGAGCTCGATCTCATTTATTATCTCCTGTAGTATGGATAGGTAAAGAGGGAGTTGACAAAGTTATTAACGAGGTAAAGAGGCAGATAAAGGATAAGGGGCTTATCAAGGTTAAAATTAGAAGGGTAGCACTGGAGAAAGATACTCGGGAAGATATTGCTAGAAAACTGGCTTTAGAGACAGATGCAGAGATTGTAAGTTTAGTTGGGAATGTAATAACGTTGTTTAGACCAAGGGAGGGGTGGAAAAAATACACCAGCAAAAAGAGTAAGAAGTCGAAGTATATAAAGGAGTTTGAAAATTTGAAATTTGCTAAGAAATTTAAGGGATCTTAAGGATGCTAAAATAAAAAATACTTAAAAAAGATTTAACAGAACTCCCACTCTACTTCTTCAGTATTCGGAAAATAAAGGCTGTATGTTTTACTAATTCTATTTTTTAATTTTTTTAATAAAAGATCCAGAATCTACCGATAAAATAGCATGTCAACTTAGTAAATATTATTAGTAAATATTATATACTACTGCTTTATAATATAAGAACTTGCTCAATATCTTACTCTTTTATAATAATTATAAAATAATAAAATAAATAAAAAAATAAAAATAAATAAAAATTTTGAGGTGTAAAATATGACAACGGTGTACGATGTGCCTCCATCAAAACTTATTGAAAAAGTGGCAAAGAAGTTGAAAGAGATGAACATAGACAGACCTGAGTGGGTAGACTTTGTGAAAACTGGAGCTCATAAGGAGAGAAGGCCACATGATCCAGACTGGTGGTATATAAGATGTGCCTCCATCCTCAGGAAGATATACATAAACGGCCCTGTAGGGGTAGAGAGACTGAGGACTGCATACGGTGGTAGGAAAAACAGAGGACATAAACCTGAAAGGTTTGTCAAAGCCAGTGGAAATATTATAAGGAAAGCACTACAGGCGCTGGAGAGATTAGATCTTGTAACAAAAACTAAAGAAGGTAGAGTAATCACTCCTAAAGGACAGTCCTTACTGGATAATACGGCAAAAGAGGTTATGGATGAAATTGTAGAATAGATACTTCCCTTTCTAAATAATTAATAAGGGGATATTATGGATATTGAAGAGATAAGAAGGAGAAAATTATTAGAACTCCAGAGAAGGGCTGCTGCCAGTAGGATGACTGAGGAAGAGCAACAGGCCCTCCAGCTTCAACAACAGTACGAGATACAGAAGAGAAAGATATTAAAACAGATACTTACAGAACCTGCAAGGGCTAGATTAGCTAGGTTGAGACTGGCAAAACCTGAACTTGCTGCCCAGGTGGAACTTCAGCTTATCCAGTTGGCACAGATGGGAAGGATCCAGGTGCCTATCTCTGATGAAGTGTTGAAATCACTTCTAGAAAAACTCTACGAGATGAATAGGTCTAAAAAGAGGGAGATAAAATTCATTAGAAAATAAAAAGGTATCCATGTATGAAAAAGGCCTACGTCTTATTCAGTGGAGGAAAGGACAGTTCATTGTCAGCATTACTTTTGAAGAAGTTAGGTTATGAAGTTGAACTTGTTACTGTAAATTTCGGAGTGTTGGACTCCTACAGGTATGCCCAGGAGACTGCAGATATATTGAATATCCCCCATAAAGTGGAGTTGTTAGATAGAGAGATTATCGAGAGATCTGTAGAGATTATCCTCAGAGACGGCTACCCTGCCAGAGGTATCCAGTATCTCCATAAAATGGTTATAGAGATATTGGCAGATAAGTATAAGGTTATAGCAGATGGTGTTAGAAGGGATGACAGAGTGCCGAAGTTATCTCACTCCGAGATACAGAGCATAGAGATGAGAAAAGGTATAGAGTATTTAAACCCTCTTATGGGCTTTGGACATAAAACTATAAAATACCTTGTAGATAGATACTTTATACTCTCCCAGGGAGAGAGTGACAGTGTATTGAAGTCTGATTATGAAATTGAGATAAGAGCCTTGATAAGGGCCAAAGGTAAAGATCCTAGAGATTACTTCCCCAAACATGTTCAATCCAGGGTTATAGGATTAAAAAGAGGTGATGTATAAATGGGATCCATAAAACCACTTGGAAAAAAGTTGAGGCTTGCCAAGGCTTTAAAACAGAACAGGAGAGTTCCTCTATTTGTAATGTTAAAAACGAAAGGTAAGGTAAGATCCCACCCAAAGATGAGATATTGGAGAAGAAATAAGCTTAAAGCTTAAAAAGTAAGATAATAATAAGATATTAAAATAAAAATAAAAAAATAAAAAAGGGATTGGATAGAAATACTTATTTCTCCAATTACTTTTTTATCTGTATAAATTCTTATTAGGTTATTATTTTGCCAGATCTCCATAGAATAGTTGTGTTTTTTGTTTTTCCACTTATATATTCTTTAATTTTTATTTTTTTATAATTTTTATAAGCTTAATTTTTCTAATAAATCAATTTACATCTTTCCTGGACACTCTATCCCTAACAATCCAAGACCGTTTTCTATAACTATTTTTGTAGATTCTACAACCTTCAACCTGGAGTACAGTATATCCTCATTTTTCTCCTTCAGTATTGGACAGTTTCCGTAGAAACTGTTGAACCTCTGGGCAACATCTAACATATAGTGGGCTAGGGTTTGAGGTTTCAAAGACTCTCCAGATATTTCAAGTATCTTTGGAAACTTCAGAAGGGTTTTTATGAGTACCTTCTCCTGATCCTTCATCTCGTAGTTGAAGAGCTCCTTGGGATCTCTGTCCTCTACCTTATCCATTTCCCTGACATGTTCTAATATCCTACAGCATCTAGCATGGGCATATTGTATAACGGGACATCCAACCTTTTCAAAGTCTAAAGCTTCCTCCCATTTAAATACCATAGGTTTCTCTGGGGATACCCTTACTATGTTATACCTAACCGCCCCTACAGCGATTTTATGACCTATCTCTTTTATCTCTTTCTCATCTTTGGCAATACCTCTCCTTTTAACCTCCTCAGTAGCCCTCTTCCTGGCCTCCTCGAAGAGTTCATCTAAACTTACAAATCTACCTCTCCTTGTGCTCATGGATCCCTCCGGCAGAGATATAAACTCGTAAAATATCACTTTTGGAGTCTTAGAATTCAATAATTTTAAAGAGACATTTACTATATTGGCAGTAAGTTTGTGATCTGCACCTAAGACATTTATACCTATATCACATCTTGACATCTTGTCCAGATGGTAGGCTATATCCCTTGTAGAGTAGAGAGTAGTCCCATCTAATCTCATCAATACAAGTTTCTTTTCTATTCCAAAATCTGACAGATCAAGTTTATAAACGTCTTCTTTTATTACCTTACCAGTCTTCATTAATCTTCTTATAACTTCCTTTACCATTCCATTTCTTACATATTCACTCTCCCATACAAATATATCATGCTCGATATTGAGATTATCTAAAGTTTTCCTAATACCTTCTAAGGCATAATTTACAGCCCACTGGAACTTTTCTACTATAGGACTATTTTCTTTACCCTCCAAGGATTCTTCGTATTCCTTCATTATTTTTCCTATCTCTTTCTCTAATTGAGGATTCTCTTCTAAGAGTCTATTTGCCTTTATGTAGATCTCTCCGATAGCATGATCTGGTTTCTTATCTCTATCTATCTCAAATCTCTCTAAACCAAAGACAACAACAGCCTCCTGCCTTCCCATGTCATTTACATAGTAATGAGTTTCTACATCATAACCTATAAACTCCAAGATTCTCCCTAAACTGTCTCCTATTATGGCGTTTCTACCATGGCCTATATGGAGGGGACCGTTGGGATTTGCAGAGGTGTGTTCGAGAATAACCTTTTTACCTTTTTTCTTACCCTTACCGAAGTTCTCCCTCTCCTTCAGTATCCTATCTATACCATCCCTGGAATACATTCTATAATCTAAAAAGAAGTTTATATAACCATTAACTGCTCTCACATCGCTAACATAAGGAATATTTTCAGACTTCAATACCTCTCCCAACTCCTCTGCAATAACCTTTGGAGGTTTCCTAAGTATCCTTGCCAGTCTGAATGATATATTCGTTGAATAGTCCCCTAACTCCAATGAAGGTGGCTCATCTAACTGTATATCTCCAATGTTTTCTCCATATATTTCCTGGATCTTTCTGTGTATGGCGTCTATTATAGCATTTTCTACCTCTATCATGGTATCACTTAGATACTTTAACCTTTCTCCCTGGCTCTAACTATAAAATCAACCACCTTATCTAACCCCTCGTTAGTCTTAAGGGATGTAAGTACTACTTCCATCTTATCGTTTATACTTTCAGCGTCCCTTTTCATCTTCAAGGGATCTACTCCTACAGCTTCTGCAACATCTATCTTATTTATAACAGTTAGATCTGCAGTTTTAAATATCATTGGGTGTTTTTTAACAGTATCGTCTCCTTCTGTAACACTTATAACAATCACCCTCTTATGAGTACCGAGGTCGAAATCTGTAGGACATATCAAATTCCCCACATTCTCTATAAAGAGTATATCTAACTTCTCTAAGTTGAGATCCTCTAAGGCGTGACTTACTAAATGGGCGTCTAAGTGACACTCCTTTCCAGTGTTCAGGGGAACAACCTCCACCCCATGTTTCTTAAACCTTTCTGCATCGTACTTGGCTATGACATCCCCTGCAATACATCCTATACTGTATCTATCTTTTAACCTTTCAATTAGCCTCTCTATAAGTAATGTCTTTCCACTACCTATGGCACCCATGAAGTCAAAGGCAGTTACGTTATATTTATCTAAAAGTGCCCTATTTTTATCTGCAAGTCTCTTATTAGCCTTTAAGAGATCCTTTTCAACGTCTAAAACACTTACAAAGTGCATAAACTTCACCCTATTGTTTGATGTAAAAAAGTTGTTATTACTGTTATAAAAAATCTTAGTTTCTATCTATATTATAATTGAGTTATTAAAATTATTATTAAGTAATAATTAAAAAAATAATAAAACCCTTATAATAAAAATTAGTATTATAACAACGATAAATTTACAACTATAGAAAAAATAATAATGTAGTAAAGCTAAACAGGACAGATAAGATATTATCCGTTTAAATCCTTTTTATTACACTATGATTTGTATCTTTTTCTTTTACATTAGAGAATCTAATTAATACATCCTTATTATACTCTGAAGTATTGGATCTGTAACCTCATCTTCAGAGATCTCCTCGATTTTCTCAATTTTAATAAGGGTTCTCTTTACATGGTGTTTACTTCCCATCTCGGAGTATAGATACTCTAGAGCATCCTCCTTCTTTAGAGCCCTGTATTCCTTTCTAAAGAACATAGGTTCTTCTTTACTGAGTATTTTACCACTTATCCTGTAGATCTTTATCATTCCTACCACCTCATTACTCTATTAGATCGAGAGCTTCCTCTATCTTTAGCATCTCAGGTCCTGTTGTATCTCCACCTACTATAGCACCCTTTGAATTCGCAACTATAAAGGCACCTACTGAGAAGTTACCTTTGTTGGCAGTACCTCTCTCCAATATATCCACCTTGAAGACTTCCTTCAACCTTTTTATCTCTTCCTCTGAGGTATTTGGATGAACTAAACCGCCTTTGTTTGTAATAACTAAGTTGGAACCTACAGTACTTAACCCTGCAACATCCCTGGGTACTACTTCCACATTCAATATATCTTCTATCTTCTTTCTATACTCCTTCAATTCGTTAGATATTATGCATCCCCTGTCGTTGGTAGCTATAAGATTACCAAAGGCGGTGGTCTTTGTTTCCACTTTTTCAACGACAATGTCGATATCGTTTTCCCTTAAAAATCTCTTTAGTATTTCTATCTCCTCCTTTAAAGCTAGGGGAGAGAGTACTATACCGTAGGAATTTGCCACAGAGAGAGAGCCTATTAGAGAACTGTTTCCAATATTCAAAGCTTTAACAGGTACCTTTAATATACGAGAGTATCTCTCTAAAGATTTCTCTTCAACAAAGTAAGGAAAGAGCCCAAATAACTCTGTGACAAGGGAGAGTACCCCCAAGGTAGGTATCCCTGAAAAATATTCTTTTATTATTTTCATAGCCATCACAGAGTGTTAGGATCTTATTCTACCAGTACAGCTCTTACTACGTTGTCATCTTCTTTAATTACTTTAACTCTTACCCTTGGAGGGATTTTAGATATGCCTCTCTCCCATATCTTCTCATTTATAGATCTATCCAGTTTAACTATCTCACACTTAGTATGTCTCTTTAAGAACTCTCTTATTTTTTTTATAGCCCTTGGAGCTCTTTTTGTAGATATGGATCTATTGGTAACATCTCTTAAGGGTATAGTATATATCCTCTCCTCCATGTTTGACACCTTTTTACTCCTTTGTTAATAATCAGGGTGTTTTTATATATTGAAGAATATTTCTATTTAAACATTGTGGTAAGTAATTTTCTTAAAGTAAAATAATTTTAGCTAATATGGAAAAACATATATATAACTTATAGATGATTAGTATGAATATTATTGAAAAAAGTATGATGAGGTGTAGTATGGAGGCGTTAGTTTTAATAGGTCATGGTAGTAGATTACCCTACTCAAAGGAAGTAATTAATAAAATCGCAGAGAAAATAAGAAAGAGAAATATATATCCTATTGTAGAAGTAGGTATGATGGAGTTTAATGAACCAACAATACCACAGGCAATTAAAAAGGTAATAGAAAAAGGTGCTAAGAAGATAATTGTGGTGCCTGTGTTTCTAGCTCATGGGAACCATACAAAGAGGGATATTCCTAAGATCTTAGGTATATACAATGGAGAAGAAGAGAACTCTCACCACCATGAACACCATCATCACCATCATCATCATGAAGAATCTTTAGAGATTCCGGAGAATGTGGAAATAGTATACAGAGAACCTATAGGGCCAGATGATAGATTAGTGGATATTATTATAGATAGGGCTCTTGGAAATTAAATTAACTTTTAAAAAAGTTTAAGGTATAAAATTTCTAACCTATTATAATCTTTTTTATATTATTATAATCTATAAAAAAATTTTACAATTTAATATTTTGATATGTTTATTATAACAATTGTTACTCTTTACCATTCTTTTTTTGAGCTTAACATTATTTTAAGAAAAAGAGTTAATAGGGTTTGAAGGGTCCCCATAAGGGTTCCCCTTCAAACACTTAGATAACATCTCCGCAGGATGTAGGATACCCAGTAATATCAAATTTTACAACATCTCATTTATCTTCTTGCTCATGATCTTGAAGACTTCTTCATCTGTAAGAACCCCTTCTGGAGGATCTATAACCTTCTTAAGCTCTAATGGGACTCCGTCCATTCTATATGCAACTCCTCCAATTTCAACTCCTGTAAAGGCAGTTGGTATTATAATGTTAGACAGTTCAGTTGTAGGTGTTTGATGAGGCTCTATACATATTAAAGGTATCTTGGCCATATGTTCTACTGCCTTCTGTGGGAAGTGTGCCCCTGGATCTGATGCAATATTCATCATTACGTCAACTTCTCCTCTAACTAAGAGATCGACTGTACTTGTCTCTCCTGGGTTGTACCTTGGGTAACCTCTACTGAAATCCACTGCATAAGGATACCCTGTTAACCAAGACATTACCTGGTTGAATCCATTTACGTTGTAGTGTCCTCTCATTGGCATCAGTCCAAATTTTGTGTAGGCGTTTAAATCTATAACCAGACAGATGGCATTGTCTATAATCCTATGTTTACCTCTACTCATTGTTACTCCCATACCAAAGAATAACTGACCAAACTGAGCCTTTTTACAGGCCTCTACCGTTTCATAGATAATATCAACTGGTATCCCTGCAACCTTGTCTACATTTAACTCGTGTCCCTTGACGACAGCTCTCATGGCACTTATCAACTCGTAGTCCTTGTTAGGCTCTACCTGTAGGTGGAGATCTGCTAACTTTGCAGTATGTGTTTTTCTTGGATCTACCACTACTATTGTCCTATCTCTCCTTCCCCTCTCCCTGAAGAATCCCCTTGCAAATACTGAGTATCTACCCATATGCCTTGGATGGGCATGCATTGGATTGCATCCCCAGAATATTACTAAATCAGCTCTGTTTTTAATCTCTCCAAGGGTACAAACAGGGTATCCTACATCCTGCACTGCCAGGAGAGAAGGTCCATGTCAAACAGTTGCTGTATTATCTACGATAGCTCCAATTTTCTCCCCTATTAATATTGCTTCACGCTGTGCTTCACAACTTATAGAGGAGAATCCGTACAATAATGGGAGTTTTGATTCTACCAGTAATCTTGCAGACTCTTCAATTGCAGTATCGTAGTCTGTTTTTTTGAAATTATCCTTTTTATTTTCCCTTATCATAGGTTCCGTATATCTTACAGATCCTTCAAAGTGCATAAACTTTGCATGGCCTATTCTACAGGCATTTCTTGTCCCCACGATGTGGCCATCCTCTATCATAATTTCGATATCGTCACAGAGACAGCCACAGAAGGGACATACAACATTTTTTACTATCTCAACCAAAGGGATCACCCCATGAGTGAACAGTTTCTGTATTGTACTATTTTTCTGTCGTTAATATTTATGTCTTTTTATTATATTAATTTTATGTAACTATTAATTTTCTTAGTGACTATTAAAAAAATTAAAAAATTAAAGAAGATATATAAGAAATATATTTATCCATATCTCTAACCACAATCTATAAATATAACTTTATAGAATAGAGTAGTAACCACTCTTTTTAAACCATGATGATATGAGTGGGCGAATATGGACGAAAAACGTATTTTTAAAAAAGACAAGGAGGGAGATATATGGCTATTTATGTAAAATTCGATGTGCCACAGGAGATAGAGGAGAAAACTCTCGAATTAATAACCAAAGCTAAAAAAATCAGAAAAGGAGCAAATGAAGTTACAAAAGCTGTTGAAAGAGGTAAAGCTAAATTAGTAATTTTGGCTAAGGATGTTCAACCAGAAGAGATAGTTGCACATATTCCATATCTATGTGAAGAGAAGAATATTCCATACACCTACGTATCTACAAAGGAGGAGTTAGGTAAAGCTGCAGGTATAGAGGTGGCAGCATCTTCAGTTGCTATTATTGAAGAGGGCGATTCTGAAGAGTTAAAGGAACTAATAGAGAAGATAAAGGCATTAAAGAAGTAAATATGTCCTTTTAAGGTGGTAATATGTCTGATGACGAGATGATCTATAAAGAGGCTATAGCAGCAGAAGTTATTCAAATAATTGGGAGAACAGGGGTTACTGGGGAGATAATCCAGGTAAGATGTAAAATACTGGGAGGTAGAGATACAGGCCGTATCTTAACGAGAAATGTTAAAGGGCCTATCAAAGTGGGAGATATAATAATGCTCAGGGAAACTGAGAGAGAGGCTAAACCACTGGGTAAAAAGAGATAAAAGATAGGTGAAGTTTTATGGAGTGGAAAAGGTGTAGTTTCTGTGGTGGGAAAATAGAACCTGGCACTGGGAAGAGATACGTAAAGAAGGATGGTTCTGTACTATTCTTCTGTTCTTCAAAGTGTGAGAAAAACTATAAACTTGGTAGAGATCCTAGAAAACTTAAATGGACGTATGTATATCACGAACTCAAAACTAAAGGAAGTCAATAAATAAAAATTTAAAAGGTGGTAAAATGATAAATACTCAAAGACCTTTGGATATCTTAGGTAAGGCTATTAATACAAATGTAACTGTTTATCTAAAAGATGGTAGTGTAGTAAAAGGGATATTGAAAGCATACGATATACATATAAACATAGTCCTTGAAAATGCAAAGTTTAATAAGGAAGATAGAGAGTTCCAAATGATTGTGATCAGAGGAGATAATATACAGTTTGTATCCCTTTAGGTAGAAATCTAAGTAGAAATAAGGTGAAGTACTATGGGTAAAGGTACTCCTTCGATGGGAAAACGTAACAAAGGATCTTACCATATAAGATGTAGAAGATGTGGTAGAAGGGCCTACCATGTTCGAAAGAAGGTCTGTGCAGCCTGTGGTTTTGGAGCCAGTAAGAGAATAAGGAGGTACTCTTGGCAGTCCAAGAAGGTTAACAAAGTTAGGATAAAATAGCTCTATTTTTTAATTTTTAAAATAACAATGAAATAATAAAAAGAATAATTATAAAGGGAGATTTCTGTTAATTACCTTTCTTGAATTTTTATTTTTATTAAATTTTTTTGTTATTGTTATTGTTATTATTTTTAAAGTTTAGAGCTATATTCTAAGTATAACAACTTAAAAATAATAAAAATAAATAATAAAAATTTAAAAAAGCCCGACCAAAAAAAATATAGGGTAACAAAAACACATTCTCATTACTTAGTTCTCGGTGGTAAATCAGGAAGATACAGGAGATTTTACTTTAGAATTATATATCTTCTTTCTAAGGTTTAGGAGTAGAAAAGATATATTTATATTTTGTGTTGAATGGAGTTTTTATTTTAAAAACAATTTTTTGTCAATTTTTTCATCTTAAATTTTTATTATAATTATTTATCCTTTTTTGATAGAATCTGGATTTCTAATCTTTTTTATATAAGATCTCTGTTTCTATGTTTTAGTTTAAGTATTAAATTATCAAAAGTTAAAACCGGTGATAATTTATGAAAATATTAGATAGGTGTGTCGGATGTGGTAACTGTGTTCCATTCTGTCCCTTTGGAGCGATTAGTACCTATGGAAAGGCTATTATAGATAAGAATATATGTAGGGATTGTAAGGTATGTATTAGATACTGTCCAATAGATGCTATTTTAGATAAATGATGTAAAAGGTGAAACTATTAGAATTAATATTGTCACTCTATTAGTGATTACTGTAGTGATTTCAGGATGTCTATCCACTACCTTTCAGAAAGATTACTTTGATACTAATCAATTTATAGAAAATCATGAACACTTTGTAGGAGAAGTTTTTAAAGTTGTAGATGGAGATACCATATGGGTAAGGTGTAAAAATGGAAGTGTATATAAAATAAGGATCTTGGGAGTAGATACTCCTGAAATACATCGTAAAAACAATCCCTACGAGTACTACACCTACAATGGAACTCCAATAACCAATACAACTTACTTAAAACTCTGGGGTTACAGGGCAAAAGAGTATGTAGAAAATACGTTGAAAAATAAAGAAGTTGTTGTAGTATTTGATAGGATATCTCCAAAGAGAGATGAATATGGTAGATATTTAGCATATATATTTGTCGATGGTAAAGATCTTGGTAAGAGTTTAATAATATACGGTTATGCCAGAGTATACCGTTCTAAATTTGAACTATTAGATAGGTACTTAGAGTATGAAAAGTATGCTAAGAAACATAAGATAGGATTGTGGAACTACAGCTAAAAGCTCATCTTGAGAATGAGGTAAAGTGTCTAAATATGTCACTTCATAATATAAAATCTTCTTATCGTAAGTAGAAGCAGCAATATAAAGTGAAACTTGGTTCTCATTAAAGTAGTAAATTAAAGAAAAAACCAATGTTGAGGGATAGATAGGATATACCTTGTTTATACTTTCTTTTTATTCTAGTTCTCATTAAAAATAATAAGAGATAGTATTATAAAGATAATATAAATAAAAAATAAAAAGTTTAAAAATAAAAAATCCAAATACAAATACAAAATTTAAAAAGAAGAATGTCGGAAAAAATAATTTCTAGAATATTTCCAACTGTTGATATCACAGTAATAATATCAATAATATCTTTATACTCCCAGTGTTTAGGGAAATAAAATGTTATTATTCTTAATTTTTTTAATTACCACGATAGGAATTAAGGTATTAAGACTAAACTAAGAAGAAAATTATTTGTTCAAAGAGAGATTAACATCCCTCTACCTTGGCATCTATCACTATATGCCATACCCCTGGGGCGTATTTTTTTATCTTACGTATATCATAATAGGTGAGTTTATAGCCGTAAGCCTCAGCAGTCTTCATTATATTATAAACACCTTCTGAGTATAGAGCCTTTTCAGGTAAGGTATCGTGATAATGTATGACCCCTCCTTCCTCTTTTAGAAGTTGAAAAGCTTTATCTAAGAAAAACCTGGTTTTTAGTATATATCCCATTATTATCCTATCTGCAATATTTTCTAAGTTCAAAACTCTGTTATCTCCCAAAATAGGCTCAACATTCTTCAACTTATTCAACTTGATATTCTCCCTTAAATAGTAGTAGGCATCTGGATTTATTTCTACCCCGTAAATCTTCTTAGGTTTAGAGTATTTGGCCATAGGTATGGAAAAGTAACCTATTCCTGCAAACATGTCTACTACTATCTCCCTTGGATGTGATATATGTGCCATTCTTTTCCTTTCTTCTATATTTCCCATACTCCACATAACCTTTGATACATCCAATTTAAATAGACAGCCATATTCCTTATGAATAGTTTCAGTTTCACTACCGTATATTATTTTAATCTTTGGTTTCCTAAGATCCCCTGATATACCTTCGTACTTCACTATAGTTTTACACCTCGTTTTATTTAGTATATACTCCATCTCTTCCTGGGATAGATCTCTCTTTACCAATACTATATCGCCGATCTTCTGATATCTCAACATGCTATCTTTCAAAAATTTTAGTAGTCAAACACATAAAATCTCTCAAAATTTATTGAGATAATTAATGGTTGTGGAACTATAAAATATTTAAAAAATTATAGTGCAAATTATTCAAATATATATTTTTGATATTGGTGGTGTGATGAGAAAAAATAAAAAGGGCCTTGTACTCTTTGATTTAGACAGTACTTTAATAGAGGAAGAAACGATAGATGAATTAGCTAAACTGGTTGGTGTAGAGGAAGAGGTAAAAAAAATCACCAAGGATGCTATGAATGGAAAGATAGACTTTGAGGAATCCTTAAGGAAGAGAGTGGCACTCCTAAAAGGATTACCGATAGACAGTGTAAAGGAATTAGTTTCAAAATTGAAAATAACCAAAGGTGCAAGGGAGGCTATAGAAGAACTTAAAAATAGGGGATATGTTGTAGGTGTAATAAGCGGGGGATTTAACATCGTTACAGAGAGGATAAAGAAGGATCTAAATTTAGACTATGCATATTCTAACGAACTTATAGTTAAGGATGAAAAGTTGACTGGTGAGGTAAGAGGTAGGGTGATGAGTCCTACTGCAAAGGGAGAGATCTTAGAAGAGATTGCAAGGAGAGAAAATATAGATTTAAAGGATACTGTAGTTGTAGGAGATGGTGCAAACGATATAGGTATGTTCAAGAAAGCTGGTTTTAGAATAGCATTCTGTGCTAAGGAAGTTCTGAAGAAAAACGCCGATGTTGTCATAGATAGAAGGGATCTAAGGGAAATTTTAAAGTATGTGAAGTAGTTATCAATGATAAGGTGCTCAACCTAAGTTTCTTTTTCACCTGTTTTCAAGTGAGATCAGGAGTAAAGTTTTAAATGTTCTTTCATATATACAGTATCTCTGTAAAGTCTATAATCACCTGAGGTTCTTATTTAGTTATTATAAAGTATAAGGTGATAAAGTGATTATAGTGCCTGGTATAAACTCTCAAGAACTGGCCTACAGGGTCTCAAAGTTAGTTGGTTGTAAACTTCTAAGGACAGAGTTTAAAAGGTTTCCAGATGGAGAGTTGTATATAAGGATCCAGGACAGCCATGTCATAAATAACGAGGATGTGATCTTTATTCAGAGTCAGAACAGCCAGAATGATGCTGTAGTAGAGAGTATCTTGATGAGTGATATATTGAGAGATGAAGGGGCTAAATCTATAACCTTGATGGCACCTTACTTGGCTTACACAAGACAGGATAAAAAGTTCAACCCTGGAGAACCTATAAGTATTAGAGGACTTGCTAAGATATACTCCCAACTCTTTGATAGAGTTATTACAATAAATCCTCATGAAACACATATAGAATCCTTTTTTAAAGTGCCCTTTATATGTGGAAGTGCTGTAGGAGAGCTGGCAAAGTACGTAAAGGATAGACTAGATAATCCTGTTGTATTATCTCCAGATATGGGGGCTGTGAAGTTAGCTAAGGAAGCCTCTGAGGTTATAGGCTGTGAATACGACTACTTAGAGAAAACCAGGATATCCCCTACCGAGATAAAGGTGGCTCCTAAGAATTTAGATGTAGAAAATAGAGATGTGCTCATTGTGGATGATATAATATCTACAGGGGGAACAGTGGCAACTGCCATAAAAATGTTGAAGGAACAGGGGGCGAATAAGATAATAGCTGCCTGTGTACATCCTATCCTCATTGGAGATGCTCTTAACAAACTCTATGTAAGTGGTGCCAACGAAGTAGTAGGTACAGATACCTTCCCTTCCCCTGTAAGTAAAGTTAGTGTAGACGTAGTTATTGCGAAGTTAATTAAAAAATAATTTTTTTTTTGATGAAATATGAGGATAGTGTTATTTCAATAATAATATAATAAACCCACTCGCTATCAAAGTGATAGTTTAAAATAACATATAATAAAAATTATTATAAAAAATAATAAAAAGATAATTAAAGAAAAATAAGACAATGAATATAAAAATAAAAAAAGCAAAATAAGTTCTTATTCCCCAGATTATATGATATAGTGGAAAAGTACGTGAAATTCCTGTTAAATCTCTTCCTATCTTTTTCTATTTTTTTCTTAGTTATTATTTTTATACTTTAAAAATTATGTTCTTGGTTTAATAATGATGATGAAAATGTAAGGATTATAACAATTACAAAAAATAAGAAAAGGTTTTAAAAAATAAAAAAATAATAAACCCAAATACAAGATTTTAAAGGGAGAAGATTAAGAAAATAATATTCTGAATATTCTCATACAACTGTTGATATTACAGCAGGGATTCCTTAATATCTTTGTATCCGGTGTTTATAGAAATATTTTGGAATGTTTAATGGTTTTATAATGTCAATCTAATGTAATTAATGATTCAAAATAGTAAATTGATTAATAGCATATCTAATAAAACTTATTAAATGCGTTAAACAATATATTTTTATAATACTTTAATATATAATAATATTTTCGTTATTATTTAACTTTTGGAGGTGAATCTATGGAAAGCCCCAGGATAGGGGTTTTTATCTGCTACTGTGGTGCCAATATTAACGGCGTTGTAGATTGTGAGGCGGTGAAGGAGTTCGCCTCAAAGCTTGATGGAGTAGTGTATGCAAATACATATCCCTTCTACTGTTCCGATCCGGGACAGAAAATGATTAAAAATGCAATTAAAGAATACAAGTTAAACAGAGTGGTTGTTGCAGCATGTACTCCTAAGATCCACGAGCCTACCTTTAGAGCCTGTATCGCTGAAGCAGGGCTTTCTCCTTACTATCTGGAGTTCGTAAATATCAGAGAACAAGATTCTTTCGTCCATTTAGGAGATAGAGAGGCAGCTACAAAGAAAGCGATGGAATTAGTTGCAGGTGGTGTGGAGAGGGCTAAAAGGTTGGAAGATGTACCTCAGAAGGTTGTGGAAGTAGATAGATCTTGTCTTATCATTGGAGGAGGTATTGCAGGAATTCAGGCTGCCCTAGATTTAGGGGATCAAGGATATAAGGTGTATATTGTAGAGAAGGAAACATCTATTGGAGGTAGAATGGCCCAATTGGCCAAGACATTCCCAACAGATGATTGTGCTCTTTGAATTTTGGCACCTAAGATGGTTACAGTAGCAAACCACCCTAACGTTGAAATAATCACCTACGCAGAGATAAAGAACGTCTCTGGATACATCGGTAACTTCGAAGTAACCATAGAGAAAAAACCAAGGTACGTAGATGAGTCCAAGTGTACAGGATGTGGAGCCTGTGCCAAAGTATGTCCTATCGAAGTACCTAACGAATTTGACTTAGGAATAGGTACCAGGAAGGCTATATACGTACCATTTGCCCAGGCTGTCCCCCTGATATATACAATAGATAAGGAGTACTGTATCGACTGTAGGCTGTGTGAAAGTGTCTGTGGACCAGGAGCAATAGATTTCAACCAGAAACCAGAGGAGATCAAGTTAAAGGTTGGTACAATAATTGTGGCTACAGGGTTCAACGAGTTCGATGCATCCCTAAAAGAGGAATATGGGTATGGAGTTTACGACAACGTGATAACCACCTTAGAATTGGAGAGGATGATCAACCCTGCAGGGCCCACAGGAGGGCATGTAATAAGGCCAAGTGATGGAGAGCACCCACACAGAGTAGTATTTATACAGTGTGTAGGTTCCAGGGATCTGAAGGTTGGCAATCCATACTGTTCAAGGATTTGCTGCATGTTCGCCCTGAAGAATGCGCAACTGATAAAGATGCACGAGCCAGATGCAGAGGTTTACATTTGCTACATGGATATAAGATCCTTTGGAAAGGGATACGAAGAGTATTACCAGAGAGCTCAGGAACAGTTCGGGGTTAAGTTCATAAGGGGAAGACCAGCCTGTGTTATTGAAGATCCAGAGACAAAGAACCTCACAGTTCGAGTAGAGGATACATTGATGGGGGAGATAGTAGAGATAGAAGCTGATCTCGTGGTACTATCTGCTGGACTTGTACCAAGACCAGACACTAAGAACGTAGCAAAGATGTTAGGATTGGATATCAGTCCAGATGGATTCTTCAAGGAACTACATCCAAAGTTGGCACCAGTTAACACCAAGGTAGATGGTATAGCTATAGCAGGAGTGGCCCAAGGTCCTAAGGATATCCCAGATACAGTAGCCCAGGCTAAAGGTGCAGCTAGTGCCGTGGCAATACCGATGGCAAAGGGTAAGTTCGAGATAGAGATGATAAGAGCAATAGTAAATAAGGAGATCTGTGGAGGATGTGAGATCTGTGCCCAAGTATGTCCATACAATGCAATCTCCTATAAGGAAGTTGATGGACATAAAGTGGCTGAAGTAAATGACATTGCATGTAAAGGCTGTGGTTCTTGCTGTGCTACCTGTCCAAGTGGGGCCCTGCAGTTGAGGTACTACAGAGATGAACAGGTTATATCTGCAATAGATGGAATCTTAGATACCCATAATATGTTGAATCAATAGGGGGACAGCCAATAAATCAACGTTAGGGTGGTTTGCTAGAGAGATAAAAAAGATGAAGTCCCATCCGAAGGCGCTGCCAGGATGGGGCTGATTGGGGCTAAGTGGTCCATTTTATTACACTTTATAACCACATCATTTTTTTAAGGTGAAAAGATGGACACTCCAGTTATAATAGCATTTGCATGTTATCAATGAGGATATGGAGCTGCAGATCTCGCTGGAACTAGTAAGATGCAGTATCCTGCATATGTTAGAATTATAAGAATACCCTGCACTGGCAGATTTGATATATCCTACGCCTTAAGAGCCTTCCAAAAGGGCGCTGATGGAGTCATGGTTGTTGGGTGAAAACCTAATGAGTGTGTCTATGAAAGTGGGAACTTCAGGGCGATGGATAGGGTAAAACTTACAAAGGAAATACTGGAGGAACTGGGGATAGGGGGAGATAGGATAGATATATTCCTCATGAGCGCGGCAGATGCTGCCAAGTTCGTGGAGGCTGTTAATACCATGACTGAGAGGATAAACAGGTTGGGGCCTAATCCTTTAAAGGGCCAGTGCAGGTAAGTTAGTTAAAAAGGGATGAATTCCGTAGGGAACCGAGAGGACCTACGGAAGGACCGCCTCCTAAGCAGGAGGTGGCTAGTAGTTGGTATCTAATTACTACTTTAACAGGGTGATTGGATGGGAAATAAGGCGAAGTTAGGTATGATCCAACTATGTGGATGTTCTGGTTGTCATATGTCCCTGTTAGACCTCCACGAGCAACTTCTCGAGGTATTTCCAAACGTAGAGATCCTATTTGGACCTATAGTGGCAGATATAAAAGAGATACCAGAAGGTATAGACTTATTCCTGATAGAGGGAGGTATTAGAAACGAACATGATAAACATCTCCTAGAAGAGATTAGAGAGAGGTCGAAGGTTGTTGTAGCATGGGGGACCTGTGCAGCCTACGGAGGAATACCAGCCTTAGGTAACCTGTATCCCACTGAGGAACTACTTAAAGAGGTATTTTCCACAGATACCGTAGATAACCCTGGAGAGGTACCAGGAGAAGATATCCCAAAACTACTTGATAGGGTATATCCAGTCTCCCACTTTATAGATGTAGATCTTATACTACCAGGATGTCCTCCAAAACCTGAACATAACCTAGAGTTAATAACAGCACTGTTGGAGGGAAAGAAACCTAAGATATCTATGAAGATAGTTTGTGATGAATGTCCAAGGGTAAAGGAAGGTACCTATCCTAAGGAATTTAAGAGAACCTTTGAAGGTATACCAGATAGCAAAAAGTGTCTCTTTGAACAAGGCTATCCATGTTTAGGAATGGCTACAAGGGCAGGATGTGGGGCAAAATGCCCATCTGTAAATGTTCCCTGTAGAGGATGCTATGGAAAAACAGATGCTGTCCTTGATCAGGGGGCTGCAGCTGCAAATGCCTATGCAGTTACAGGTGATGCAGCTCTGAAACTCCCCGACAAGTTAGGGCTGTTCTACAGGTTCTCCATGGCTGCAGCATTAATACCTAAGAAGATCCACAAGTAAAGATGGTGACATAACATGGGCAAGATCACTATAGAACCTCTAAGTCGTCTTGAAGGACATGGTAAAGTCACCATTATCCTAGATGAGTCTGGAAAACCAGTTGATGTTAAATTACATATAACTGCAATAAGAGGATTTGAACAGTTTGTAGTAGGAAGACCTGCTGAAGAAGTGCCTAGGATCGTACCTAGGATTTGTGGGATATGTCAGACACCTCACCACTTAGCAAGTGTTAAGGCAGTTGATGCTGCCTGGGATGTTGAGATACCAGATACTGCAAAGAAACTTAGAGAATTGATGTTACTAGGAAACATGATCCACAGTCATGCACTACATTTCTACTATCTGGCAGCACCAGATTTTATACTAGGCCCAGATGCAGATCCCAAGGTTAGAAACATTGTAGGAATTATAGAAAAATCTCCAGAGGTAGCTAAAAAGGCTATAGCATTGAGAAAATTTGGCCAGAGTATAGTAGAAAAAGTTGGAGGGAAACCTATACATCCAGTTACAGGTATCCCAGGAGGTATATCTACAACTCTAAGTGAAGAAAGTAGGGATGCATTCCTAAAGGAAATCGACACCATGATAGAGTACGCCAAGGAAGGTGTAGAGTTGATCAAATCACTAAATGAGCAGTATATAAATATGGTAAAGTCCCTGGGAGTAATTGATACTTGGTATCTTGGAATAGTCAAAGATGGAAAACACTCCTTCTACGATGGAGTCTTAAGGTTTCTATCTCCAGATGGTAGTGAGAAGGTAGAATTTCCATTCTCTGAATATCAGGATTACATAGGAGAACACATTGTATCACATAGTTATGTAAAATACCCATACTACAAAAAGGTAGGATACCCAGAGGGAATCTATAGAGTTGGACCTCTGGCAATGATGAATGTATGTGATAGTATCCCTACACCTTTGGCTGAAGAGGCCAGAAAGGAATTTATAGACATGTTTGGAAGTCCCGCCAATCAATCCTTAGCCTACCATCATGCGAGACTTATAGAAATACTTGCATCATGTGAGAGAATTAAGGAGTTATTGGAAGATAACGAGATCACATCTACAGATATAAGAGCAGAGGTAGAACCGAAAGCAGGTAGTGGAGTTGGTGTTGTAGAAGCTCCAAGAGGTGTTTTAATACATCACTATGAAACAGATGAGAACGGAATCGTTATAAAGGCAAATATGATAGTGGCATCAACACATAACGTACCTACAATGGAGAAGGCCATCCAACAAGCTGCAATAGAAGTATTCAAAAAGTAATTAAGGTGGTAAAATATGGAGATCGATGAAAAAAAGTTAAACCTCTTGGAGGTTGTCCTGAGGGCCTACGATCCCTGATACTCATGTGCTGCCCATGTAATAGTTATGAATGAAAAGAAGGAGTTAGTATTTGAGATAAAGAAGGAGGAATAGTTTCCTACATACCGAACCCCTTGGGGGAGGTTGTAGGAAACAGTTGTTGTTCTTTATTCTTCATGTTGTTCAATGACTATCAGATATTCTAATAAGCCATTAAATTATTTTTATAAAGTATATCAATTAATATTACAAGTTTACAAGTATGCTTATTATTTGATTATTTATTATTTGATTAAAATTTAAAGAGTAAAGAGTATAGGAGATACTATGGGGGGAATAAAAATTCAGGAGGATCTCTGTTTAGTATGTAACGCTTGTACCGCTGTCTGTCCTACAGAAGCCATAGAGATAGCACCCTTTAAAACCTGTATCCTATGTATGAACTGTGTTAAGGCATGTCCAACTGGAGCGCTCTACGAGTCTAATGGTGCCATATCTTACAATCCTTCAAAGTGTATAAAGTGTGGAGATTGTGCAGAGGCATGTCCAACGAAGATAAAAAAGGTTGATGATAGATATCCTTATTCAAAGGGGCACTGTATTTTATGCAAAAGATGTGTTGATACATGTCCAATAGAGATTATCTCCATACCTGGGGTAGTTGAAAAACCTAAAAAAGAGGTTAAAATACCTAATGAGCCAATAGTAGTTACTGACGATTGTGTGGGTTGTGAGATTTGTATTCCAGTATGTCCTGTAGAGGCTATAAAAATAGAAAATGGTAAGGCTGTTGTCGACAAAGATAAGTGTATATATTGTTCTATATGTGCCCAAACTTGTCCATGGAATGCCATCTATGTCTCTGGTAGAATACCAAAGAAGAGGAGAAAAGAGATATTGAAATTTGAAGTAGATGAGAGTAAATGTATAGGATGTACAGTATGTGTCGAGATATGTCCAGGAGATATGATAAAATACAATAGGGAAAAAAATATAGTGGAAGTTCCAAAGGCCTGTCCAGCATGTAAGTTATGTGCAAAGGCCTGTCCCGTAGATGCCATTACCTTGGAGGTAAAGTTTGAATCAGCACATCCAATTACAGAGGAAGGTTTGGTGATCATTGAGGAAGATTACGATATACTGGAGAAGTGTGCTAAGGTGTGTCCAACTGATGCAATTGTAGTAGATAAGAAAACTAAAACTGTGAAGATGTGTATAGTTTGTGGAGCATGTACTGTCGCATGTCCAAGTGGAGCGTTAAAATTAGGCAAGATAAACCATGGAGGAAAAGAGTACAACAGAATAGAGTACAGTCCCTACCTATGTATAAAATGTGGTAACTGTGTAAAAGTTTGTCCAATGAAAACTTTGAAATTAACGAAGGGAAAGATACCCTTGAAGGGATACTGTGTAATGTGTCTACTCTGTTTGTCCTGTGCCGAGGCTGAAAAGAAGAAAGTACTGGAACTGAGGTAAGTGTTTTATTAATTTTGTACTCTGGCTTCCATTAAAAAAATCTTAGTATTTTTTTATAGTATGGTCATAAACAAACAACAAAACTACTAAATAACAACTTTCGAAAAAGCCTTGATAAAAATAATTATTAAAAAATTTTTTTTAAAATACCTTAACAGCATGGGCACATCTCTTAGCTCTCTCTCTTGCAACCTCTATACTCTCACCGTATGCCAGTGCAACACCCATTCTCCTTCCAACCCTTGCCACAGGTTTACCAAATAATCTTAACTTCGTATTTGGAACCTTTAGAGCATCACTTACATCGTACTGGGGAGCCCACTTATCTATGTTGGACTTAATAACGTGACTGGCCCCTGCAGTTACTACCATCTCCACATCTACAGGTAATCCCAAGAGACACCTGAGGTGTATTTCAAATTGGCTCATATTCTGGGTTATCATAGTTACCATGCCTGTATCATGGGGCCTTGGAGAAACCTCACTGAATATAATCTCATCTCCTCTAATAAAGAGTTCCACTCCATATATTCCCCTGCCACCTAACATGCTAACGATCTCGTAGGCTATTCTCTGGGCTTCCTTTAAGGTTTTCTCTCCCATAGGATGAGGTTGCCAACTCTCATGATAATCTCCATCTATCTGTATATGACCTATAGGGGGACAGAACTTTATACCATCTTCAGTTTTTGCAGTTAAAAGCGTTATCTCGTAGTCGAAATCTATAAACTCTTCAACTATTACCTTAGAACCTACACCCCTTGCAGAAACCTGGGCGTGCTTCCAGGCTCTCTCAATATCTTCTTTATTTCTTATTATACTCTGCCCCTTTCCCGAAGAAGACATAATAGGTTTAACAACACATGGAGTCCCCAGTTCATTTACAGCCTCCTTTAACTCCTCCAAGGATTCTGCAAATCTGTAATCTGCAGTTTTAAACTTAAGTTTTTCAGATGCTAATCTACGTATATACTCCCTGTTCATCGTTATCCTCGTTGCATCGGCATTGGGAACTACTTTATATCCAAACTCCTCCATCTCTACAAGGACTTCTGTATCTATAGCTTCTATTTCTGGAATGATGTAATCTGGAGTCTCTCTCTCGATTATAGCCCTTAGACTATTTCCGTCCTTCATATCTACTACATAACTTCTATGGGCAACCTGCATTGCGGGTGCATGCTGATACCTATCTACAACAACACACTCTAAACCTAACCTCTGTCCTTCTATAACAATTTCTTTTCCTAACTCCCCTCCACCTAGTAACAGTATCTTGGTTGCATTTGAGAATAGAGGAGTACCTACTCTCACGATTTCACCATTATTATTATTTAAAAAGTTAAAATCTTATATGGGAAAATTATTTTTAACTCCTTTATTTTTTATTATCATTTTTATAATAATTATTTTACGATTATATAAAACAATCTCAGTGATAGGATGTTAAAGTTGCTCTACGAGGGTAAACTAGTAAGAGCAGATAGTAGAATATTGGAAGCATCTTCTTCTGTAACTCTTATCAAAACAGAGAGATACTGTATAGTAGTAGATACATCTTCTAGGGATAAAAGGGATGTAATAATAAAAGGTTTAGAAAAATTAAATATGTCTCCTAGGGATATAGACATAGTGATAAATACTCACAGACACTGGGATCATATAGAAAATAACGACCTATTCAAAAGTGCAGAAGTTATTAACTATAAGAACTACAGGTCTCTGAAGGATAAGGAGATAGAAATCCTAGAGACACCTGGACATACATGGGACAGTATATCTGTTGTATATGGAGATTACATAGTAGTTGGAGACGCCGCCCCTTTGAAGGATAATATAATTAAGGAGGTTGCACCGGGAATAAATGTTGATAGGGAGTTGGCTCTTAATACGTTGAGGAGGATTAAATCCTTAGGGAAACATATAATCACTGGACATGATGGGATATATTTCCAGGAAACGCTTCTAAATACTGGAAGAACTAAGAAATCCCATAGTTCCCTTTCTTAGGAGCATAGGATTCTACCACCATAGGAATTTAGCCCTTTCCAAGAACTTATGGATATTTTCAAGAAAGTTTTTTATAGCTATATTATATTTTAGTTAAAGAATAATTATTAGAGATTAACTATTAAAGGTGGTGTTATTGGAGGAGTATTTCATAGATAAGATATTAAAAATAGGGGAAAAAGAAGGTTTTGAGGTAGATATTTTTATTTCAAGATCTGAAAATTTAAACTGCGAATTAGATGGAGACAGTTTAGACTCTTTCCAGGAGGATAGAAGTTTTGGGATAGGTGTAAGAGTGTTGAAGGAGGGCAAAGTTGGATTTGCCTACTCCACAGAAGAAGGAGAAGAGGTAATCTACAGGGCTATGGAGAACCTTGTATTTGATAAATACTCATCTATCCCAGAACCTAAAGGAGGTATCCCAAATCCCAAAGGTCTCTTCCATAGAGAGATTTTAAATATAGATGAGGAAGATCTCCTGGAAGATCTCAAAACTATGAGAGACATACTCCTTGAAGGAGGTATCACAGTTACTGGAGGTTCTGTAGAGAGTTCCTATCTATATACTAGGGTGATAAACTCTAAAGGTTTAGATGTTGAGGAAGAATTTACATACTACTCAGCTTCAATCTCTGGGATAAAGGATGGTGAAACGGCCTACGATTACCTAAGTAGAACCTATAGATTCAACGTGGAAGAACTGGGAGAATATGTTAAAGATCTTCTATCACTACCTAAAAGTATCAAGATCCCATATAAAGGTAAGATACTCCTAACACCAAGGGTGCTAAACTCCCTACTAACCTATACCTTACTACCTTCCTTCAGTGCCGAGAATGTCCAGAGAAATAGGTCTATCCTGAGAGACAAAATTGGAGAAAAAGTAATGGGGGAACATATTACTATAGTGGATGATGGTACCTTAGATGGAGGGTTATACTCCAGTAAGGTAGATGGAGAAGGCACTCCTCGTCGGAGGACAGTTTTAGTGGAGAATGGGATTTTAAAAGGGTATCTCTACGATATAAAAAGGGCAAATAAAGAAAATAGGGAATCTACTGGACATGGTGTTAGGGATTACGACACTTTACCTACCGTGTCCCCTTCCAATATAATAATAACTCCTGTAGACATGTTGGACAACTATAACGAATACTTGCATGTAAATGAACTTATTGGATGTCACACATCTAACCCTATAACTGGAGATTTCTCAGTTGAGATATCCAATAGTTATATAGTTAAGGATGGAGAGCGGATACCTGTAAAGAAAGGGATGTTATCTGGAAATATATTTGAAATACTTAAAGATGCCATACCTATGGATGATGTATCTCAGAGGGGAAGGTTGATATCTCCTTCTTTAATGATAGAGGGGAGAATAATTTTAAGTTAATTAAGTTAATAATGATAAAGATAGTTATATTACAAGAATTAACTGAAGTAATTAGATGTTGTTACAGAAATGAAAGAGGTGGTTAAAGTGGAATGTGATGGAAAACATGACACATGTCCATCAAGAGATAGTTGTAGCAGGAGAATATTGGAGATACAGGATGAAAAAATAAGGAAAAACATGAGTAAAATAAAGTACAAGATAGGAGTATTAAGTGGTAAAGGAGGTGTTGGGAAATCCACTGTAACTGTAAATTTAGCCACTGCATTGAACTCCATGGGGAAAAAGGTAGGTATCTTAGACGGAGATATACATGGTCCAAATATTCCTAAGATGTTAGGTGTAGAAGACGTTCAACCCTACGCAGATGAGAATGGTATATATCCCATTATAACACCTGAAGGGATAAAGGTTGTCTCTATAAGTTACTTCTTACCAAATAAGGATACTCCCGTGATCTGGAGAGGTCCTAAGATAAGTGGTGCAATTAGACAGTTCCTAAGTGATGTAGTATGGGGGGATCTGGATTATCTACTTATAGATACACCTCCAGGGACTGGAGATGTTCAACTTACTATAATGCAATCCATTCCTGATATCGATGGGGTAATTATAGTTACAACACCTGAGGAAGTTGCCCTCTTAGATGCAAAGAGATCTGTAGGTATGGCTAAGATGTTGAATATCCCAATATTGGGGTTAATAGAAAATATGGCAGGGTTTGTATGTCCTTACTGCAAAAAAATAGTGGATATATTTGGAAGGGGGGGAGGAGAGAAGGCAGCTAAGGAGTTAGGTATAGACTTTTTAGGGAGAATACCATTAGATATAAAGGCAAGGGAGGCATCAGATAGAGGGGTACCTATGGTACTCCTGGACTGTCCGGCTTCCAAAGAGTTTAAAAAGATAGTTGAAAGGATCGTTAAAAAGGTAGAGAGGTAAAAAATATGAAAATGTTGATAGAGACGTTGAAATCTTCTCCCGTTATAAAGAGGGGTGATTATCATTACTTCGTACATCCAATATCAGACGGTATACCTCTTGTAGATCCTCATATACTTAGGGAGGTGGCGACTTGTATTATAGAAGTCTGTGATTTTGAAGATGTGGATAAGATCGTCACAGCAGAGGCTATGGGCATACCCTTAGCAACTACACTTTCTTTATATACAGATATACCCTATGTTATAATGCGAAAAAGGAGGTATAATTTAAAGGGGGAGATTCCAGTTTATCAGGAGACAGGGTATAGTAAAGGTAACCTCTATCTAAATGGAATTAAGAAGGGGGATAAGGTTTTAATTGTTGATGATGTAATATCTACGGGAGGTACCATGGTGGCAATGATTAAAGCCTTGGAGAAGGCTGGAGCAGAGATAAAGGGTATTGTATGTGTAATAGAGAGGGGGAAGGGGAGGGAAGAAGTAAAGGAAAAAACCGGATATGACGTTAAAACTCTTGTTAAAGTTGATGTTGTAGATGGTAAAGTTGTTATTTTATAAATATTATAATTATTATAAAATTAATAAAGAAGATCGATTGAAATCAAAAATAAAAAAATCTTGAGCTATTACTCTACTTAAATAATGAATACAGGCAATATTGGATTTCATCGAAGGATGTGTCAATATTCTCCATTTTTTATTTTTTTCCTAAAAATCTCAAATGATTGCCATGAAAATCCCAAAGGATATCTCAGTTCCAAACCTCTCTGATGCTGGAGCAAAAGTACTTAAGGGTATAAAACCTGTAGATAACATTCAAGGTGTAGTATTTGGAGAAGCCTTTACAGTTAAAACTTCTTCAGATGATTGGGGTACAGTTGTAAAGGCCATATCCTACAGTAGGGGGAAGGTGATAGTTGTAAAATGTGAAGGGGGGGAGTATGCAGTATGGGGTGGATTGGCCTCATTGAATGCAAAGTTAAAAGGAGTTGTTGCAGTGGTGATAGATGGTTATGTAAGGGATCTCGAAGATATTAGAAGGATCAGGTTCCCAGTGTTCTCAAGAGGATATACACCTAAGGCGGGGACTCCCTTAGATAGAGGTGTCATGGGAATACCTGTAAACTGTGGTGATACTACTGTAAAATCTGGTGATGTAATAATTGGAGATTGCAACGGTGTTGTAGTTATAGAAAGAGACAGAGTGGAAGAAGTGTTGGAGAAGGCTAAAGAGATTA
The DNA here is from genome assembly GCF_004310395.1 of Methanofervidicoccus abyssi. Classification (NCBI taxonomy): domain Archaea; kingdom Methanobacteriati; phylum Methanobacteriota; class Methanococci; order Methanococcales; genus Methanofervidicoccus; species Methanofervidicoccus abyssi. Next base: position 123,018 of record NZ_BFAX01000002.1, on the reverse strand, counting down.
AAAGAAAGGAATCTAAGATAAGGGATAGGATAATGAGGGGTATAGATCTAAAGGATATTCTGGGACTGGATTAATAACAATAGATTAAAGAGTAAAAATAAGAAGATGTTGCCTAAAAATTAAACATATAATATCATCACTCTTTAAAATATCTGGAAACTCTCAAATATTTAATTCTCCACCAATATTTTAATTATAACATAAAGATAATCAAAATTATATTATAATATATGCAAAAAAGGATTAACAGAAATCCCACTCTGTTTCCCCAGTACTCTGATATAAAGACTCTATATTTTTACCCTTAGTCTCTATATTTCCATATTTTTCTTTATCACATTCTCTGGGCTAAATCTCTAAGTCCCCCTATCATCTTCTCTATCTCTCTTTCCAATTTCTTTTTTACCTCTTCAATATCCCCTAAGTATTTACCCTGGGCTAAATTCTTTCTCCCTCCCCCCTTTCCAACGACCCTTAGTAGATCAACCATATCAATATCTACATCTTTACCACATTTACATAGTATATACCCATCTCTGTTGAGGAGAATCACAATAGAATTTTTCCCTACTAAGTTATCTGCAGTTGTCATAAGTTCCTTTGGAGTACCCTCTACCTCTTCTATTAACACCTGATACCTTCCCATCTTTTTAAACTTATTCATCAACATATATCTCTTATATTCTCCGATCTTCTCTTCCAGCTCCTCTATAATCTTCTTCTGTTTCTTCCACTCCTTGAAGAACCTCTCTACAGTCTTAGGTAACTTCTCAACAGGTATCCCAAGTATTTCCGAAGACTTAAGTAATATATCCTCCATGATACTTACTTCTCTAACAGTATTTATACCGCTTGTGTATACCAACCTCTCTACACCGTCCTGTACCCTCTCACTTCTAAGTATTTTTATATATCCTACTTCTAAGGTACTCTCACAGTGGGTACCTCCACAAGCTTCTACATCAACATTCTCTATCTCCACTATTCTCAACGTATTTCCTGGTACAACACCTCCCTGATATATCCTAAACCCATACTTCTGTTCCGCCTCATTTCTATCCATGAAAGTAGATCTTACAGGTATATTTTCCAATACAATCTTATTTGCTAATTCTTCTATCTTCTTTAATTCCTCTCTGGAAATTCTCTTATAGTGGGTTATATCCAACCTCCCCTTCTCAAGATCTACGTCAGATCCTGTCTGCCATACATGTTTTCCCAGTACCATCTGGGATGCTGCATTAATAATATGAGTTGCAGTATGGTTTCTCATTAAGTTGATTCTTCTCTCCCAATCTATAACCCCTTTTACTACATCCCCCTCCTTTAGCCCCTCTACACTGGAGAGTTTATGATATACTATACCGTCCTTCTTTTGCACATCTAAAACCTTTCGATCTCCAAGAGTTCCAGTATCACATTTCTGCCCTCCTCCTTCAGGATAGAAGAGGGTTTTATCTAAGATAACATAGTTACCTACTATCTTCAATATCTTACCTTCAAATTCACTCATCTTTGGATACTTGTAGAACAGTAGTTGGGTTTTTTCGATATCTTCGTCCACTGGAGGTAGATCCCTCTTCTTTTTCTCCTTCTCTTCAGATCTTTTTCTTTCATGTCTCTTAGCAACTAAGGTATAGAAGTTATCTGGAATATCTACTTTAACATCCTTTTCGATTTCCTTGACAACATCAACTACAACCTCTGGCGGTATCCCCTTACTGTCGTACAGTTCTATTAGATCCTCAGTAGATATTTTCTTTTTCGATTTCAGGAGTCTCTCCACTATACCTCTGCCTCTACTTACAGTCTCTCTATACCTCTCTTCCTCTACCTCAATTACATCCATTATGTAGTCTCTCATCTCAAGTAGTTCTGGATAGAGTTCCTTTAGCTCCTTAAGGTGGAGATCTACTATCTCTCCAAGGGAAAGAGTAATACCCACTCTATCCATATATCTGAGGGTTTTTCTCAGGATGAGCCTTGCCAAGTAGCCATCCTTAACATTAGATGGGACTATACCATCTCCCAACATAAAGGCTAAACATCTCGTATGATCTCCTATGGCATATATATACTCCATAGGAGTAAGTATCCTATCTAACTTTTCTACATCCATATTGAGTCTTTTAGCAACCTCCTTTCTAAGCACCTTCAGATCTCCTATGTCTTCGATGTTCATAAGGCCTGCAAGTGTAGCACTCTCCTTTAATATCTCTTCCATATCCAGGGATTCTCCAGGAATATTCTTAGCACTCTCTTTTAACTTCTCAATAATATTACCGAATAGGGCGTCATATACAGTAGGTGTTCCATGGGATACCCAGAGGTATCTCTCTATCCCGTATCCTGTATCCACTATCTTCAAGGGCATCTCTTTATAAGTATTTCCTACTTTCTCGTATTTCATAAATACCAAGGTGGCCAACTCTACACCATGGGAAATTACCTCATAACATGGCCCTGCATTTCCTCCTCCTTCCCACCAACTCTCTACGAAGGTTAAAGATTCTTCGGGAATACCTAACTCCTTCATAAAGTTAAAACAGAGTTCTACAGTCCTATCTGTCCAGTAGATCTCCTTATCTTCTTTATTAAAGGCGTGATGTCCGCCCATTGTAAAGGATGTTAGATGTCTTCCAGTCCTCCCAACGTTGTCTATGTCGTTCAACCTAATACAGGGCTGAGCTATTACCAAGGGGTTCGCCACAGGATCCACTATGCCCTTTGTAACCCATGGTTGAAATACTGCAATAGAAGCTATAGTTAGTAGTATATCATCCCTCCATCTCCTTGCAGTTACAGGGTATCTCTTTACAGGCGTATGTCCATGCTTCTCGAAGAACTTTAAAAATGTCCTTACCATTTCAGTATAGGAGTATTTCTTATTGGTTATAGGATTTCCAATGAAGGAGTACATATCACAGGGACTGTCTCCACAGGTTTTTCTATTCTCATCTAACGTCCAGAAGTACTGGCCGCACTTTTCACATTTCTTTCTTACAAATCCCTTTTCCTCAAAAAGTTTTACCTTGTAGTTATGATCGGTTCTCATGGTGTCACCTTATTTAGATAAGTTATGTGATTTATATTTTTAAATAACGTTAACCAGCGACTATCAAGGAATTTCAATTTTTATATAAAATTTAAAAAATAAAATAATCAATAAAATTAAAAAGTTATTCTTAGGATACTCTAAACACTTAACTTATTAGTAAAAGGTTACTCTTCTTCTAAGATTCTGGAGATATTTTTTTCAAAAAAGTGATAATATGATTATTTTTATTATTATTTTTATATTGTCTTTTCTGAATTTCATCACCATTAAGATTCATCATTAAGTACTTCATAATAAACCTTGGCCATATTTATCAGATCCTCTATCTTTATATGCTCGTTAGGTTGATGTGCAGTTTCTTCACCTATTCCCCACACCACAGTATCGTAGTTTTTATACCTCAGGAATGCCCCTATAGTACCTCCCCCCATACCACAGAGAATAGGTTCCTTATCCAGTACCTTTTTTATAGCCTTACTTATTTCTACGACGATCTCGGAGTCTTCAGGAGTTTTTGAGGGATCTCCTCTTTGAAGTATCTCATACTCTATGGAAACCTCATCTAAGGATTTTCTGTCGTAATGTATTAGATACCTATCAAGGTTTTTTCTGAAATCCTCTATAAACTCCTCGATATCTCTTAAAACCTCTACAAGTTTATAATCTGGCAGTACCCTACAGTCTAAGGTGAACTCTATATACCCAGGGATAGTATTCACATTCTCTACATTGTTGATTATTATAGTAGGTTCAAAGGTTGAGTAAGGCGGAGAAAAAAGGAGATCCTCTCTGTTGTACTTGGAGTAAAGTTTATTATACAAATCTCTTATAAAGTTTGCACTTAGAATATTAGTATTTATCCCCTTATGTGGAGCACTTCCATGACACTGGTTTCCCCTTATCTTAAATCTGATCCAGAGTATACCTTTCTCTGCAACCTCTATATAGTTTCCTTCAGGAGTTCCAAAATCTGGCACTATTATTAGATCATCTTTACTAAATATTTCTTCCTCGTGCTTCAAGAGGTGTTGAATACCGTATTTACTTCCGCACTCCTCATCAGATAGAAATATTAAACTTAGATTATATCTTGGATTAAAATTCTCACTTTCAAATATCATCTTTAAAAGTATCAGTGAAGATACTATTCCTTTGTGGTTATCTTCGCTACCTCTCCCGTATATCTTTCCGTCTTCTATTCTTGGTTCATAGGGATGAGATTCCCAGAGACTTAACTCTCCTTCTGGTACTGTATCCATATGGGAGATGATATGTAAAGTTCTGCTCCTTTTAAAGTCGAATTTCGCGACAATATTCGGTCTTAATATCCCTTTATCGTCCACTGTATTGTAGTTAGTGATATGACAGTTTTCTATCTTATACTTCTCTATATATTTTCTCAGTTTATTTAATATGTATTTTCCCTTTTCTTCCTCTCCAGTACCCCCGAAAGCTGGATTAACAGATTTTATCCTGATTAAATCGGAAGCTATTTCTACAGTCTCTTTAACTATATTATTCATGATATCCCTTTATTTATAATATTATTAATAATTAATTTAACAATTATAACTAAATAAAAGGGCAACAGTATTCTCTTTTATCTAAATAAGAATTATATTAAAATTATAAATATTTTAAAATTTTAATCTTAAATTATATATAGTATATGATTACAGTAAATAGTAATCTAATTAAAATTACTACTGCCCGAAAGATCCAGTATAATTGTTATCAGTGTTTAGATATTTTTTGAGGGATATAATGCCAAATAACAGTTTCAGAGATAAACTAAAAAAGATAAAAACAAAGAGTAGACGAATACCTAAGATTAAATTAAATATTACAATTTATATAATAATGGTCATCTCCATAGCACTAATATCCTTTATAGCATATAATATATATCACGCGGAGATAATGAAACGTGCTGAAAATAGTAAAAAGCTGGAAGAGGCTAAAATTACGGGTATCAATAACCTTAAAAATATGTTTTCAAGTTATCCTAATGATCCTCGTCTTAGTATCTATATAAATGATATTGAAAACAGTAACTCTGAGGAAGAAATAAAGAAAATACTAAATAACGCTGAAAATTATATCAAACTTAAGAGATATAAGGAAAAAGTTATTAAAAATATTAAAAATATCTATGGAAAATACTATTTAGAAAGTTTATATGCTCAATATATAACTAACAAAATACAAAATGCTAATTCCACTGAAGAGATAGATCTTATACTAAAAAAGAGTAATATTGAAGAAAATGCTAAGATGTACTATTTGAAAAGTATTGAAAATAGCGTTAGTCCTGATAAATACTACGCTCTTCCAGTATTTGGAAAGAAAATAATTATGAGTGGGAAAGAACTTATAGATTACGTAAAAAAATTAAATTTAGAAGATATCAAAAATCTCAAAATAACTCCAGTATCTTTTAATGAGGTGGCACTTGTAGTTCCTGCACCTCAGTGTGGAAAGATGCCTCTTGAGGGAAGTAAGATAGAAATTTATGATAGAAAAAATGCCAGTATGGAACCTATACCTGGTATTGTAAATTCTTCCTATGTAATATTGAGTGATATTAACTACGAAGAAATTAAAAATGTATCTGGTATATTAAGTGAGGATGGCGATACCACCTCACTCACGGATATATCTAAAATCAAATATTCCTTGCAAAACGTTCCTGGAGTGCTCTATGCAACAGCTGCAGGTAAGTTAGATTACTACAAAATAATAAATAAATTTGGTAGGTATGGGGAAAAATTAAATAAGATTACATCAGATACACAGATATTTGATAAAAATGCAGAATATCTATTGATAGTTTCCGTCCCATCAGATGATATATCTAAACTACTATCTATAAAAGATATATATATAGCAATAGAAAAGTGAGAATATGATGAAAACTGTTCCTTTACTACTCCTATTTTTGCTCTTTATTCTACCACAAACTTCTGCTGAAATTATATGTGAGATAGAAGGAACCTGGAAACTATCCTTTGATATTACAAATACAAATCCCTATACCGTATTTATAGCAGTACCTGACGAGATATATTTTTTCAATAAACCTTTAGGATACTCTGGAGATTTCTTAAAGTTGGACATAATTGGAACAGTTACTACCAACAAAAACATAGAAGATTATTACACAACGCTAAATGGAGAAACTGGTATCTGGATACCACCCTATACCACTGTAAGAATCTATAAAGATGGTAATTTCTCATATAACTTGAGTACTTCTGAAACCCAGGCCGAGTTCAAAGTTGTCCCTCCTGCACTAATGGACACTACAGAAGTATTTGATGAGACCCAGTTAAAATCTCTTTACAAATATGGTATTGTGGTAAATAACTACCGACTCTACGTAAACGGGAAGATTACTAAATCTCCTGATACCAAAACAGTAAGTATAATTATCCCAGCTCCACTGGTGTTGAAGGATTACAGTTCTTTCTATAAATTTATTGGAAAATATGATGTAGATATTTGGACAGATTCCTATAGAAAATATGTGGATAAACATAAAACTTTAAAGAAATACTCTAAACTTAACACCTTTATTGACTATACTTTAGTACCAAATATGGACAACGATCCCATAGATATGGACATCAATTTAAAGCTATTTGACGTTCCAGCCATGGTGTTTACCACAGATAATGGGGAAATTAAACCTTTAGAGTTTTCCTACGTGATGTATAAATAATAATAAGGTGTTTTTTATGAGAGGACAAATATCCTTGGAGTTTTCAATAATATTTCTTGCACTGTTAATCGTCGTGATTATATCTACTATAATTCCAAGTATGTATGGATATGGAAGACTAGTAGAAACCTCTCTAGCAAGTTTAGGACATGGGGCCCTATCTAAACTTAAGACGAACATAGAAATGTTATCGGTATTAGATCCAGACTCAAGAATAGTTGTATATATAAGGAGTCCTCCTGGGGTTTGGGAAATAGATGATCACAATATAACCCTGAGAGGTGATGGATTTACCATATCCACGAGATGTGATATAAATCTAAATTCAAATGTTAGGTATTATAATAGAACAAATCTAAGTGTAATTGAAATACATCTGGAAAAAGTAAACGACACCACCATTAATATAAACTGGACGTAATCTATCTTCTTTACTTTATTCTATTATTGACTTTATGAAAATATGTGTTTTATGTGTTAATTTCTTTTAACTATACTCCATATTTATAAAATACTAATAGTAATGATTGTTATAAGTAATTAGAAAATAGGATTTTCAGGATAATAATATAAAAAAATTAATAATAAAATAAAAATGTATATGGTAGTACTAAGGAGTAAAGTTTGTATTTTTAACTTCTTATCGCTATTTATTCTTTATATTAGGTGTTAACAGTTTTTAGTATAATATAGAAAATAAAGATAATAAATAATAAAAGTTAATAAATAACGAAAAAGGTTTTAAAAAATACAAAAATTCTCCAAATATAAACAGTATTCAAAAATGTTAAATTATTTCGGTATCTCTATGGTATTCAAAAACTTTTCACAGTATATGCACCTTATCTTCAGAGGATTCTTTTTCTCAACCTTGAATTTACCAGACACTCTTTCAATGTTAGTTATACAGTTTGGGTTTGTACATTTTAAAATTCCAGTTATAAAATCAGGGATCTTTACTTTAAACTTCTTTACAACATTCCTATTTTTTATTATATTGATTGTGGCATTTGGGGATATAAGTGCTATTTTATTCACATCCTCTTCTGAGAGCTCTACTCCTTCTATCTTCAGTATATCTTTCTTCCCATACTTCTTAGAGGGCACATACATGGCTATAGTTACTGTAGTCTCCTTTCCTATGTTGAGTACCCTGTAGACATTCAATGCCTTACCTTTTGTTATATGATCTATCACAGTCCCATTTTCAATAGGCCTAACTTTCAAACTCCTTTCCATACTATCCCAACTACATCCTTAATCCTGTTATCCTTATTCCACTACCCTTTAACTTATACTTTATATTCAAACCTATTAGAATAGGTGTTATCTGTTCCACATATCTGGACATCTCCAGTTCCCCGCAGTCTATTCCTTTACATCCTTCTATACTGTTTACAACCTCTATTACCTTCCTCTTCGCTTCTTCATTATCTCCACATATCAATATATCACAGTCTACAGGTTCATCTATACACTCCAACACCTTTGCAGATACATTCTGAAATGCACTGACAACCTTAGAATCCTTTAAATACTGTTGTACCATCTCAGCAACTGAGCCCTCTGGAGGTAGTATTACCCTTGTAGGTTTATCCCCAATTATACCTGCAAGCGGTACTCCTATAGATACGACGATTTTACCCTTTAACTCCTCTCTTAGATTCTTTATGGTAGAGATTGTATGCTGATAAGGTATGGAGAGTATAACTATATCCCCCTCCCGAGAAGCCTCCCTATTCTCCATACCAATAACATTCCTGTAGGAAATCTTCTTTGAGGATAGTATCTTTTTTATACGCTCTGCAGATTCCTCTGCCTTCTCTCTACTCCTTGAACCAATAATTATCTCGTAATTCTTTGCCAGTCTAAGGGCCAGTCCAAAACCTTGCTCTCCAGTACCTCCAAGTATTGCTATCTTCATATTCACCCACCTAAAGGATATTTGAAATGATCTCATTGGCTATTTCTCTACTTTTAATAGCATCCCTTAGATTCTTGGATTCGAAGGTTATAATATTACTATATCCTATATCCTTTAAAGCTTTAAATACTCTAAAGAAGTCTATACTTCCATCTCCTAATTTGAGATGTTCATCAGCCTTCCCTCTGTTGTCGTGGCAGTGGACATGTACAATACCCCTACCTACCTTATCCAAGTTGTATATGAAATCTTCCAAGGTTTTACACATAGAGACATTATTATATACTACAGTGTGAGCATGGCCTATATCAAAGGTTATACCTAGATACTTAGAGTCTATACCTTCCACCATCCCCTTTATATCTTCTAAGGTAGTCCCCAGAATCCCCATCCCTGGGTAGTGAGGCATATTCTCTAAACCTATCACAATCCTACAATCCTCTGCCACTTCCAGGATCTCCATCAGTGTGGAGTAGTTGTTATCTCTTACCTCCTCGAGATAATTTGCCCAAAGTGGGGGAACATAACCAGGATGTACTACTACAACCTTCCCATTAAGTTCAGAGGCGCCTTCTATAGCCTCCACAATACACTGGACTGTCAGCTTTCTTACCCTACTGTTCATAGAGGCAGGATTGAGATCTGAAAAGGGGGCATGTACTATAATATCCACGTCGTAACTATCTTTCAACTCCCTAAGATATGCAATATTTTCAGGTGTCAGTTGATGATGTCCCTCACATACAATCTCCCAGGCTTCAAAGTGAGCTTCTACGATCTTCTCCATGGAACTCTGAAGAGGTTCAGGTAGGAATACTAAGGAGGATACTCCAAATTTCATCTTATCTCTCGTCATTTTGTTATTGGTGATAATTATTTTATTTTTTTATTGATAATAAATATTATTCGATTGTTTTATATAATCGTTAAAATAATTATTATAAAAATGATAATAAAAAATAAAGGAGTTAAAAATAATTTTCCCATATAAGATTTTAACTTTTTAAATAATAATAATGGTGAAATCGTGAGAGTAGGTACTCCTCTATTCTCAAATGCAACCAATTATCAGGATAGTAGCTATAAAAACCATAGTTCTCATCGAGATAGTGATAAAAAAATATAAATAAAAATTATTCGAAGTTATACTCTAGGAATATAAGAATCCTATTTCTCAAGATCATAAAATGTTCTTTTTCAGATTCTACAGTCTTTAATTTTTAATAATATATTATAAAATTGATACAATAACCATAAAATTACTTTTACTCTTGACTAAATATTAAAAAATAAAAAATATTAAACTGGTAAAACATGATAAGTTCTTATTTTCTAACTACATTAATACTGAAGAAGTAGAATGGAAGTTCTATTAATCTTTCTTCTTAGGAATTTTATCTCTTTTTTATTTAATATTTTTGATCATAAATTTAAAACGTTATATCCTTGACTATTTTTTTAAATAAGAAGATTTATTCCTTCCATCACTGCATCCACTGAAGCCCTTATTATATCTTCCTGCTGGCTCTTTACTTCAACTACTTCATGCCCCCTCCTAAGTTTAACTGTTACCTCTACAAAGGCATCTGTTCCACTACCTATAGATCTAACGTGGTACTCCTCAAGGGTTATATCTGCAACGCTACTTAGAGCCTTCCTAATAGCATTTATTGCCGCATCCACCGGACCTACTCCAAATGATGTCTCTATAAGTTGTTCCTCTTTTCTATCTCCAGAGAACTTCAATCTAATGGATGCAACAGGTGTTATCTTGTTACCTGATACCACTGTAAGTTCATCTAACTGTATCTTCCTTTCAGGAGACTCCCCTCTGACCTCGTTTATTATAGTCTTAAGATCTACATCAGATATATACTTACCAAGATCTCCAAGGTTCTTTATCCTCTCATACACCTTCTCAAACTCCTCCTTACTTAAAGACACTCCCATAAGATCCAATTTATACTTAAGTGCCGCCTTACCACTGTGCTTCCCAAGTATGATTCTCCTTCTATTTCCAACCATCTCAGGAGGTATAGGTTCATAAGTCTGATTGTTCTTTATAAGTCCATCTACATGTATTCCTGCCTCATGAGCAAAGGCATTGTCTCCTACTATAGCCTTATTTGGAGGTACAGGTATTTTCATAAGTCTAGATACCACTCTTGATACCTCGTATAGTTTCTCAGTTTTTATATTGGTTTTTATATTATAAAGTATATGGAGTGCCATTACAACCTCCTCTAAGGAGGCATTTCCGGCCCTCTCCCCTATACCGTTGATAGTTAAATGACACTCTTGAGCACCTCCTCGTATTGCAGATAGAGTATTTGCAGTTGCCATACCGAAGTCGTTATGACAGTGGACAGATACAGGTACGGATATCTCCCCACATATTCTTTTAAAGAGATCGTAGGATCTCTCTGGAGTAAGTACTCCTACAGTATCACATACACAGACCCTATCTGCACCTACCTCTACACCTTTCTTGAACAACTCTATTAGAAAATCAATATCACTTCTAGTAGCGTCTTCCCCTGAGAGTTCCACAATTAGACCGTGATCCTTCGCATACTCTACAGCATCTAATGCGCATTTAAGGGTTTCCTCTCTCGTTTTTCTCAGTTTGTGCTTTATATGTATATCTGACACAGGAACTACGAGATGGACACCATCTACATTACACTCCAAGGCATAATCTATGTCCACAGTCATGGCCCTGGTAAAGGAACATATCTCAGCCTTCAATCCCTGAGAAGTTATCGCTTTTATTCCTTCCCTCTCTCCTTTAGAGGTTATAGCACTTCCAGCCTCTATTATATCTACTCCTAAGTCGTCGAGTTTTATGGCTATCTCTAACTTCTCATGGGGGTTTAGGGATACACCTGGAGTTTGCTCTCCATCTCTCAAAGTTGTATCTAAGATCTTCACCATAGAGATCACTTTTTAATAGGTTTTATAAATCACTGTTTAAGGATAACTGTAGATTGTTATATATAGTTTATCCAAAAAAATGGATTTTATAAGAATAATATTAATAATTATCTTAAACGTTAAAATAAAATAATATAAAATATTATAAAATAATGAAAAATAAAAAACAGTGTTTATGTTTTTATGTACTTACAGTTTTAAGAATTTTTTATTTTTTATAGTTATTATTATTGCATATTTAAAGTACGAAACTCTTACTCTTCTAGAGTCTCATCTATCCAGTTTAAATAGTCCGTAGAACCTAAGACAATAGGTATAGCGACGATTTCTGGTACTTCATAGGGGTGGATTTCCTTTATCTTCTTTTCCAAACTTTTGAATTTATCCTTTCTTGTTTTAATAATAAGTAGATGCTCGTTGTCGTTTTCTACATTTCCCTTCCAAAAATACACAGATTTAATCTCAGGGATTATATTTACACAGGCGGCAAGTTTCTCCTCAACAAGTGTATTTCCTATCTTCTCTCCAACTTCCAAGTTTGGGACAGTTATAAAGACAATGATATATTCCATACTATCCCTCTTTTATCAATATGGTAAAGTTTTTAAATATTTTCATAATTTTATTTTCTTACTTGACTATTTTATAATATTTTCTAGGTGATGGGATGGTTACTGTAATGAAATTTGGGGGAACATCCATAGGAGATGGTAAAAGGATGAGACACGTGGCGAAGATAGTGACTGATAAAAAAAAGAAGGATAAAGACGTAGTTGTTGTAACATCTGCAATGACCCAGATAACAAACTCCCTTATAGATATATCCAAGGAGGCATTAGATGTAAGAGATATTAAAAGGATAAACAACTTTGTAGAGGATATAAAGAAAAAACATGAAGAAGCTATTGAAGATGCCATTAAAAGTGAAAATATAAAGAGGGATGTAAGAAAAACGATATACAACCTAATAGACGAGTTGGAAAAGGTGCTCATTGGAGTTGCCTATCTTGGAGAACTTACACCAAAATCTAGGGACTATATTCTATCCTTTGGAGAGAGGTTATCTGCACCTATACTCAGTGGAGCTATAAAGGATCTTGGATACTCCTCTACCTATCTTACAGGGGGAGAGGCAGGTATAATAACTGATGAAAACTATGGCTGTGCCAGGCCTATCAGATTAGAGGTTAAAGAAAAAGTAGGACCTCTGTTGAGAGAAGGTATTATTCCAGTGATAACAGGGTTTATAGGTAGTACTGAAAAGGGAAATATTACAACCTTAGGAAGGGGAGGTAGTGATTACTCTGCAGCGTTAGTTGGTGCAGATTTAGATGCAGATATAGTAGAGATATGGACAGATGTGAGTGGAATATTGACCTCTGATCCAAGGATAGTTAAAAATGTTAAGAGGATACCGAGAATGTCCTACATAGAGGCGATGGAACTAGCATACTTTGGAGCCAAGGTTCTACATCCAAGGACTATAGAACCTCTTATGGAGAAGAATATACCCTTAAGGATCAAAAATACATTTGATCCAGAAAACGAAGGGACACTAATTACAAATAGCAAGGAGGAGAGTAACAACATAATAAAGGCTATAACTGCAATAAAGGACGTATTTCTGATAAACATATTTGGGGCAGGGATGGTAGGAGTAAGTGGGACTGCTGCTAGGATATTCTCTGCACTGGGCAGGGCAGATGCCAACGTAATACTTATAAGTCAGGGATCTTCTGAGACAAATATATCTATAGTGGTATATGGAGATGGAGAAGAAGCTGAGAGATGTTTAAAGGAGCTTAGGGGAGAGTTTAAAAATAGTAACCTTATAAGGGATATATCCATAGATATGGATATTGCTGTAGTCTCTGCAGTTGGAGCGGGGATGAAGGGATCTCGGGGAATTGCGGGGAGACTATTTACAGCAGTTGCAGAAAGTGGAGCAAATATAAAGATGATAGCCCAAGGGTCTTCAGAGGTGAATATCTCCTTTGTAATAGGGGAGAACGAGTTGCAGAGATGTCTTCAAACATTGCATGATACCTTTATAAAGTAATAGAAGATAAAAAATCTAAATTTAATAAAAATCAAGGACTAGTAAAATATAAAAAATAACAACCATATAAGGTAATTAATAAAAATTGAATAAAACTATAACAGAGAAAGGAACAGAAAAACCTCTAAGAAGAAGGATTTAACAGAAATATATTCTTTATTTATAACAGTTTAATATTTTTATTTATAATATTTTTATTTATTAATTTTTCTTTTTTATTATTTTTATCCAAGATCTTAGATAATTGTTGTTAATTTATTTTGTTACTGTAAATAATTTTTTATTATCCTTTTAAATGTTTAATACTTGTTTATCCTATCACTCCTTTCTCCTTCAGAGCTCTTACTATCTCCCTATGGGTTTCCTCAATAGACTTTTTAGTAGTATCTATAACAACGTAGCCATGTCTTGGTTTAAATATTTCATTCTCTATGATATCCCAATACCTCTTCTTTACTAATTTCAACATCTCTCTATTCTCAAATATATCCTTTCTATTTTTTCCTATTCTTCTAAGAGCCTCTTCAACATCTACATCTAAATATACAAGAACATCAGGTTTTATAGCAAATCTGTTAATACTTAGTATAAAATCTAAATCAACCCCTTGGATGGTCTGATAAACTATGGAGGAATAGATGTATCTATCTGAGACTACATACCTACACTTTAATTCCCTACTTATAGTTGATATATGTTCCCTTCTATCTGCGGCAAAGAGTAAAGCTAGTGTTTCATCACTGTAGTTCACTTCACCTCTAAGGATCTTCCTTATAAGTTTTCCAACATCCCCCTCTGTTGGCTCGTAGGTGTAGTATCCATGGATACTCTCTGAGAGTTTCTTAGACTGCACCGTCTTACCACAGCCATCTATACCTTCAAATACTATAAATTTATATTTTCCCACCTTTCCACCTACTGCAGATTAAACTCTAAGTTACAGGGATGTATAAAGCCTCCTCTTATCATAAGATCTGCCAAAACTATAGCAACTACAGACTCCAATACAGGTATTACTCTAGGTAGAATGGTAGGATCATGCCTCCCTTCTATCTTAATATCCACCTCTTCCCCAGTCTTTAAATTTACGGTCCTCTGGGGTATAGAGATAGATGGAGTAGGTTTAACTGCGACTCTTAGAACTAAGGGAGTGCCACAACTGATACCTGCAAGTACTCCTCCACAGTTGTTAGTCTTGAGATATACTTCGTTGTTGTAGAAAATATACTCGTCGTTCATCTCACTGCCGTAGAGTTCGGAAGACTGAAATCCCTTTCCTATCTCCACGCCTTTAATAGCATTCACGCTCATAATCCCTCCTGCTAACTCCCCACTTAACTTAGAAAATAGTGGATTTCCCACACCTACAGGAATATTCAATGCTACCAACTCCACCACACCTCCTACACTATCTCCTCTTTTCATAGCCTCCTTAACATACTCTACCATCTCCTGGGAATTTGAGGATGGGCATCTCAGAGGATCATTCTCTATCCTCTCAATAATTTTCTCTATCTCCTTGATATTAAACTCCTCTGGATTTGAGTAGTACGTAAAATCCCCCTCGATCTTCCCAACTTTTACAGTGTATCCAACTATCTTGATATTGTAGGTGTACTCTAAAAGTCTCTTTGCAATACTTCCCCCAATTACAAGACCCACTGTAGTTCTGCCACTTGCCCTTCCTCCTCCCCTGTAGTCGTAGTTGCCGTACTTCTTATAGTAGGTATAATCTCCATGTCCAGGCCTAGGTGTATACCTCAACTTAGTGTAATCTTTGGACCTCTGATTTCTATTGTATACTAGGGCAGATATAGGAGTGCCTGTGGTTCTACCTTCAAAAACTCCTGAGAGTATCTCTACCTTATCGGGCTCCCTTCGAAGTGTGGAGAAAATACCATAACCAGGCCTTCTCCTGTTCAGCTCCTTCTGAATATCCTCTTCTGAGAGGGGGAGGTTCGCTGGACAGCCATCTATTACAGCCCCAAGCGCCTTCCCATGACTCTCCCCCCAAGTTGTAACCCTAAAAACCTTCCCTAAGGTATTCATAATTACCACATAATCTTACGCTTTATTTTTCTAAAGAAAATATAAATAATAATTATTTAAGTTTTATAGCATATAGCATTTAGTTTTATTTTCAATATTGTAGTTAGAAGACACTCTAGAACCTTCGTCTCTTTAAAAGTCCCATTAGTTGTTATATAAATTATTTTTTTCAACTTTCCCAAAACTCATTATAAAAGAGTTCAAAATCTTGAATATACTTCTTGCCTATCCTCAAGGCTATTTCAGCTTTCTGAAGTTCTCTGCCTATATAAGCGGCATGGTCCATCATACCAATGAGATTCTTCCTTATGAGGGTATCGTATATTTCCTTAGCCTTCTTCCCTTTAACTATACATATAGGTTTTTTTCTCTTATCAAAAACAATCACTACTATATATTTATTCTCCCTGTCTAACTCTATCTTAAAACTTACTCTATCTAATACTACTTTTGGATTCTCCTTCGCAGTTATGATAGGTACATCGTAGTTTTTATATGTTACAATTTCATCGAACTTCTTATCCTTGTAGTTTATCAGGTGGAATCCTACATCCTTTGGTATTGAGTTTCTTATCTTTGCTAAGAACATCATCTTGGAGGCGATCTTCAACTCCTTTATCGAAAACCTACACTTAGAAGATGCCTCCGGAGTAAATAGTATATTGGCACCAACTTCAGATCCTATAGCTGCAAGGAGGGCATTGACCCCATTACTGTCTGCATCTAACAACTCACTTACATTGCCTACACCGAAGAACGTTGGTATCCTGTTTCTCTCCTTAAAGACTTTATAGGCTATTACACTCTCCACGAAGTTGTTGTTTATAGGCTCTAATATAAGATCTCCAACAACTTTTACACCTTCTTCTATCAATTTGCTTATATTCTTCTCCAACATCTCTACCCTCTCTGTTGCACTCCTTGGCACTATATTCAACTTGTAGTTTGTGGGGAGTATTACTGGGACGGTATTTCCATCCTTCAAATAAGGTAGTAATTCCTCTAGATTTCCTCCATCTACACTGAGTATCATGTCCACATCTAACTTTATACCCTGGATTAATTCCTTAGTGTTCATAGTGTCTATACTAACAGGTTTATCTGTAACATCCCTGACTATCTTCAGGATTCTTTCTAGATCCTTGGAGTGATCTTCGTTGGATACCATTCCCAGATCTATCATATCTGCTCCACTCTCTACATAATATATAACCCTCTTTTCCAACTCCTTATCTTTCAGCCATGGGACATGGACTATTTCCCCAAGTATCCTCATAGGGTAGTTATCTCCTACCTTTAAGGAACCTATTTTAATATCTCCTAAAGACAGAGATCTCTCTTCGTACTCCCTTATTAGATTTTCAGCTTCTTCACTTAGATACTTTAATATCTGGGTATCTGCATAGTCCTTTGTAGATAACTCTATACTCTCCAAATTATCCAAAAGTAGTGGAATATCCGAAGCCTCTCTCGTTGATTTGTAACACCTTATTCCAGTCTCTTCCTCAACTACTTTTAGATCGTGTCTAATTAATCCAGTGACCAGTACAAAATCATATATCTCTGAGAGAGACTTGTTGAAACTCCTCTCCAAGGATTTTATTTCTCTTATTATCATCCTCGGCGTTAAAAATGCAGCTATAGAGATGTTGGCCATATGCACATCTACGTAGTTGTACTTTTTTACAGCCTCCTTTACCTTTTGATAGGCCTGTTTCCCAGTAATTATAAGTATTCTCATAGTTTAAACCGTTTAAATCATTTTTTACTTTAACCGAATATTTTATATATTAGTAGGTTTTATTATTGTAGAGATATTTTAACAAAAACTATTTTTATTTATTATAAAAATATCTATTTTCATAAATAATATTTTTTATTCGTTTTTATAGCCTTAGGAGGTGTCTCTGTGGAAAAAGGGGAAGTAAATAGTGGTTTTATATTTCCTTCCTTACCAAATACTCTCTCCTTAGTTGCAGGGAATGGAGAAGGGAGTAATTCACTAAATGCCTTCGATAGAGCCCTTCTTAATGCAGGAGTAGGTAATTTAAATTTAATCAGGATCAGTAGTATTGTACCACCTAAGGTAGATGTCATTCCACTACCTAGGATACCTATGGGTTCCTTAGTGCCAATAGCCTACGGGTACTACACAAGTGATGTAAAAGGGGAGACAATAGCGGCAGCAGTGAGTGTTGCTCTTCCAAGGGACAAGGAGTTGTGTGGTCTTATAATGGAATACGAAGGTATCTGTAGTAAAAGAGAGGCTGAAAATAAAGTTGTGGAGATGGCGAAAGAAGGATTTGAGATGAGAGGGTGGGAAATTGACAAAATAATCTCTATATCTTCAGAACACACTGTAGAGAAAGTAGGATGTGCCTTTGCAGGAGCAGTTCTATGGTATAAATAAAATAAGATAAATCTTAAAAATAATAATAAAAATATTTAGTTAAAGAAATAACATAAAATTATTGATGATAAAATTTATAAAAATTTAAAAGGGGGTGGGACTATTGAAACACTTGGGAAAGCACCTGATACTGGAACTTTGGGGCTGTGATAGTAAGGCTCTCGACGATCAGAAGGGTATTGAGAAGATGTTAATAGATGCTGTAAAAGCCTGTGGAGCAACTTTGATATGTGTAAAAACCCATAAATTCTCCCCTCAAGGAGTTACGGGGGTTGCAGTTCTGGCGGAGAGTCATATATCCATTCATACTTGGCCTGAGTTGGGATACGCTGCAATAGATGTATTTACCTGTGGTGAGCATGTAAATCCAGAAGATGCCCTCCCTACAATAAAGTCCTTTCTAAAACCAAGTAACTTCGAAGTGATAGATATAAAGAGAGGTAATATAGTGGATTGACTATCAGTTATTCACAGGAATAATAATCTTGGAGGGATATCTTGCCCTGTGAATTGTGGTTTTCAGAATATCAGACAAAAGATCTCAAGATATCCGTTAAGGTAAAGGACGTTCTATTTACAGGAAGATCTAAGTATCAGGAGATACAAATCTTAGATACCGTTACATTCGGTAGAGCGCTTGTACTGGATAACACCTTTCAAACTACAGAGAAGGACGAGTTTATATACCATGAACTTATAACTCACCCTGCCATGTTTACCCATCCAGATCCTAAGAAGATACTAGTTATCGGAGGGGGGGATGGAGGTACCATAAGGGAGGTACTTAAACATGACACTGTGGAGAGGGTGGATTTTGTAGAGTTGGACGAAATGGTTGTAGAGGTATGTAAGAAGTATCTACCTACTCTTAGTTGCCAGATAGACAACGAAAAGGTAACTACCATATTCACAGACGGGATAGAGTACGTTGCTCAATGTAAGGAGAAGTATGACGTTATCATCGTAGATTGTCCAGATCCTGTAGGGCCTGCAAAGGGTCTTTTTGAGAAGGATTTCTACAAGAATGTATACAAGTGTTTAGAGGAAGATGGAGTGATGGTACAGCAAACAGAGAGTCCTATATTCAACAGAGACCTCATTCTCAATATTAAAAGATACCTGGAAGATGCAGGGTTTAACATCGTAAAACTTATGGTGTATGCCATACCAACATATCCAAGTGGGTTCTGGAGCTTCACCCTAGCTTCGAAAAAATATGATCCTTTAGAAGTATCTCCTGAGAAGATCAGAGAGAGACTTAAAAATATAGAGACTAAGTACTACGATGAAGATGTCCATAGAGGTGTATTCTTAGCAGTGCCTAAGTTTTTGAAAGAAAATATACCTGTGTTTTAAAAAAGAGTAATAAATTACACTCCTTTTTTTCTCTCATCTCTACCAGTATCCCATCTTTTTCTATATAAAAGAGTAAAATATATATACTACCTTATATTAATAACTATCTGTGGCTAGGCCGGGGGGTTAGGCGTCCCCTGTAACCCGAAATCGCCTTATGCGGGGGCCGAAAACTTGGGGGCGGCATGGATCTTTTCTATCCATCCCCAAGTCCTATAATGATATTTCGTCCTGTGGGGTAAGACGGTGGAGGGGCCTACTTCGGAGGAAGTAGGTAACCTCCTTTACCTACCGAACCCCGTCAGGCCCGGAAGGGAGCAGCGGTAGGTAGGACGTCGACGCTCACAGGGGAGCGGAATGGAGTAGGACTTGGGGGCAATGGGTAGAAGAGATCCATGTCCACCCCAAGGAAGCCACACCTTTTTTTATTGTTTTAATAAAAATTTATGTATTTATTAATAAAGAAAAAATTTATACATTTAAATGAATAGTTTTCGTTTTATTTTTAATAATTTTTTTTAATAATTTTAATAATATTTTAAATTTTAATAATAACTTTAAAAAATGATTATAACATAAAATAATAAATATAGGTGATGAAATTGATCTTAGGGGTTATCTCGGATACTCACGTATACGACAGGGCAGATAAGGTTCCTAAAAAGATATTTCAACATTTTTCAGATGTAGATCTAATCATACATTGTGGTGATATAACATCGGAGTGTGTATTAGAAGATTTAAGAGACATCAGTAAAACTGTCGCTGTAAGAGGTAATATGGATTATCTAGACCTTCCAAGGGAAATAGTGTTGAATATTGAAGGTTTTAATATTGGAATTATACATGGAGATATTATATACCCAAGGGGAAATGTATTAATGATGAAATATTACTCCCTAGAAAAAAATTTAGACGCACTGATTTCAGGACATACCCATATACCACTTATTAAAGAAATCTATATTGAGAAGTTAAATAAAAAGATCCTCCTACTAAATCCAGGGAGTCCTACAGTGCCAAGAGTATTTGAGAAGAGTATAATGAAAGTTGAAATTGAAGATAACCGTATAAATCCAACTTTAATATCTTTAAAATAACGACGATGTGGAAAAAATGATTACAATACCGAGATATATAGTGGTAGATGAGGATAGAAATGCCATATATGAAATTCTTTCAAAACTTAACCTGAAAAATCCCTTAGTTGTAGTGGGTAAAAGTACCAAAAAATATGCTCCAGATTTTGAATATATATACTACAGTGATATAAATCTCGAAGATAGTGATATTAAAAATATTACAAAAGGATACGACTCTGTGATAGGGGTAGGGGGTGGGAGATCTATAGATATAGGTAAATATATCGCATATCAAACAGGAATCCCATTTATATCCATGCCTACCACGGCATCAAACGACGGTATAGCATCACCTGTCGTATCTCTAAGACAGCCTTCTATTTTGGTAGATCCCCCAATAGCTGTAGTAGTGGATTTAAATATCATAAGAAAATCTCCTAAGAGACTACTAAGTGCAGGTTTTGGGGATATGGTATCTAACATAACAGCTGTGTTGGATTGGAAACTCGCCCATAGAGAGATAGGAGAAGGTTACAGTGAGAGTTCTGCTATCTTCTCAAAAACCATTGCAGAGGAGTTGATGGATTACGTATTAAGAGATATCCATCTATCCCACTACCCTGAAAAGCTTGTAAAGGCTCTTATAGGTAGTGGAATCACTATATCTATAGCAGGTTCTACCAGGCCTGCCTCTGGAAGTGAACATCTCTTTTCCCATGCCTTAGATTACTTAAAGAAAAAGTACGAGTTAGATGTAGATAGTCTCCATGGGGAGCAGTGTGGAGTGGGTACTATTATCTCTTCCTATCTGCACTATAAAGAAGATAATCTCAGCTATGAAGATATGGAAAATATCAGATTATCCTTGAAAAGAGTTGGAGCACCTACTACAGGGAAGAAATTAGGTTTTGAAGAGGAGATTCTCATCGAGGCACTGACAATAGCCCATGCTATTAGGAAAAGGTATACAATATTGAGGAAAGGTATCTCTAAGGAGAGAGCTGAAGAGATATTAAAGGAGTGTGAAGTTATATAATCTCATTTTTATTTAATTTTATTTTAATATCTCCCAGCACTTACCAAACTTAGTGATTAAAAAGAGATATTATTAAAAAAAATTCCAACCTTATAATAAATAAAAAATATTTAGTAAAAAAAATAAAACCATTAACTATACTGGGATAGGATAAGAAAATTCTACCATTGTATAAAGAATACCCAAAGGAATCGGTAATACCCAATACTTTCAAAAATTTATATTCGAAGTAATAAGGTTTTTTATTTTAAAATCTTTTCTTTTTCTTTATTTTTTTATTTCATAACTTTTTTAACTAATTTTACTGTTTTTTGATAGGATTGAAAAAGTTCAAAATATATAAATATTAATTACCTAAATATGAAATAATAATATATTGAATAGAACAGTCTTTCCCTTTAAATTTGGTGTTAATATGACAAAAATTGTAAGTAATATCGCTGATATTAATTTAAAAGATGTTTTAAAAGAGTTGGATAAAGGATGTATTTATTTTGTCTTCATGAATAAGAATGATGTTGATGAAGTCCATATATTTACTGTTAAGGATGGAGAGATTGTAAGTAACATATACACAGATGGAGAATTGTGGAACATCTATGGAGATACTGAGATAGCTTATGAGATACTTCAAGATATTAATAAGAAAGTACTTCTCTATATTTTAGAAGATGAGAGAATTATGGGACAGTTATTTATAAGTAGGAGTTCTATAAGGATAAAAGGTGATACTAAAGAGATTGATAAATTTCTTAATAAAAATAGAAATATACTGATAGGGTGCTGTAACGATATCTATCTTAACACTTCCCATATCAAATATATCCAAAGTGTAGATAAAAACAAAGTAAGGAATTTTGAAAGTTATTTAAAAGAAGATAAATACTATCTCGTACATATTAATATTTCTGTTCTGAATATCTATAGAAATGGATATTTGGTATATAAGGGTAGGGAACCTTTAATGGCTGCCTATGAAGATAACTATGGTATCTTATATGGAAGTATAGCATACAGGAAAATAAAAAAGTTACTAGAGAAGTACATATCTACCGTTCATATCTATGAATATAGGGAAGATTATGTAAAATCTCTATTAAACAGTTATCCAGGTATGAGGATACTTCATGAAGAAAAAACCATAGATAGAAATAATGACGACACTGCCGCTGAAGAGGATATGGAAGAGAGCATCTTTGATATTAATGATATCGATATCGATATAGAAAGTGCCACCGTAGAAGAAATACTGTCAGAAGAAGATCTCACATATTCCAGGGAGGAATTACTGAAAAAATTAGGATTAAAAGACCCGGATGAAGAGTGGGTTGAAAATATATTGAAAGAATATTATGCTCCTTCTTTTGATGAATTGTTCAGTCTAAAAAGGAGAATAGAAGAGGAGATTGTTAAAATATGTAGTAATATGAAGAGAGTTAAAAAAGTTAATGTATCACTGGAGATAAGTTGGGAGGATGGAATTTATTGGATAAGAGGATACGTAACAGTAGAGACAAAAAAACTCTTTGGTTTGAATTTAATGAATATAATCATAAACCCAGAATCAATAAAGAGGAATATAGATAACATTATAAAGAAGTATATACCTACAGAATACTCTTTAAATATATCTATAAGTATTCTATAAAGGGAAAACATGTTAAATATAAATCCAACGAAGGTTGTCTGTGTAGGTTTAAACTATAGGGATCATGCAGAGGAACTTAACATGGAAATACCAGAAGAGCCTGTTATATTTCTAAAACCTACATCTTCTATCATCTACCATGAAGAGAAGATTGTATTACCTAAGCAGTCTAAAAGGGTGGATCACGAAGTGGAATTGGCTATTGTGATAGGCAAGAAATGCAAGGATGTGAAAAAAGAGGATGCTCTCGACTACATTATGGGATACACTATACTAAACGACGTTACCGCCCGGGATATTCAAAAGAGAGACGGCCAGTGGACAAGGGCCAAATCCTTCGACACCTTCTGTCCTATAGGTCCAAAGATAGTAAAAGATATAGACCCAGGGAACTTGGATATCCAGTTGAGGGTTAACAAAGAGATTAGACAAAAATCTAACACCAAGAATATGATATTTAGTGTAGAAGAGTTGATAGAGTTTATATCAGAAGTTATGACTCTTTATCCTCATGATATCATTTCCACTGGGACTCCACCAGGGGTTGGTAGGTTGAAGAGGGGGGATGTTGTAGAGTGTGAAATCGAGGGAATAGGAATCTTGAGAAATTATGTAGTGTAATTTTATTCCTGTTTTATAAAAAATATAAAAGTTTATAGAACTTCTATTAACGACTGGATATAATTTATAACTTGTAATTTAATTATTCAATAAATTATTATAAAAAAATAAAAAAGATAAAAAATTAAAAATGAGTGCTAGGATAAATAATATAACTATGTCATATCTCAGATGTTTTTCTGGACATTAGAATACTGTGAAAAAATTTTTACTGTATGATATAGGATTATTCTATAGATAATATAGAGAAGTGGAATCTCTATCTCCTCCAATCTTCAGAAGTTAAAAGGAAGGTATCTATCTCTATAATGAGACTAAGGTAACTTTTTCTCTATGTATTCTTTAAATTTTTCTAGAGCTTTTCTCCTATGGGATATTCTACTTTTTTCCTCTCTTGTCATCTCCGCAAAGGTCCTGTTCTCCCCTTCTGGAATAAATATACTGTCGTATGCAAAACCATGCCCTTTATCCCTTATTTCATGGGATACATTTCCTCTTACAATACCTTTAAACAACTTTATGCCGTCTTCGTCACAGTAACCTACTACACTCTTAAAGTAAGCCCTCCTCTCCTCCCCTTTAAAACCCTCCATGAGTTTCAATATACCTTCATTTCCTATGGTTTCCTGGACGTACCTTGAATAGGTACCTGGAAAGCCCTTTAACACCTCTATAAAAAATCCACTGTCTTCTACAAATACAGGTTTCTTTATCTTACTGTAGAGATACTTTACACCAAATTCTGAAACCTCTTCTAAGGTACCTTGGATTTCAGGGTAAGGGAGATTTATTGCCTTTATCTTTATACCTTTCAAGTCTTTTAAGATGATCTCTGCTTCTTTTACCTTGTTGGAATTTCCAGTGGCGAAGTATATTTCCATCATATTCATCCTTTTTTAATTTTTTGGACAAATATTAACTATATTCTACTTCTTACCAACTATTACAACCTTAAACACAACGTCTTCCTATTCAAAGCTCTTATAAATTTCAGTCGTATGTCTTGTAATACTGTTAGAATATTAAATGTACAGTAGTGGAGTAATTTTTTAGATTATATTTTATATTTATCTAAATATCCCCTAGGTGTAACCATCTTATTACAGATTATTTTAGTGTTGGAATTTCCTACTATCAAAGTGGTATTCATATCTATGAATTTCATATACTCTCCTAAGTTGTCGCATATATCCCTTATGGTTGTAATTCTACACTCTTCACCTTCTCTTCCAGCATTTTTAACGATCCCTACTATATAATCCAAACCTCTCTTTTCTCTATACTCTTTTATAATATCTATAGTCCTTAAGAAAGGCTCTTTCCTAGATCTACTTAGAGGATTGTACAACACTAAAACAAAATCTCCCTCTAAGGCACACCTTACCCTTTTTAGTATCACCTCTATAGGTGTAAGTAGATCACTTAGACTAACAACTGCAAAGTCGTGATTTAGAGGGGCTCCTAAGAGCCCAGAAGATATACTGGCGGCAGTAATACCACTTACTACCTTTATAGGTACCCTACAGCCATCCTTCACTGCTAACTCATAAACCAAAGAAGCCATCCCGTATATGGTAGCATCCCCACTGGATACCAGTGCAACATCCCTTCTTTCCGCCTCCTTCAGGGCATATCTTACACGCTCTATCTCCTTTTTCATCCCAGTTGTATAGACTTCCTTCTTGAATCTTTCTATATACTTCCTATACCCCCTGTAACATACTATAAGATCTACACTCTTCAACACTTCCTCAGCCTCTCTTGTAAAGTATCTTTCCCCACCTGGGCCAATTCCTACTACATAGAGCATAATTACCCCTACAGATCGAGATCTTCTATATTTATTTTCTTGGCACCATACAACTCCTTGGCCCTTAGATACACCAACTGATCTCCTTTGTTGTTTTCATCCACTATAACTACTACCTCACGAGGTTTCAACGTATCTATCAATTTATTTATCTGATTTTTTACAATCTCACATTTTTTAGAAATTCCCTTAAGAGCCTTTTCATTTATATCAGGTCTTATCACTTTAATATCCTCTGGATGTAAGACACCATCTGTAGACACTACGTTTATCTCTGGCATCTTACTTTTTAAACTTCTCAGTAGTTTCTTGCTACTAACAATGTACAATACATCTCCCCTTAACTTAACCTCTTCCTGGAATTTAAAACCAAACTCTTCAAGTACCTTATCTAAGTGTCTTTTACACTTGAATATCAACTTACAGAACTCCTTAGCCTCACTTTCATCCAGTTTATGGTGAGGAGCTTTCCTGTAGAGGAAGTCGTCAGCTTCTATAAGGGAGTACATTGCATTTTTGAATTCCTTTACATTTATTTTACCTGATTTTGCATCTTTGTAGGATACTAAAGATTCTACTACTGGGACACTTCTACCCCCGGTATTTAGAGTGTGTATGGTAGATATAGCTTTTTTTATCAGTAACTTTGAATCTTCCATTCTATCCATAGTCTCACTAAATAGTTTTATTCAGTATTTTTCAATCTTAATATAAATTTAGTTTCTAATCATAATAATATAAGTATATGGAGAATCTCGATAAAACAATGAAAAACCAGTTACCATCAATAAGATAATAATAATTATATAAAGATAAATAAAATAAAATGTTTTTTAAAATAAAAAAAACCTCTATTCACTTCAATATATACCTCTCCTCTACTTCTGAAGATTGAAAAAAGGATTCTTATAATATCTTCTAACTACCCCACTGGAAGATTACTCTTTATACCATGACATACAGAATTTTTTTTTCATCTATCACTGTTCAGAAAACATCCTCGAGATAGAAACATAGTTAAATGGTTTTATTTTTTATTTTAATCCTCCCTCCTAGAAGTAAGTACTCTGTACCCCCCCTTCACAGTAACAGTTCTAACGTTGTCAAATGTATCTTCCATATACTTTGCAAGGGATTTTGCCCCATGCTTTCTCTGGACTACAAGCCATATACTACCTCCCTTCTCCAATAATTCTTTACCTTCTCTAACTATTCTATGAACAACTTCCTTTCCCGCCTTTATTGGGGGATTTGATACGATCTTTGTAAATCTTCTATCCTTCACCTTCTCATATAAATCGCTGTGGAGTACCTCTATGTTCCTATCTTCTAAGTTATTTATTTTTATATTCTCCTTTGCAAGTTTCACAGCTCTCCTGTTTATATCCGTCATAACTACAGTATCTACCTCATCACATACACTTATACCTATAACTCCATATCCACAACCAACATCTAACAATTTATCCTTCTTATCTAACTCCAAAGTTTCTACAAGTATCTTAGTGCCCTTATCTACTTTTTTAGGTGAAAATACACCACTGTCTGTTTTAAATATAAACTTTCTACCCCTTAAGATAGCTTCAATTAATCTCTCCTTATGGGCAGATGTTGGTTTTTCAGAGAAGTAGTGCATGATATCACTTTTATATCAACCTCTGGATTATCAACTTAATAAATATCTTGATACCTGTAACTACATTTGTACCCCTTGATATGGAGTACTCTGTATATATCGTCTTTATAGGCACTTCCTTAAATTTCAACTTCTCCCTTTTGGCTATTATTATAAACTCCGAAGAAATCTCGTATCTATTACTCTTTAAGTTAGATAATATTACCTCTGCAGCCCTCTTGGAGAACGCCCTCAAACCACTTTGACTGTCTGTAACGAGATAACCTCCAAGGAAGTATGTTATAAAATTTAGTAATATGTTTCCTATCCTCTTTACCATGGGCATGTTTTTTAACTCCTCCTTATCCATCAGCCTACTACCTACTACCATATCGTAACCTTCGTAAAGTATAGGTTTCACCACCTTCTCTATATCTTTGGGATCGTGTTGTCCATCTGCATCGAAGGTTACTATTACCTTTGGGTTATACTCCAAAGCACATCTTATACCTGTACCTAAGGCTCCTCCTAGACCCCTGTTAATAATATGCCTACAGAGAATAACTTCTTCTTCCTTAGCTATATTGTATGTGTTATCTTTACTACCGTCATCAACTACAATGATATTATGGTATCCTTCATTCTTCAACTTCCTTAAGGTATCCCTAATTACCTTCTCCTCGTTGTACGCAGGCACGACTACATAGATATCTCTTTTGTCCATAATAATCCCATTGTATCTTTTACTCCACAATTATAAATCTTGCCAAACCTCGCCCTAAGGCTATCTTACAGTTCCCAACCCTTGCTATAATTGGACCTCTGTCATTTGAGATCACAGTTATTTTTGAGCCTGGCACTATTCCCAGGTGGTAGAACTTACTACAGGGCCTGGTTATTTTTACAACAGTGTAGGTACCTGGACCTTTATCTGCGAGACTTTCCACGTTATCACCCATAGTAAAAATTTTATTTTAATAGTTATGTATAACTTCCTAAACCTAGCTAATAGCAATAGAAAATTTAAAATATAATTAAATCTCCATATTTTGTAATTTTAGTTTTTAATTCTCTTATTTTTTATTACCTTTATAAATAATTTTTATACCTATTATTTTTACAGATAAGGATAAAAATTAAGAAATAAATTTTGTTCATAATCCCTCACATACACAGAACTCACATAAAGAATATTCATTATTCTGCCTGTTTTTAATCGGGCAGTAGTATTTATCCTCTCTCTTAACTATATACAACCCCCCTGGAAACTTTGTTCCCACTGGATGTAGTGGTTTTTTGTCTATAAATACCAAATATGGTACTACGATCTTGGAGAGTTTAATAAATGAATCTTCTCCCTTAACCCCTCTTTTAAAACCCTCTATCCTCCCAAGGAGAGTCCTTAATTTTCCCTCATTTATGGGATAATCTTTGATATTACTTTCCTTCTTCTCCTTTATTTCTTTCAACGTATTTATAAAGTACATAATCTGATTTCTAAGATATTGTTCCTTATAACCTTCTGGTAGATACTTCATATCCTCTTCTAAGAATACCCTTACATTCATAAGATCCTGGATACTGAAATCCTTAGCCATCCTCTTAAGTCTCTTAAATAACTCCCTACTTCTCATACTTCCACTATAGCATATGTTCAATTACAAAACTTATCAGGGCAACTAACAAACCAGCTACAGCCATTTTAAACCCTGAGTATACAAGGTTTTCCTTGGATATTTTTCCTATAAAGACACCCAAGACAAAGAGAATAGCCGTAGTTATTCCAACTGCAAAGATAAGGGCAACTTCTTTTGGAAAGATGAAAAAGGGAGTTATAGGTATTATGGAACCGAAAGTGGTAGATAGGCCGTCCCATATGCCACTTATAGTTGTCCTGTTCAGTGCCTCTCTATAGGCTAGGGAAGATTTTAAATAACCATCCTCCTTTAGAAGTACCTTCTCCTGGGATATCCTAACGCTCTCCACTATAGCCCTCTCCGCAGTCAACGCCCCTAAGATATTGGAGATACCATTTGCCACTCCTCCACCTATACCTGCTGTAATTATAAGGGAGATATCACCTCCACTGGCTCCTATTATAACCCCAAGAGAAGAAAGAGATCCATCGATAATTCCTCTTATTATATATCTTATATCGAAGTTTTCAGTGAAATATCTACTAATATCCTTCAAATTCACTGGCTATCCCCCTTGTATCTTTCTCTAACTAACTTTAAGATCTTAAGGGACATCTCGTAGTTTTTAAAGTAATCGTTTAATACGTTCTTCAGGGAGCCTATTGAGTCGGTCTCTACGTAGAGTTCCAACATATTATATTTTTTCTGATAGGATGTCTCTATTACAAGTCCTTCATCAACATCATCTACCTTTAAACTCCTATATACTACCTCATCCCCAGGTATTCTCATTCTGTATTTAACTCTCACAGTAGCACCTCGGAGTACTTCTTTACCTCCTCTATAACCTTATCTGTAACCTCCCTGGTTTTTAAATTACCTCCTAAATCAGGTGTTGTATATCCCTTCTCAACTACAGATTTAACTGCCATCCTCAAGATCTTACTCTCCTTTTTCATCCCAAGATAGTAGAGCATCATGGCTCCACTTAGTATTGTCGCTAAGGGATTCGCTATGCCTTTCCCTGCTATATCTGGTGCAGAGCCATGTACAGGTTCAAATAGTCCATATCTATCTCCAATATTTGCAGAAGGTGCTAAGCCAAGACCCCCTATCAATCCTGACGCTTCATCGGAGAGTATATCACCAAATAGGTTAGTAGTAACTATAACGTCAAAGATCTTAGGATTTTTTACAATATACATGGCTGTAGTATCTACCAGATAATCATTAACTTCTATGTTATACTCTTTATATTCTTCACTTACCTGGTAAAATATCTTTAAAAACAGCCCGTCTGTTACCCTCAGGACATTAGCCTTATGGACGCATGTTACCTTTTTCCTATGATGTTTCAGTGCATACTCAAATGCAAATTTCACTACCCTGTAGCACCCCTTCTTGGATATAACCCTCTCTGCAACAGCTTCTTCAGTGCATGGGTTGTAGTACTCCCTACCTACATAGAGCCCCTCGGTATTCTCCCTTATTATTACAAAATCAATATCCCTAAAGTTGGATATAGGCCGAATATTTGCATAGAGATCTAACTCCCTCCTTAAGGTAAGAATAGGGCTCCTGTATACCTTACCCTCTAACTCATGAGGTTTCGGAGTAGTTACTGCCCCAAAGAGTATAGCATCACACTCCTTTGCAGTTTCTACTGTCTTACTGGGTATAGCATCACCGTATTTCTTAAAACATTCGTATCCTGCATATTCCTTTATAAATTGGAAATCTCCAAGGTTCTTAAGCACTCTAACAGTTTCAGGTATTACTTCCTTACCTACTCCATCTCCCTCTATAACGCATATCTTGTACTTCTTCATTTACTCACCAGGCAAAAAATCTATGTTATACAGTCTTTTTTACTTATATGGAGTTTTTGATAGATAAAATAATTGAAAAATAATTGCAATAAACAAAATAATATAATTAAAATTTTAAATATATTTTACTCTTAGTCCTTAATCAAACGTATCTTTGTTTAATCCCCTTTTTAATCTTCTTTCATTAAAAATCCTGATATACATAGTAATTACTATATAAGAATAAAGAATATTAAATATTAAAAATAATTTAAAAATAAATCTCCTTTAGTCTCGAATACAGCCATATATCCTGGACACTAATGGAAGCAGAGGTGAATCTTCTCCAATTTTCTGTTTAAAGATATTATATTAATCAGTAAGAAATTTCATATTTTTCAGATAAGGGTAATTTCAGGAAAGTAATAATATATGAATTTTTTTACCATTACTTTAATGAAACTGAGATTTTATTTACTATTTTTACTCCAATCATTTTTTAAATTAGTTACTTTAATTACTTTAATATTACTTTAATATTTTATAAGATTTCTGATGGAAGTTAGATAATTTTTTAACTTGTAATTTTTGAAATTTTTATGGAAATAGATACTGTCTCCCTTAATATACTCTACTTACAAAGTTATAAATAACCAGCAGTAACAGAAAGATCCATACTCCCATAAGTATTATCCCTTCTCTTCTGTAAAGTTTATAATTTAGAGGATACAGGGCGTTGCATCCAGCAGGTGTTAAAGAGTCCCCTAAAATATGGGAGAAGTAACCTATACCTACAGGCACTATATAGTGGTACACCCCGGGAAAATCTATTAGAGGATATTCCACACCTGAAAAGATTAGATAGATCACAATCCACACGAAGATACATATTGGAATTACCTTACCTAAGATCTTCTCACTACTCACTATACTCAGGGCGATTATTCCTGCAATTGTTGGAGAGAATACTGAAAGTTTATAGGTTAAAAATCCCAAGATAGTAGAGACTACAAACATACATAGGAAGGTGTGGGTTATACCCCTATGGTTGGCAAAGTACGGTATTAGGTAAAGTATTAGTACTGCAGTAGATACTATAAAGAAACCTATATTGAAGTAGGAAGGTTTAAAAAGATAGAGTAATATATTAATTAGTACTAAACTTCCTGAAAGGTATATTCCTCTATTTACAATCTCCGTCTTTACGTCATGATCTAAATCTGGATAAAGGGCACCTGCAACTAAGAGAAATACCTGTTCTGGAGAGGATATAAAAGGTAATCCCATAGCCAGTCCAAGAATTGTATGTCCCTTCCACATCATGATATTACCTTTTACTATCTCTACCTGTTTCTAAAGGTTAAAATTAATAAAAAAATAATGATTTCATAACTCTTATTATTTTTAACTAATATTTTTAACTAATTAATAATTAGGTGAAGGTATGAAGTTACACGAGTACGAGGCTAAGGAGATTTTTAAAGAGTATGGAATACCAGTTCCGAAGGGTTTTATAACTTCAGAAAAGGTTAAAGAAATAGATGGTCCAGTTGTGATTAAAGCCCAGGTTTTAGTGGGAGGTAGAGGTAAGGCTGGAGGAGTATTATTTGCCGACACCTTGGAGGAGGCAAATAAGAAAATTCAGAAGTTGCTGAATAGTAGTATAAAGGGAGAGAAGGTGGAGAAAGTACTTGTAGAGGAAAAACTGCCTATTAAGAAGGAGTGCTATCTAAGTGTAGTTATAGATAGGGAGGAGAAAAAACCCCTTATACTATTTTCCACAGAGGGAGGAGTAGATATAGAGGAAGTTGCTCAGAAAAACCCTGAAAAGATATTAAGATACTACGTAGATCCACAGGGAGAATTTCTACCCTATATGATCAGAGGGACGTTGAAGGATCTTGGTTTATCTTCTCAGGAGATACCTAAGGTCGCAGATGTTATATATAGAGTATATAAGATATTCGAGGAGAAAGATGCCACTCTTGTGGAGATAAATCCATTAGTAATCACAGAAGATGGAAAAGTTATAGCCGCAGATGGAGTGATACACCTAGACGATGATGCCTACTTCAGACAGGATTACAGTAGATTTGAGGAGTACAGAAAGAGGAAAAACCTGCCTTTTGCCTATGTGGAACTCGAAGGTGATATTGGAGTTATAGGGAACGGAGCAGGTCTAACTTTGGCAAGCATGGATATAATAAAGGAATACGGTGGCAATCCCGCATGTTTTCTAGATATTGGAGGGGGAGCCAGTGAAGATATCGTCAAAAAGGCTCTTGAGAAGGTTCTTGAGAGGGAGGATATCAGAGGGGTGTTTATAAATATAATGGCTGGGATTACTAGGTGTGATGAAGTTGCAAGAGGTATAGTGGATGTACTGAAAAAACATCCTAATGTAAAACTCTCAGTTAGGATGACAGGTACCAACGAAGAGGAAGGTAGAAAAATACTTATAGAAAATGGTATATCTATTGAAGATTCTATGGAGGAGGCTGCTAGGAAGTTGATAGAGATGTTAGATTAGGATAAAATTTAGAGAGATTAAAAGTTAATAATAAATATAATAATAAAAATCTTGGGAGAATTAAAATAAAACAGACAAAAATTCTGGACACTAAAGAGACAGAAATTTATTGTGATATTATGAAAGATTATCAGAAAATCGTCCTAAAATAGTAAAATAGTTCTTATATTTTAACCTACAATAGTTTTATGGAGAAACATAAACTTTTCTTTAATTATATTTTAAAAATCTTTTTCATCTTTTCCTAATTTTATCATTATTTATATGCCCTTATTTATTATTTTAAACTATTACTTCGGTAGAAACTAAGATTTATAAATATATTAACTATAGTGATAAATAACTTAATTACTCTATTTTTTAGAGGTGAAATTTTGAAAAGGGAGGATATT
Organism: Methanofervidicoccus abyssi; assembly: GCF_004310395.1. Taxonomy (NCBI): domain Archaea; kingdom Methanobacteriati; phylum Methanobacteriota; class Methanococci; order Methanococcales; genus Methanofervidicoccus; species Methanofervidicoccus abyssi. The sequence continues at coordinate 89,328 of NZ_BFAX01000002.1, read as the reverse complement.
AAGCGTGTGATGATATTAGGATCTGGCCCTATTGTAATCGGTCAGGCTGCAGAGTTTGACTATTCAGGTTCTCAGGCCTGTAAATCTCTAAGAGAAGAGGGAATATATACTATTTTAGTAAATTCTAACCCTGCCTCTATTCAGACAGATAAAAGTATTGCCGATAAAGTTTATCTGGAACCCCTAGATGTGAATATTGTAGAGAAGATCATAGAGAAAGAGAGACCTGATGCAATACTTCCAACTATGGGAGGACAAACTGCCTTAAACTTGGCGATGGAACTACACAGTAGAGGTATTCTGGAGAAGTACGATGTAGAACTTCTAGGCTCAGGGATTAAAACCATAGAAACCTGTGAAGACAGGGATTTATTTAAGAAAGCGATGGATGAAATAGAAGAACCCACAACTAAATGTTATGCTATAAATTCCCTAGAGGAAGCATTGGAAGTAGTCTCTGAGTTAGGTTATCCTGTGATTGTAAGGCCTGCCTTTACCTTAGGAGGTACTGGAGGAGGAATTGCTTATAACGAAGAAGAGTTGAAGGAGATAGTGAAGAGAGGTTTGACGTACTCCCTGATAAATCAGGTGTTAATAGACGAGAGTGTTCTCGGGTGGAGGGAGTACGAGTACGAGGTTATGAGAGACAGTAAAGACAACTGTATTGTTGTATGTAATATGGAGAATATAGATCCTATGGGGATACACACAGGAGAGAGTATAGTTACTGCACCTTCCCAGACACTTAGTGATGAGATGCACCAAATACTGAGAAATGCCTCCTTGAATGTTATCAGGCATCTCTCCATAGAAGGAGGTTGTAATATACAGTTTGCAGTTAATGAAGATATGACAGAGTATAGAATTATAGAAGTTAATCCCAGGGTAAGTAGGAGTTCTGCACTGGCAAGTAAGGCAACAGGGTATCCCATTGCAAAGATAGCAGCCAAGATAGCAATAGGTATGACATTAGACGAGATTATGAACGATATAACTAAGGAGACACCTGCAGTCTTTGAGCCTACAATAGACTATGTAGTTGTAAAGATCCCAAGGTGGCCCTTTGACAAATTTAGGACCGTAGATAGAACCTTAGGAACTTCTATGAAATCTACTGGAGAAGTTATGGCGATAGGTAGGACCTTCGAGGAGGCCCTCCAGAAAGCTATCAGGAGTTTAGATATTGGAAGGGATGGTATTATTGGAGATGGGAAGGAGAAAAGATACAGCAACGAGGAGATAGAGTATCTACTAAAGAATCCAACAGATGAGAGGATTTTCGTAATTGCAGAGGCATTAGATAGAGGCTGGACAGTCTCAGAGATATCTGAATTAACCTCTATACATCCATTCTTTATAGAGAGAATAAAAAAGATCGTTGATATGAAGAAGAAGTTGGAATATCTAGCGAATCTGATATAGGTTCATTCAGGTGATATTATGGGTATAGATAAAGATTCACTTAAGGAGATACTTTTAGAGTGTAAAATGTTAGGTTTTTCAGATAAACAGATAGCCCATCTCCTGAAGAAAGATGAAATGGAGATCAGAGAATTAAGAAAGGAACTAAACATTCTCCCTGTATATAAGATGGTAGATACCTGTGCAGCAGAGTTTGAGGCTAAAACTCCTTACTTCTACTCCTGTTATGAACAGTTATTCTACGAGGAACAGAACGAAAGTATTCCATCAAAGAAGGAGAAGGTAATAATCTTAGGTTCAGGGCCTATCAGAATAGGACAGGGAGTAGAGTTTGACTACTCCACAGTTCATGCAGTATGGGCACTGAAGGAGATGGGGATTGAGGCTATAATAATAAACAACAACCCTGAGACAGTCTCCACAGATTACGATACCTCAGATAAACTCTACTTTGAACCCTTAACATTTGAAGAGGTAATGAACGTTATTGAAAATGAGAATAGGGATGGAAACCTCTTAGGTATTATAGTGCAATTTGGAGGGCAGACTGCCATAAACCTCGCTATGGAGTTGTACCGTAAAACAGATGTGAAGATACTGGGTACATCTCCTGAATCCATCCATCTAGCTGAGGACAGGGAGGAGTTCTCGAAATTTTTAAAGAGATTGGGAATACCACAACCAGAGGGTGCTACAGTATATAACGAGAAGGAGGCTATAGAAGTTGCAAGAAGGATAGGTTACCCCGTCCTTGTCAGACCTTCCTATGTATTGGGAGGTAGAGCTATGGAGATTGTGTATAGTGAGGAGGGATTGAGAGACTACATAAGAGAAGCGGTTAAGGTATCTCCTGAACATCCCATACTGATAGACAAGTTCTTAGAGGATGCTATAGAGGTAGATGTGGATGCTGTATGTGATGGGGAAGATGTATTTATAGGAGGTATAATGGAACATATAGAAGAGGCAGGGGTGCACAGTGGAGACAGTGCCTGTGTTCTACCACCTCAGAACCTCTCAGAGGATATTATAAAGAAGATAGTAAAGTATACTGTAAAGATAAGTAAGGGGTTGGGAGTAATTGGACTGATAAATATCCAATTTGCTATTAAGGATGATACCGTCTATGTGTTGGAGGCCAACCCGAGGGCAAGTAGAACTATACCTTATGTAAGTAAATCCATAGGAATACCTCTGGCTAAAATCGCCACAAGAGTTATAATGGGAGAGAAATTAAGGAGTATGGGATATGTAGGCTTTGTAAGGAGTAAGTATGTAAGTGTAAAGGAAGCGGTCTTTCCCTTCCAGAAGTTACCTGGAGTGGATCCTGTCTTAGGCCCAGAGATGAAATCCACTGGAGAGGCAATAGGAATAGATGTAGATTTTGGTAAAGCGTATTACAAAGCACAACTCTCAGCAAATATGAAACTCCCAATTTCTGGCACTGTGTTCATCAGTTTAAAGGATAAGGATAAAAAGTATGCACCACATATTGCCAGGAAATTTAAGGAGTTAGGCTTCAACATAGCGGCTACTAGAGGCACTGCAGAGGTAATTAGAAGGGAAGGGATAGAGGTAAAGGTGGTTAAGAAAATATCTGAGGGTTCTACAGCTAATATACTTCAGTTGATCCAGAAAAGAGAGATAGATCTAATTATAAATACAGCTTCTGGAGGCAAGGCTAAATCTGAGGGATACTACATAAGGAGAGCTGCAGTAGAATTCAATATACCATATATAACCACTATAAGAGGAGCACTTTCAGCTATTGAGGCTATAAAATCTGTTAAGGATGGAAGTATTGGAGTTTATTCCTTAGATGAGATAGAATGTAGTATAGAAAAAATAGAGGTTGAAGAAGATAGAGAATAGGAGTCTGTTCTCTCCATCTTCGCTAATTAGATGAATCCACAGGAAAATCCTTCCTTAAAGAAATAGAGAATTGGATTAAGTTAAACCATAAATATTTCCTTAACTTCAAGTATTATTGTTTCCTTGAATTCGTACTCTCTGTTTAAGTGGTCTTTACATTTTACTTTAATCTCGAGAGGAACCTCTCCCAGAACATTGGGCTTGAGATAGAATTCTACTATCTTTTTATTCTTTAGTTTAACTTCAATTTCTGGCAGATTTCTTACGGTAACATCCTCTGAGAATTCAAATATTATGTTCTTTGCTATGGCATTTCCTTCATTTATTTTTTGCGTTATTAATTAATTCCTTACATTTATTTAAGTACTGTGAAACATTCTCGTAGTTTCCTTCTTTGAATTCTTTTTTTGCAGATTCCAGTAGTTTATCTAAGTCAGAGATTAGTTCTACTTTTGGATTAAGTTTTCTAATTCTTCAACCTGCTTATTTATTTCTATTGCTCTTTCTTTAGCCTCTAAAGCAAGTTTCTTTGCTTTGAGGTAATCTCCCTTATTAAATGCCTCCTCAGCCTGAGATAGTAGGGAAAGTAGAGATTCAGCCTCTTTAATGTTATACTTTGATTTTATCTGTGAGATTATTTTCTTGGTATTTTCTATTATTTTTTGTATTCCTTGTAATGAAGCAAAGAGATAAACATTACCACTCCAAATATAATCACTCCCCGCAACTATATAATTCCCATCAGGAGTTATTGATACTGATTCAACATCACTACCTGTATAATACTTCCACAATAACCTCCCTTCTTTGTTGAAGAGATAAACATTCTTATCCCAACTACCTGCAACTATATAATTCCCATCAGGAGTTATTGATACTGAATAAACCCGACCACCTGTCTTATACTTCCACAATAACTTCCCTTCTCTGTTGAAGAGGTAAACATTACCACCCCAACGACCTGCAACTATATAATTCCCATCAGGAGTTATTGATACTGAAGGAACAACACTACCTGTATTATACTTCCACAATAACCTCCCTTCTTTGTTGAAGAGGTAAACACAATACCCACTCCCCGCAACTACATAATTCCCATCAGGAGTTATTGATACTGATTCAACAGCACCACGTGTCTTATACTTCCACAATAACTTCCCTTCTCTGTTGAAGAAGTAAATATTATACCCCCACCCCGCAACTACATAATTCCCATCAGGAGTTATTGATACTGATTCAACATCACTATCTGTATAATACTTCCACAATAACCTCCCTTTTCTGTTGAAGAGGTAAACATTCTTATTCTTACTACCTGCTATATTCATACTACCTACAACTATATAATTCCCATCAGGAGTTATTAATACTGAATGAACAACATTATCCTTACTCCCCGCAACTATATAATTCCCATCAGAAGTTATTGATACTGAATAAACATTACCACCTGTCTTATACTTCCACAATAACCTCCCTTCTCTGTTGAAGAGGTAAACATTATTATCCTTACTCCCCGCAACTACATAATTCCCATCAGGAGTTATTGATACTGAATAAACATGATCTCCTGTCTCATATTTCCACAATAACCTCCCTTCTCTGTTGAAGAGGTAAACATTATTATCCTTACTCCCCGCAACTATATAATTCCCATCAGGAGTTATTGATACTGAAAGAACATCATCACTTGTCTTATACTTCCACAATGTGAAATAATCTATTACACTAATGGCTTTCTCCTTAGCCTCTAAAGCAAGTTTCTTTGCTTTGAGGTAATCTCCCTTATTAAATGCCTCCTCAGCCTGAGATAGAATATCCTTAGCATCTTTAATGATATACTTTGATTTTATCTGTGAGATTATTGATTTAGCACTTTCTATAGATCTCTCAGCCTCCTCAGCCTGCTTATTTATTTCTATAGCCTTCTCCCTAATCTTTCTTACCTTAGGATCTTCCTTTATAGCCAGAGATTTATCAAAGCATTCTATTGCCTCTTTATATCTTCCCTGATTGTAGAGGGCAACTCCTTCATTGAACCATTCTTCATCTGTTTTACCATCAATTTTCTTTTTAGAGGTCCTGAGTATATTGGAAGACATATATTCATCACCCTTTAATTATATTTTTTATTCTTTTATTTTAAAATTATTTTCTATTTTATTTAAATTTATCTTTACTTAGTTATATTCTTTAATTTATCCATTTAAATCTCCATTAATAATTCTTTGATAATTCCTCATCTAAAATTTACAAAGAAAGACCCAAATAATAAAAGAGTAATACCATCTAAAGGTTAAAGCAAGATATAGGATTTTACCTCCCCTTTGAATGTAAAAGATACTCCATACATCCACTCCCTCAGAATCCCATCCTTATTTTATGGACCATGACCTCAGCCTTTTTGATAAGCTCCTCTGGGACAGTATTTATTCCATTTTCTATTCTGAACTTTAAACCCCCGCATAATTCTTGAACTTCCTGTTTAACTTCACCACTGGTATAATTCAGTAGATCTGAGGCATATTTGTAGGCTTCTATCATGTTGTTAATCTTCATATTTAATAGAAGAAGTTCGCAACAGTAGTAGACTGATCTCTTGAAGTCCTTTCTACTTACACTTAACTTTAAGGATTCTTTGTATTTAATTCCAAGATATTCAGCTAAATCCCTTTGTAGATCTATAACAGATTGATAACGCTCTTTTTTATCTTTTTCTAAACATTTCATTATTATTTTTTCAACTTCCTTTGCCTCTGGATTGATTTTTGAAGGTGGAGTTGGGTCCTTTGTGACTATAGCCATTCCTATTTCAACAAGGGTATCGCCCTTAAATGGGAGTTCTCCAGTAACAAGTTCATAGAATATTACTCCTAATTGCCATATATCTGTTCTATTGTCTGTACTTTTACCATTTATCTGTTCTGGAGAGGCATAGTAGGGTGTGAATGCCTTAGTTGTAGTTGCCGAGGAGGAATCTGCCACAACCTTACTCAATCCCCAATCACTGATCTTTGGAACTCCCTCCTTAAGTAGGATGTTTTGAGGCTTTAAATCTCGATGTATGATTTTTTGAGAATGGGCGTATTTTAATCCCTCTGCTGTATTGAATATAATCCATGCTGCCCTCTCTGGATCTAAGGGTTTCTTTAGATCTGCCAATGATTTATCACATAACTCCATTTCAAAGTAGGGAATTGGGAGGATGTTGTAGTCGTAGATCTTTACAATGTTGTTGTGGTTTAACTTAGTCCAATTCTCTATTTCTTTGAGGAAGGATTTTCCAGTGGATTCGTCTAATGAGATTGGTATTTTAACTGCAACTTCTTTTCCATCTTTACGTTTTGCCTTGAATACCCTTGCAAATCCTCCCTTTCCTATGAACTCTACTTCTATATATCTATCTGAAAGTTCTGGGGGGAATGTTTTTGGAGTTGTTGGCTTTGGAGTGAATTCTGCTGGAGATATTCCTTTTTCTGGGGTTTCTGGAGTTGGAGTTATTTCTCCAGTTATTTCCTTAACTTCAAGTGTTATTGTTTCCTTGAATTCGTACTCTCTGTTTAAGTGATCTTTACATTTTACTTTAATCTCGAGAGGAACCTCTCCCAAAACATTGGGCTTGAGATGGAATTCTACTATCTTTTTATTCTTTAGTTTAACTTCAATTTCTGGCAGATTTCTTACGGTAACATCCTCTGAGAATTCAAATATTATGTTCTTTGCTATGGCATTTCCTTCATTTATTATTTCCATCTTAACTTTATCCCATTTATTGTAAGTGAATGAAGTATTTAGAAGTTTGATTTTTAATTTTGGTTTTGCGTTATTAATTAATTCATCACATTTATTTAAGTACTGTGAAACATTCTCGTAGTTTCCTTCTTTGAATTCTTTTTTTGCAGATTCCAGTAGTTTATCTAAGTCGGAGATTAGTTCTACTTTTGAGTTAAGTTTTTTTATTATTTTTTCTAATTCTTCAGCCTGCTTATTTATTTCTATTGCTCTTTCTTTAGCATTTAAAGCAAGTTCCTTTGCTTTAAGGTAATCTCCCTTATTAAATGCCTCCTCAGCCTGAGATAGAATATCCTCAGCCTCTTTAATGTTATACTTTGATTTTATCTGTGAGATTATTGATTTAGCATCCTCTATAGATCTTTCAGCCTCAGCATGATTATTTATTTCTATTGCTCTTTCTTTAGCATTTAAAGCAAGTTCCTTTGCTTTAAGGTAATCTCCCTTATTAAATGCCTCCTCAGCCTGAGATAGTAGGGAAAGTAGGGATTCAGCCTCTTTAATGTTATACTTTGATTTTATCTGTGAGATTATTTTCTTGGTATTTTCTATTATTTTTTCTATTATTTTCGGTATTACTTCTAATGAAGCAAAGAGATAGACATTATCATCCTTACTCCCTGCAACTATATAATTCCCATCAGGAGTTATTGATACTGAAGTAACAGGGCCACCTGTCTCATACTTCCACAATAACCTCCCTTCTTTGTTGAGGAGATAAACATTACCACCACCCAAAATAAAACCATTCCCTGCAACTATATAATTCCCATCAGGAGTTATTGATACTGACCAAACAATACTACCTGTCTCATATTTCCACAATAACCTCCCTTCTTTGTTGAAGAGATAGACATTCTCATCCCAACTACCTGCCACTATATACTCTCCATCAGGAGTTATTGATACTGATTTAACATCACGACCTGTCGTATACATCCACAATAACCATCCTTCTCTGTTGAGGAGATAGACATTATCATCCTCACTCCCTGCAACTATATAATTCCCATCAGGAGTTATTGATACTGAATGAACAGCACCACGTGTCGCATACATCCACAATAACCTCCCTTCTTTGTTGAGGAGATAGACATAATACCCACTCCCTGCAACTATATAATTCCCATCAGGAGTTATTGATACTGATTTAACATCACGACCTGTCGTATACATCCACAATAACCTCCCTTCTTTGTTGAGGAGATAAACATAATGCCCACTCCCTGCAACTATATAATTCCCATCAGGAGTTATTGATACTGAAGTAACAGGGCCACCTGTCTCATACTTCCACAATAACCTCCCTTCTTTGTTGAGGAGATAAACATAATGCCCACTCCCTGCAACTATATAATTCCCATCAGAAGTTATTGATACTGAAGTAACAGGGCCACCTGTCTCATACTTCCACAATGTGAAATAATCTATCACACTAATGGCTTTCTCCTTAGCCTCTAAAGCAAGTTCCTTTGCTTTAAGGTAATCTCCCTTATTAAATGCCTCCTCAGCCTGAGATAGTAGGGAAAGTAGGGATTCAGCCTCTTTAATGTTATACTTTGATTTTATCTGTGAGATTATTGATTTAGCATCCTCTATAGATCTTTCAGCCTCAGCCTGCTTATTCTTTTTAAAGATCCTAAGGATATTGGAAAACATATATTCAACACCCTTTGATTTTATTTAACGATTTTTATTATTTTTTATTTTAAAATAATTTTAATTATATTTTTTATTTATTTTTATTTTTTAATATTATTTTATCTTGCCCTGGCAATCTCTCTAACAAATAATAATCTCCCCTATTTTTATTAAACCAGCGAAAAATTTCTCCTATCACCACAGGCTCATAGACCCTGACCAAATGTTGTATTCATTATTCTCTTTTCATACTCGCTTTATCATAGTATTTTATTGCTTCTTCATACTTTTCCAAATTATTAAGAGTATACGTTGGAGGAAGGTATTCTCTAGCTATTATTGCTAATTTAGAACTACAATATGTATAATAAATAATAAAATTCTAAACAGGGAAAATACCCTTAATTATTATTTAATTTTATGGTTATAATCTACTTTGATGGGAACTAGAGTTACAACAATTAATCAAAATTTCATGGTTAAACCTAAAATAGACTCAATATTTCTTAGTAAGAAGAAAAAAAGAGATTTTTAAAGGATTTCCAATCCCTTCATTTTAAAATAGTAGAATCTTAGTTATCTCATAAAAAAGAGATAAATTACTCTATTAGAACTGCATTAACTACACCATCCTGCCCAGGTCTTGAAGTAACCTTTGCTTTACCAATTTCAGTTTCAATAATTGCTCCCTTTGTAATGATATTTCTTCTGATATAGTGTCTGTTGGCCTCGTTTTCCACTACATTCAATATTGCTACCTTCTTACAGATACCTTTTTTAGGGTCCATTACATTGGCGTAGTTTGTTCTCAGTAGTCTTACTTTTCTATTCCCTCCTCTCGTTCTTATCATTTTTATTCTAACTTCATCTGTTAAGAGAGTTTCTGTAGGTTCTCTTCCCATTTCTCTTTTACGTTTCTTAACAACTAACTTGTACTTACCTCCTGAAGGTTTTCTTCTGCTTCTACCCTGCCATACTCCCATCGTATCACCAATTCAATACTCTCTGTGTTATTGTTTTGGACAATAATCTTAATTTTATTTATGAATACCTTACTCTAAAACAGTTAGTAAAGTTCCCTCCGTTCAGCCGACTTTTTTACGATTTCGGCCTCATGGATAGGAGTAGGGGATTCACAACTCCCTTATCCCAATTAACATACAAACCTTATCTCTATTAGGGAACGTCCCTTAAATATTGTTTAAGTAGTCGGTATTTAAATCTTTCCATTCTTAAGTTTATCTAACAAATGTAGGATAGAATAATCAATCCTTATTCCGAGAATTAACTTATCCATATTTCAGCAGATCTTAGAGATATTGAGCCAAAATATCTAAGAATTAAATTTACCGTATATATTTTTTAATATTTGCATCTTTAGCATTTATTGTTAGCAATCATTTTAAATATAAAATTTTTATTTATTGATGAATATTGAAGTTTGTAATGTTAAATACACTTATTAATAGGTTTTTTGGTGAGACTGTGGATAAGATAAAAACTTTTCTAGAGTATTTAGAGGAGAAGGGTATAAAGAGATGCATACTGTTAAGTAGGGAAAATATAAACTACTTCTTAGAGAGGTATCCACCTCACAACTCCCTTCTAACCTTCGATGTAGAAAATGAACGCACTGTACTTCATCTTTCAAAGTTAGAATATAGAAGTTTCCAGGGATTACATGGAAAGATAGAAATTTCCTTAATGAAAAGTGTAAAGGATGTAATTAAAGGATGTGATGGTGTTGAGGAGACATTTCCACTAAGGTACATCAAGTATCTCCCTGAAGACTACAAGATAGTATCTAGGAAGTTGATGGAGATGAGGAGTATAAAAACAGAGAGAGAGATAGAGTTTATCAAAAGAGCATCTAAGATTAGTAAAAGGGCGCTAGAATATGGAATAGACTGTCTAAGTAAGGAAGGTATTACAGAGATGGAGTTGGCAGGAGAGATAGAGTATATGATGAAGAAGATGGGTAGTATAAAACCTGCCTTTGACTCTATAGTACTATCAGATAGAAAAACAACACTCCCTCATGGTATGCCTTCTGAAGACGTTGTTAAAAATATAGTGTTGATAGATATTGGAGCAGTTTATAGGGGGTACTGTTCAGATATTACAAGGACGATACTACTGAAGGAAGATAGAAGATACAGGGAGATCCATCAGTTAGTCAGTGATGTAAAGGAAGAGGTGGAGGACCACCTTAGAGAGGGCACTTCAGTAAGGGAGTTGGACAGGTTGGCAAGAGAATCTATGGGGGAGTATAAGAAATACTTTATACACTCATTGGGACATGGTGTAGGTGTAAATGTCCACGAAGAGCCTTCTATAAGTTCAAAAGCAGAGAAGAACTTAATCTTGAAGAAAAATATGGTGATAACTGTTGAACCAGGTATATACCTGGAAGATTTTGGAGTTAGAATAGAGGATATGTATCTTATAAAGAAGGATGGATTTAAAAGATTATAATATCTTAGACTCTATCAGCAACCTTTAAGAAAAAAGTTCATTTCCGTTAAAGATTAAGAATTATAGTAACTTTTTTAAACTAATAACTGTAATTAATTTAAAAATAACAAAAATAACAATAAAAAGTAAAATAAAAAAAAATTAAGAAAAAGGATTTACCAGAATTTCCGTTATAGTTTTCCAGTATTAATGTAGCCTAGAGGAGGGATTATATTTGCTTTTATCTGTATATTAAATTACTGTTAAGTATTGATATTTTTAATTTCATAGACACAATTTTTAAACTAAAAGTAAAGATAAATCGGAGTTTATCAATGTTCAGAAAATCCCCTCTTCTCAAATGCACTAAAGGAAGTACTGCAGGATTTTTGCTAATCTTTTTTAAGAGTTTCTATTTTTTTATTTTATTCATTTTTTATCTACCGTTTTCATTATCATAATATATTACAAACTCTTCTCCAATCCTAACTTTATCATTTCATCAAAGAGACCCTTTGCATCATGAGGTCCTGGACCTCCTTCTGGATGGTACTGGACACAGAGGATATTCTTATCTTTGGATATCAACCCCTCTACGGTGTTGTCGTTCAGATTGATATTCCACACTGTAATATCTTTAGGTAGTGTTCCACTCCTTGTTGCATAACCATGGTTTTGAGATGTAATATATACCATATCCCTATTTAGATCCTTCACAGGTTGGTTTCCTCCCCTATGTCCAAACTTCATCTTGTAGGTCTCCCCTCCTAGAGCTAAGGTTATTATCTGATGGCCTAGGCAAATACCTGTAATAGGAACTTTTCCTATAAGAGATTTCACGGTCTTCACGGTTTCTTTAACTGCTACAGGATCCCCAGGACCGTTGGAGACCAGTACAAAGTCTGGATTGTATTTCAGTACTTTTTCTATAGGTGTGTTGTAAGGCACCTGGATAACTGTACAATCTCTCTCAAGGAGACATCTGATAATACTTTTCTTGACTCCACAGTCTATGAGAACACACCTGGCAACTTCATTCTCAGCCCTGTGGACAACAACCTTCTTTGTGGACACTATAGGTACGAGATCTATCTCCGAAAGATCCTTATGTTCTTTTGCCAGCTCTATATATCTCTTAATCTCTTTATCATCTATAGGCTCAGAGGAGGTTTTTAAGAAGGCCTTTACAACTCCCTTAGATCTGATTTTCCTAGTTATAAATCTGGTATCTACATAGTAAATACCTGGGATATCGTACTCTTTTAAAAAATCATCTAACTCTTTCCCAGTTAGATTCTTTATAACAAAACCTTCCACTTTAATACCATCTGACTCGTACCACCTTTCTTCTACTCCATAGTTTCCAATAAGGGGGTAGGTCATAGTAACAATCTGCCCCTTGTAAGAGGGATCTGTAAGTACTTCAACGTATCCTGTCATACTTGTGTTAAACACAAGTTCTCCTAAAACCTCCTTTTCAGCACCAAATCCTTTACCTTTCAATACAGTCCCATCTTCTAATACCAGCACTCCATACAAGATATCACCAAGTTAATCCGTTATTTTTTACCTGTTATTTTTTATTATATTTAATCTTAATTATAATTAAAATAATTACTCCTTCATTTTTACTATAATTATAGTTTATATTGATAATAATCTTTATTAGTAGAATATTGTCCATTTAAAAAACATTGTGATGCTTATAAAAAATGAATGGTATTGAGTATAATATTCTTGAAAGTGATGGTAATTGTAGTGATAAATAATTATTATTTTAAAATTATTTTTGTTTAGGATCATAAAGAGTGAAAATAAAAGGAGTAAAAAATGAAGTATTTTTTAAAAAAATAGTATATAATTTGATTTGAAATATTATAGGTTATGAGTGGTAATAGTAATGAAAAACATATATATAATTAGTTTTATGTAATACAAAATGAAAATTTAATAAATTTGATGATGATAAATATGGGATTTATAAAGTATACAGTGATATTCTTTGTGATTGCATGTTTGTTAGTATGGTTGATATTACATTTGCATAATCAGGTATTGATAATAATTTTGTCGATATTATTGGGTATATTAGAAATAGCATATTTGTTGTATGTATTTTATAAAATATTAGTAAGCAAATATTGTTGGATTATTATGTTTCCATTTATATTAGCAGGATTTTTAAATGATATTATTCCAGGAATAATTATGGTAATAGTCATATACGTTGCAAGAATAATAACATTAGCATCCAAAAGAGAGTTAGAAAAAAATGGTCATACATAAGGTTTTGATTTAATTAAATATTGTTTCAAAAAAGATCTGGCGATGATAAAAAGTAATGGTTATATGATGGATTTTATTAAAAGGATAATACCATTTTCAGGAAGTAATATTGATTAAAGGTGTAATGATATAAATATTTCTGAAGGATTGTGTGAAAAAGTCTATATATATTACAGTGATAAATTAATGACATATTAATGATTTAATGATTAGCAACAGTAATGTATTTAATAGTGGGATTATTGATGTGTCATTATTAAGTGATTTTAATGATTATTTAAAAAACCCCGTCCATAAAGATAGAAATCAAAAAACTAACAACTCATTCCTTCTTGCTATAGTTTAAAACCATTTAAAAGAGAACATCTGATTTTTGTCTATGAGAAGTTATTCATTTAAAATTTGTTTATATAAGGGTTATTTAGTACTCTTTCTATATCCCACAGTTCATTTAAAATATTAGAGTTTATATTACACCTTATCAGAGGTATTCTTAAACCTACTGCGATATGTGAGAATGTAGGATTGTTACCTGATATTAGAGGATCCAACCCTCTTTCAAGTATGTACTCTACATAGTAGTACAATTCACTTAATGTACTTACTGTATAGGGTTCTACCTTTGAGAAGTCTGCCACCTCATCTATACCCTCCGTAGTTAAAATACCGTCAAATTCTACAATTTTAGGACTTTCAAAATAATCTAAGTCGGATATTCTTTCGTATATCTTATCATCTTCTATATTTTCCTTTACTGAGGCACCTACCAGTATCTTAACATCTTCTTCTTCAGATACCTCAGACACTATCTCTTTAAATCTATCTATCTCCTCAAAAATATTTTTACACCTATACCTCCCTTCTATATCTATAACTGTATTTTTATATGTAAAGGAGAGGTGTTCTAATATTCTCTTGTAAATATATACCATCTCTTCTATGGATTCAGTCATAGGTATTACTATAAGGTCCCTCTCGCCGTCCGAGAGTAGAGGACAGCCTACAGGAGGTAACTGGGTAGATAGAGCACCTCCAATATATTTAAACAGTGGTAATTCGAGGGCGTTGGCTGCTGCCTGGGAGACACTTAGAGAAACTCCCATAGTTGTAGCCGTATCTTCTATTGGAGTACTACATATTATAGAGTCCACAAGATCTTGATCCGATGCAGAGTGTCCAACAAGTTCTGGTGCTATTATATTCTCGATATCAGATATGACGTAGTCAGGATTTTCCACTGGAAGTATGTGATATCCTATACCAACTGGTGTTAATGTCGTTATCTTAATTCCTATTTTGGAGTTTTTAAAAACTTTCTTTGTAGTGATCCTCTCTATTAGAATCTCTCCATCCACAGAAATCTACCTCTAAGTAGTTATATTAAAAAAAGAATTAGTTTCTCTTTTTAGGTTTTGCTACTAAGGGTATCTTTCCCTTTTCAAATTCCTCCTTTGCGATATCTAAGGAAGACTCTCTCTCTGTATCTACGGTTAAATAAGCCCCATCTGAGATCTGTAGAGATCTAGCCCCAATGAGTCTAGCTTTTTCAAACCTGGTATATCTCATAAAAAACACCAAAGATACTGCTAAACATGATAAAAAATAAAAAAATGGTGGGACTGCCGAGATTTGAACTCGGGTCGCGCGCCCCCCAGACGCGCAGGATGGACCAGGCTACCCCACAGTCCCACGTGAAAAACTTAGTAGGATTCATGTTCCATCATGTCATCAAATAATTCTCTTCCATCTTCCTCTATCCTATGGGATATAAACATCCTCCTACAACAGTACTTCTTAATCCCTAAGTCATCGAGGATGTCTTTGGGGTTCTCTCCCTTTAACAACCGTGAGCGATACTCTTCATATACCTCAGATATTACAGAACCACAGGAAAAGCATCTAATGGGAAACATCACCACAATATCACCGAAAAAATAATAGAAATTTATCTGTAAGATTTCTGTCTCTTAGCTCTTGGTCCCTTAGTAGATCTACTTGGTTTGTGTGGTTCAGTTCTCCTTGCATCACTGACTAACAACGTTCTGTCGTACTCTAAGAACTTCTTCTTTATCTCCATATCTCCTGTAAATTCTACGATAGCCTTACCTAAGGCCGTTCTTGCTGCATCTATCTGCCCAGCAACCCCTCCTCCTTTAACTGTAATGTCTATGTCCATGGTTTTGATTACATCACCTGCCAATATAACAGGTTCCATCAACTTCATATTTAAATATTTCGGTCCAAAGAGTTCGATAGGTATTTTGTTTATCCTAATTCTACCCTTTCCCTCCCTTACAGTAGCCCTTGCAATGGCAGTTTTTCTTTTACCTACAGTATGTACTATCTTCACAGGATCACCTCTTTAAAATTTAGCACCTAAGAATCTACTAATTTCTCCAATAGTTACAAACTTATGAGTATTTGGCATCTTTGTATAGGTGATATCTGGTGTTATACCTTCTGGGGTTCCTACTGTAACCTTAACCCTCTTAAATGCCTGCCTTCCTTTGGCTTTCTTGTATGGTAGCATCCCTCTTATCATTCTCCTAAGAATTTCATCAGGTCTCCTTGGATACTTTGGACCCATCCTCCTTGGATTGCTTATACTTTTCCTATGTCTTCTTTGGAGAAATTTTTTAAAAATGTAATCTCTATTTCCAGTTATTATTGCTTTCTCTGCGTTTATAATCAATACTTCTTCTCCAGAAAGAGCCAATTTTGCAGCGTAAGATGCCAACCTTCCAGCCACTGCATTTTTAGCGTCTATAACTACCATACCTTCCACCTGTGTTTCAATCTTTATGACATAATCCTTATCTGGACACCTTTAGGATTTTCTTTAACCAACTCCTCGATAGTTATACATCTCCCTCCTACTTCTTCAATAGCCCTTTTAGCACCTTCTGAGAAGGAGAGTGCAGCAACAACTACCTTATGGTCCAATCTTCCAGCACCTAACACCTTTCCTGGAACAACTACAATCTCACCCTCTTTTGTATATCTATTTATCTTACTTATATTAACTTCTGCTCTCCTCCTCGCAGGTTTTGATAGTCTCCTTGCCAAATCTTTCCAGATCTTCCTATTAGTCCTATAGGATTCAAATTTAAGTGTCTCTATCAATTTTAAGATCTTTGGGTTAGTTGCCTTAGGTTCTCTCATAGACCCCACCTTATCTTTCAAGTGTTTCCAACTCCTTTAAAAGTTTTTCAGCTTTGTTCTTTAATATCTCAATAGATGAAATTAGTATTTCCTCTGGTTCCATATTACCATGAGATTCCACTAAGAACTCGACTTCCTCTTCATCTATCTGTTTGTATATGCTGTTACAAGGTTGCCATTTTGCATGTACCTTTCCTATACCTACCACAGCTTCACATTCCAACTTTAATTTTTGCCCTTCCTTTAATTTAACAATAGGTATATTTTTAAATGCAACTTCTCCTGTTTCAGATTTTAAATCCCCCGAGTATACTGTACAGGGACCTTCCTTATTGAGGGTAAAGGTAATAACTTCATCCTCACTAAGAGGTTTTCCTTTTATTGGAATCAGTCCCAACCTATGGGCTATCAATTCGTCGTACATAGAGGATGTGTTTTCATAGACATATACGTACTCGATAGCATATGTAGGTACCTCAGATATCATTATTCTCCTTAGGGCGTTGGAGAAGGAGATAGGCCCCTTTAATTTAAATCTGAGGATATCCCCTATTCGTGTTTTTTCCTTTTGGATATCATCTATCAAGATTACCACCAAGCCACCAAGTTAAAAAAGTGTTTTACCTGTATTTCTTCTTTGGTGTGGTTCCATCGTGAGGTATTGGTGTTACATCCTCTATCCTACCGATCTGTATCCCTGCTCTTGCTAAAGCCCTAATTGCTGCCTGGGCACCAGGTCCAGGGTTCTTTGGACCACTGCCTCCAGGAGCCCTTACCTTTATATGGACCTTATCAATGCCTTTCTCCCTTATCATCTCTGCTATTTTAAATGCCGCCTGCATAGCTGCATATGGAGAAGCTTCATCCTTCTGGTTCTTTACAATCATACCTCCAGAGATCCTAGCTATTGTCTCTGCTCCTGTTATATCTGTAACGTGTATTATAGTGTTGTTGTAGGAGGCATAGATATGGACAACCCCCCATCTTCCACCCATCTTACCACCTTATCGATTTTTTAATTACTCTCCTCAGTAGTTACCACTTTCACCCTCTCAGGGTGATCCTTGGAAGCTAATGGAGAAGTTGGAGCATAGGTAATGTGATCTTCTTCGTCAACTGGTACTAAATAACTAGGTGCAGTAACCCTTCTACCTTTAATGGCGATATGTCTATGGACTATAAATTGTCTGGCTTGCTTTATAGTCCTAGCCAGTCCCTTTCTAAATACTATAGTCTGTAACCTTCTCTCCAGTATATCTTCTACGGTCAGTGAGAGGACATCATCTAACGTTGGATTTTCCTTAACTAATATTCCGTATCTTCTTAGGATGTTAAACAACTGCTTAGCTTCCTTCTCTCCCTGTTTAGAAGTATCACTTATTAACTTCCTAGCCTGTCTTCTGAACTTCCTCAACATCGTCTCCATCTTCCAAAGTTCCCTCTTATTTACAAGACCGTATTTGTTTAAAAGTTCTTTCTCCCTTTTAATCCTCTCTCCAATCCAGGGATGATTAGGGGTATCGTACTTCTTTTTCAACCTTCTAGGATCTCCCATCTTTTCACCTTACATTACTTTTTCTTCTTCCTACTAACACCAACTGTAGGACCTCTTCTAAATGTACTTCTAGTTCTCTGCCCTCTACATGGTAAACCTAACTCGTGTCTTATTCCTCTATAACATTTGATTTTCTTCATAGTAGTTATATCCTGTTGGACTGCAAGTATCCAATCACTCTCTATAAGGTGTTTATCCTCTCCTGAATAAGGGTCTCTCTTTCTGTTGAACATCCAGGATGGGATTCCGTGTTTTGCAGGATCTTTTAAAATTTCTTCTATTCTTTTAACATCTTCATCAGTTAGATAACCTGCACGCATCTGTCCATCCAATTTTGCAACTCTAACTATAGCCTTAGCCATGGCTTTACCTATACCTTTAATATCCTGTAAAGCATACTCTAAGGGAGCATTTCCATCTATGTCTGTTTTAGAGATTCTCAATCTATACCTAAATTCCCCCTGAGTCAATATAAGCACCTCCAAAAAATAGTCGTGTTTATAAAAAAGAAAAAATAAACAAAAAAATGGCGCAGAGGGGGGGATTTGAACCCCCGCGGGGCAAAGCCCCATGGGATCTCCAGTCCCACGCCTTACCGGGCTAGACTACCTCTGCACCGCAACCTACTCAATTTAGCAGTATCTATAATACACAGTATGTAGTATATATAACTTTCGATTCTGAATATCAATAAATATGAATATTCCAATGAATTGTTCCTATTGCTATTATCAACGTCTTTTTATTATGTAAAATTAAATAAATATTATTTTAATTATTAATTATTTCAAACTAAATTACATAAGTTATTAATCTTACTTTCCACCTATATATTGTATTTTTAAATCTTATCGAAGTTGTTTATTCTTTTTTCTAACAGATTTGATAGTATTTTTATATTTCTCCTTATTATAACATCAACAAAGGGATAGAATGGAAAGAGACACCTTAAAACCTATAATATGGGATGATAAAAACAGTCAATTGATATTGATAGATCAGAGAAAACTCCCCCATAAGTTGGAGTACTTTATATGCAATAACTACGAAGATGTGGCCTTTGCTATTGAAGATATGGTTGTAAGGGGTGCTCCTGCGATAGGGATAAGTGCAGCCTACGGGATGGCACTTGCAGAAATAAAAGGAGATGATATTGAAAAAGCTTATCATAGGTTAAAAAATACGAGACCTACTGCTGTAAATCTATTCTGGGCCTTAGATAGGTGTATGAAGGCTTACAATAATAATAGATCTATCCTCAGTGAAGCTAAACTTATCCATGAAGAAGATAGAGAAGCGTGTAAGAAGATAGGTGAAATAGGGGAGAGAGTTATTGAAGATGGAGATACTATATTGACTCACTGTAATGCTGGAGCCCTTGCAACTTCTATTTATGGTACTGCCCTAAGTGTTATAAGATTTGCACACTACAGGGGGAAAAATATAAAGGTTATAGTGGATGAAACAAGGCCAAGATTACAGGGGGCAAAATTAACAAGCTTTGAGTTAAAATACGAAGGCATCCCTGTAAAAATAATAACTGACAGCACAGCAGGTTTTTTGATGAAGAGAGGGATGATAGATAAGGTTATAGTTGGAGCAGATAGGGTTTTAAGGGATTATACAGTTTTCAATAAAATAGGTACCTACTCTTTAGCTGTACTCGCCAAGTATCACAATATACCTTTCTATGTAGCTTCTCCAACTTCCACCTTTGATTTCGAGAGCTCCATAGAGGATGTTATAATTGAGGAAAGGGATGAGAAGGAGGTGCTCTATATAGATGGAAGGAGGATAGCACCTGAAGGTGTGAAAGCCTACAACTACGCATTTGATATAACGCCTTTTGAGTTGATTACTGGAATTATTACAGAAAAGGGAATAATATACAACGAAAAAGATAAGAGAATAAGAACTTAATTTCCAAATAAATACTAAAAATATTCATCTTTTATTATTTTTACTTTATTTTAAAAAGAATAATAAGGATTATAAAAATAATAAAGATCCCAATTAAAGACAATCATACAAATAATGAAACTATATCCATACCTTTAGATTATTACTACTTTTATAGAAATTTCAGAGATCGTCATTATAGCATAAATAGTATTCATGACCGTTACTCTGGATAACGGAAACATTTAGGGATAAACATGGAAGTATGTAGTATCTGTAAAGAAGAGGAACCTATCTACTACCAGCGTCACTCAGGTTTAAAGTTCTGTAGGGAATGTTTTATAAAGTATATAAAAAAGAAGGTTAGGAAAACGCTAGGTAAAAAGATAATAAAGCAGAATGTTAAAATTGGTATGGGGCTAAGTGGAGGAAAAGACAGTTTAGTAATGGCCTATTTACTGAGGGAATACTACGATCCAATACCTAACTCAGAGATTATTGGGTTGATAGTAGACGAAGGTATAGAGGGGTTTAGAAAAAGAGGAATAAAAATAGCAGTAGAATTCTGTAAGAAGTATGATATACCTTACTATATCGATACCTTCGAAGACCATATAGGATATACCTTGGACCGTATAGTAGAAAGGGCTAAGGAGAAAAATATTACAGCAAATCCCTGTACTTTCTGTGGTATTATCAGAAGAAGAATATTAAACAGTATGGCTTTAGAGAGAAGTTGTAATTACTTGGCAATAGGACATAACTTAGATGATGTTGCCCAGGCAGTAATGATGAATTATATAGAAGGAGATATTAAAAAATTGGTTATACTGGGGAAGAGTATTGAGCATCCTAAATTTGTCAGAAGGATCAAACCTTTAAAGTATATTCCAGAAATTGAGGTAAAACTCTTTGCAGATCTCGTAGGTATTAAATACCACAGTGAACCCTGTCCATATTCCTCTCTATCCTATAGGAATGAGATCTCCGAGATACTAAATCTCTTAGAGAAGAAACATCCGGGGAAGAAGTACTCCATTGTTGCAGGTTTTGAGAGATTGGTGAAGTACCTACCCCTTGAAAAGGATAAAAGTATATGTAAATACTGTGGTAATCCTTCTGCATCTGGTATATGTAAGGTATGTGAAATTTTAAGAAGATTAGATATAATTTGAATATAATGATAAATCAATGTAAAATCTATAAATATTTATTTAAAATTTATAAAAGTTGTTTTATAAAAGATTACATAAAATAAAAGGGTTTTGAACATGATAACAGATAGAAGAAAAATACTGGAAGTTGGAATAGGTCAATCCACAGATCCTACCGAAGCTATTGAAGAAGCTCTAGAGGGTTGTAGAAAACCTGATTTAACCATAGTATTTGCATCCTCTGACTTAGATCCTAACTGGGTTTACAGGGAAATAAAAGAAAAAGTTGAAGATTCTCATATCATAGGAGGAACTACTGCAGGGGAGTTCTCCAGTATAGTTGAGAAACCACAGAAAGGTACTGTAGCGGTGATAACACTGAAAAGTCCTTACCTTAAAGTTGGTGTTGGTGTAAGTGAGGGGATATCTAAGAATCCCTTCGAATGTGGAAGAGAGGCAATTAGTAAAGCTTATGCCTCTTTAAAGGATAATCCTACAGCATCTGCAGTAATATCCATCGCCTTTATGAAGAAAAAGGGTTTAGATCTTTTGAAGATGAAACCTTTTATTAATATCATTATTCCAGATGGTTTGGCAAGGGTTGAAGAAGAATTTATAAAGGGAATATTATCAGCTGTTGGATATAACCACTGTATCATAGGTGGATCCACTGGTGATGACTTAAAGTTTAAAAGAACCTATCAGTTTGGAAACGGTGTATATACGGATGCTGGTGTAGTGGCTACCTTGAGTAGTGCTCTAAAGATAGGTACTGGATACGGCCATCCTTTCTACCCCACAGATGCAGGTGCTGTTGTTACCAAGTCCAATGGGAGGGTAGTTTATGAATTAGATGATAGACCTGCTTCTGAAGTTATGAGGGAATTACTTGGAGTAGATGAACTGACCCCTGAAGTATTTTCCCAGACACCTATAGGTGTTAAATCTTCAGATGTTTATGGGGAGTATATTATAAAAAGTCCTGCAAATGTAAATCCAGATGGTAGTATAACCTTTTACTCTGAAGTGCCTAAAGGGTGTTATCTAACTATCATGGATACTGACAAAGAACATATCGTCGAATCTTTTAAGAAAACTATACTTAATGCTATACAGGATGCAGGAAATCCAGAAGAGATAGGTGCAATTATTATATTTAACTGTATATTGAGATATTTACTTACTGAAAAAGAGGGAATAAACGATCTCAAGATAATAAAAGAGTTAGTAGGTGAAGTTCCAGTAATTGGATTTAACACCTATGGAGAGCAGGGAAGCACTTTAGGAGGATCTATAGGTCACTATAATCAAACTTCTACTGTCTTGCTACTTAGTAACGAAATAATCTCTAGATAAAATGTCTAGATAAAATGTATGTAAGGTATTTTTATTACTTTTTTTAATTTTTATATCAAATAATAATTTAATTAATAATTTAATTTACATTTTTTTGTTTATATATCAAAATTACAACGGTGGTAGCTTGGAAAACAATTTAGATGATAAACTTATAGAGATTCTGAATATCTTAGCCCAGTACGATAGGCCTGTAGGTGCTAAGATAATAGCAAATGAACTTAAGAAACGAGGTTATGAGTTAGGAGAAAGGGCTGTTAGGTATCACCTTCAACTATTAGATGAAAGAAATCTAACTGAAAAGATAGGATACTATGGTAGAGTTATAACGGAGAAAGGATTAGAAGAGCTAAATAAGGCAAATATATCTTATAGAGTAGGATTTGTATTTTCCAAGATGTTGGAGAAGATATACTTGTCAGACTTCCCAAGGAGTGTTATAATCAACAGGACTGTAATTGAGGGAAATTACTCGGAGGTTAAGGAGTTAGTGTTGAAAGTTGTAGATAATGGTTTCTCCATAGGTGATTTTATAAATATCAGGAGAAATAAGAGTTCTATCACAGTTGAAACCCTATGTTCCATAACCTTCGATAACTATCTTATGAAGGAAGGGATATATCCTATAATAAAATATGGAGGAATAGTTAAATTCGAAGACTACGAGCCTGTGGCATTTGAGGGGGTTATAGATTTCAGTAAGTCATCTATAGATCCCTTAGAAGCATTTATAACAAGGGGAAAGACAGATGTAATGGGGATTATAGAGAATGGAGAAGGACACCTACCTGCAAACTTCAGGATTATTCCAAAGACAACCTTAGATAGATTTGAAAACATTATAAAAGAGGATAAACTCAATGGGATACTCAGTTATGGGGAGGAGAATGTATTAGGGTTAAGTTTAAACGATGGTGAGGTAGGGATAGCCCTTGTGGGGGGGTTGTCTCCCATATGTCCCTTAGTGGAAATGGGATATCCAGTTAAGATCAGTGCAGCAAGTGATATTATAGATATTTCCAATGTAAAAACGGTAAGTAAAAAACATTTAAAGCCTGTGAAGAAGAAGGGGAAAGTTAAGATAGTATCAGTGTTCTCCAAGATGCTTTCTATGGTACATAAGGTGGATTACAGTATAGAAGATAGAAAGGGTAAGGTTTTAGTAAATAGGTGTTGTATAAATAGGAAGTATGAAGATGAAGTGTTAGAAGCGCTTGATAGATGTTATAAGATGGGGATTATGGTATCTGACAGGGTGGGTTTTGAACATAGGGGAGATAGATTAATAATGTCCACTATATGTTCTTCTACAGTGGATGGAATACTTATAAAACACGGTATTCCCGTGATTCCATATTGCGGAGGTATATTGGAACTCTCGAAGGATAGGTTTATAGAGATCATCTCCTATGATGGTACATCCTTAGATCCCCATGAGATATTTCTTAACAGGGTAGATGGTGAAAATACAGTATTATCAGGTGTTAGAAAAGCCCCAATGGTTGGTCGGGAGAAGTTAATAGAGATAGTGAAATATCTAAATTGGAAAGGTATATACAAGGTAGGAAAACCTAATAACGACGTATGTGGGGTTAAAGTTGAAAAAAATATGTTTGGATATATATGTTTTGGAGGTATGAATCCCTTCGCTATACTTAAAAGTAGGGGTATACCAGTAGAAGTTTCAGCCCTTCATGGGGTTGTAGAGTACAGTGAGTTAATTCCTGTAGAGGAGTTAGTATAGTACAGATAATTTGATATCTAATTTAAGAATGAATCCCAGCCTAATAAAAAAATAACTCTGGTTTCATTTTAGAAATAATATAAACAATTAGAGTAAAAATAACAAAAATAATAATAAAAAGAAGTAAAATAAAAAAAAATTTAAGAAAAAGGTTTTACCAGAATTTCCGTTATAGTTCTCCAGTATTAATGTAACCTAGAGGAGGATTATATTTGCTTTTATTTGTATATTAAATTACTGTTAAGTATTGATATTTTTAATTTCATAGACACAATTTTTAAACTAAAAGTAAAGATAAATCGGAGTTTATCAATTTTTAGAAAATCCCCTATTCTCAAATGCACTAAAGGAAGTACTGCAGGATTTCCGTTAATCTTTTTTAAGAGTTTCTATTTTTTTATTTTATAATTTATTTTTTTTTTAAATTTTATTTGTTTTAATTTTTATTCAATTTTTATTCAAGATCTTAGATATACTGGCTATCTATATAAATAGAAGTGCGTAAGGAAATATATGAAAAATAATAAGTGTTTTTTACTTTAACAGTGGTAAAAATCTATCTTCCATAAAACTACCTAAGATATTTCCTCTCATATCTATTATAATACAACTGAAGTTTATCTTCCTCCACCTATTCTTGGCCCTCTCAACAACTCTCCTCGCTATATCGTTAAACACATTATGAAGGACCCTTTTTCTTCTTAGGATATCTATGATCTCTTCTGTAGTATTTCCGTAAAGTATCTCTCTTAAAATATCCTTGCTCTCTATGTACAGAGAACTGTAGGCTGTTAATATTTCGTTCCTTCCATCTGCAACCTTAGAGTGGGTATTGTATATGCCTCCAGCAAGTTTCACGATCTTCCCAGCATGTCCAAATATAAGTATATCTTCAACACCTTTCTCCTCTGCCTTATCTATCATAAAATCCCAGAAGTTGGAAACTTCTACTATCTGATCTTCATCTACATTTAGGAGTTTCCTTGCATAGTTCGTCCCTATATTTCCAGGCGTATATACCAACATCTTGTGATTCTTCGCCAGGGCAATATCTATCTGTGGCACTAACGACTCTCTATAAGCCTCATTGGACATGGGCCTGACTATACCTGTAGTTCCAAGGATAGATATACCTCCTACTATACCAAGTTTAGGATTAAGTGTTTTTTTATACAACTCTTCACCTCTGGGAACGGAGATTTTCACTATAGCTCCTTCATCTCTATCGAGAAGAGGGGTTATATTTCTAATGATAAGTTCTCGAGGTTTTGGATTTATAGCCCAATCTCCTTTTTTAACCTGTAATCCCTCCTTTGTAACAACACCTACACCTTTTCCACCTACTATTTTAATTCTCTCTCCCCCTTTCCACTTTACAATCTTGGTATCAACGATAACTTCCACCCCATCTGTAATATCTATATCTTCACCTGCAAATTTCCTAACAGTAACTGTGGCACTTCTGGAGGGAATATCTCCTTCTATCTTCTCCACAGGTATTATAAGTATATCTCCCTTATCGTTCTCTATCTTCACATAATCCAACTTTACACCTTTCTTTAGATAGTAAATACCAGAATAAGCTCCTGCTGCAGCACAGGCACCTGTGGTGTATCCATACTTCTTTTCCCTTCTAAAGTCGTATATCATATTTAATCACTATTTTTGATATATTTTTAATTCTATCAAAAAAGATAAAAAATATAATGAAATTATAGAAAAAAGTATTAAAATGGAAGAGGGAATCTTAAAAAAACTAGATTTAAAATAAACAATAGTTTCTAAATTTTTTATTATTTTTCAATTACTATCTCAATTTTTTCTATCATACTAAAATATTGGTGACATCATGGATATAGAAGAATTTGTAAGAAGGTGTCTAAGGAAGAATATACCTGAGGATGTTATTATCGAAGAAGGTGTTAAAATAGTTACAGAATTTAAAAGAATAGATAGAAAAGTGGCGAGGGAATTCGTTGAGGCAGTTCTAAAGGAGGTAAAAACTGTAGAATCTTATAAAGATATTGAAGACTCAAAACTGAAGTATCTTCTGGAATACAAGAGATCTGGAGTTACTATGGGGGGGATAGGTGGAGGTAGTAGGGGAGAAGGTGATTTTTTCTTACATCAGCAGATAGGGAAGATTATCGAGAGTACAAATCAGAGGGCAGTTGTAGATAGTAGGGATCAGGATGACGGTGGAGTTGTGGAGGCAGAGGGTAGGTATATAGTGGCTACAGTGGACGGCACCCACTCCAGGTTAAGTGAATTTCCCTTCTTAGCAGGTTTTCATGTGACAAGAGCATGTCTAAGGGATGTGTATGTAATGGGTGCAGAACCTGTTGCCCTTATAAGTGATGTCCATCTGGCAGATGATGGAGATGTGTCCAAGATACTGGACTTTACAGCAGGTATATGTGCAGTATCTGAAAGTATAGGGGTGCCACTGGTTGCAGGAAGTACTCTTAGGGTAGGAGGAGATATGGTATTAGGGGAGAGGATGGTAAGTGCAGTGGGAGCTATTGGAGTTATAAAAGGTGACACTCCCACTGCAAGAAAGAGAGCCAAGGTTGGAGATTTGATACTTATGACTAAGGGAAGTGGAGGAGGCACCATAGCAACAACTGCCATATACCATGGGATGTTCTCAGTAGTTTATGAAACTCTCAATATAGATTTTTTGAAAGCATGTAAAAAGATATTTGAGAATGATCTACTGAAGTATATTCATGTTATGACAGATGTGACAAATGGAGGACTTAGAGGGGATGCCTATGAGATCTCAAGATCTGCTAACGTTTCCTTGGAGTTCTATATGGATAAAGTAATTGATGTTATAAATCCCAAGGTATTAGAGATGTTGAAAAAGTTAAATATAGATCCCTTAGGAGTCTCCATAGACAGTCTGTTGATAATAACTCCCGAGGAATATGCAGATGAGATAATGAAAAAAACTGGTGCTAAGATAGTAGGGGAAGTAAAGGAAGGAGAGGGAAGTTATGTTATAGATGGAGATAGGAAGATACCTCTTATTCCAGGGTTTAGGGAGTCTCCCTACACACCTGTAAAGAAGGTTGTGGATATGATGAAACCTGAGAAGGAAGAATTTGAACGTATGAAGAGAAAAATAGAAGAGGCCTGTAGGGAGGCTATTAAAAAGAAGGATTTTGTAAAGAATTTGTTATTACAGTAGTCAATAAAAGAGATAATAAAAATTATTGTAAAATCTGTCGTGATATAAGATTATCCTATCTTTATAGTTGGGACGTCCGGAGAGCTCTTTTTCCAATCTTCGGAAGTAGAAGGGAATATATCTATATTTTTTATTTTTATCTTATTTTATTAATTATTTTCTGGAGATTCTAAACATTAAGATAAGAGACAAATCCTCCTTAATTCTTTTCCTTAAAAGATGTATTAATTCTAAAAATCATAATATAGAACCCTACCAGTAAAGGATTTTGACTTTCTTTAAAATTATTTGAATATCGGAAAAAAGGTTGTAGAAATAAATAGTATATTATACTGCTCTAAAATAAAGTTACTTCCCAAAAAACAACTGCATCTCTCTCTTAGCACTTTCCTGAGAATCTGAAGCATGTACTAGGTTGTCTGGTGTGGAGTATCCAAAGTCCCCCCTTATTGTTCCCATCTCTGCCTCTAATGGATTAGTCTTTCCTATCATTTTTCTAACTACAGATATAGCATTTTCTCCCTCGATAACCATTACAACAACCCTACCCGATGTAATAAAATCAACTAAACTTTTAAAAAAATCTTTGTTCTTATGCTCCTCATAAAGTTTCTCTGCCAACTCCTTCGGTATTTTTAACATTTTCATCTCTACTATCTCTAATCTCTTATCCTCAAAACGCTGAATAATTCTTCCTATTAACTTCCTTCTGACAGTATCTGGTTTTAACATTACAAAGGTTCTTTCCTTCAATATATCCCCTTCTGAGATTTTATTGCAAGAAAACAGTCTTTTTTAAAGATAGATAAATGGTGATCATGACTTTTATAAACAGTTGGGCTTCTTCCTTCCCATAATATCCTGTCGGTAGAAAAATATTTAAAACTTTTTCTGTCTATAATGTTAATACTATAAACCACCAGAAAGTATAAAAAATTTTTTATCACTTAAGGAGAAAAGAGAAACACAACAAGATGGATGTTACGAACCAGTATCTAATTACATTCTTTTATCCTATTTAACCGAAATTTACACACTAAGTGGGACTATGCTCCATGTAAAGGCTTCTAAGGAGATGGAATCTTATTTTGAGAGTATCCTAAAGGAGGTAAAGAGGATATACGAGATAGCAGAAGAGTGTAGAAGAAAAGGTTACGATCCTATGGATCACGTGGAGATACCACTGGCAAGAGATATGGCGGATAGAGTAGAGGGATTGGTGGGTCCAAAGGGGGTGGCCAATAGGATCAGAGAGCTAGTAAACGAATACGGTAAGGAACCTGCAGCTCTACAGATAGCCAAGGAGATAGTAGAAGGTAAATTTGGTAAGGGTGAATCTAAGGAGAAGTTGGCAGAGCAGGCTATAAGAACTGCCTTAGCTATTCTAACAGAGGGTATAGTAGCTGCTCCTCTGGAAGGTATCGCCCATGTGAAGATAAAGAAGAATAAAGACAGTAGTGAGTACTTGGCTATATACTTCGCAGGGCCTATTAGAAGTGCAGGAGGTACTGCACAGGCGTTGGCAGTACTTGTTGGGGATTACGTTAGAAAGACCTTAGGATTAAATAGATACATCCCAACTGAAGATGAGATAGAGAGGTATGTAGAGGAGGTAGATCTCTATCAGTCTGAAGTAGGTACTTTTCAATACTCTCCAAGTGCTGAGGAGATTAGAATTGCAGTTAGAAATATACCCATAGAGATAACTGGAGAAGCTACAGATGATGTAGAGGTTAGTGGACACAGAGATCTAGAGAGGGTGGAAACAAATCAACTGAGAGGAGGTGCTCTCCTCGTACTTGTAGAGGGGGTTCTTTTAAAGGCTCCAAAGATCCTTAGACATGTGGATAAGTTAGGTATTGAGGGGTGGGAGTGGTTAAAGGAGTTGAAGGGTAAAAAAGGGGAAGAGGACAGGGAAGAAGAAAAGGAGGATAAAAAAGCAGTTAAAGATCCTAAAGGGAGGTTATACGAAGATGTGAAGATTGAAGCGATTACAAAGTATATAGGAGAAGTTATTGCAGGTAGACCAGTCTTTGCCCATCCATCTAGATCTGGAGGATTCAGGTTAAGATACGGGAGAAGTAGGAATACAGGGTTTGCAACTGACGGCTTCCATCCTGCCCTTATGTACTTAGTGGATGAATTTATAGCAGTAGGTACTCAGTTAAAGACTGAAAGGCCTGGAAAGGCAACCTGTGCAGTTCCAGTGGATAGTATAGAGGGTCCTATTGTAAAACTAAAGAATGGTGATGTGATACAGATAAACACTGTAGAGGATGCTATAAAATACAGGGATCAGGTGGAAGAGATTCTGTTCTTAGGAGATATCCTTGTAAATTATGGGGATTTTCTTGAAAACAACCATCCTATACTCCCAAGTAGTTGGTGTGAGGAGTGGTACGAGAAGATCCTTATATCTAAAGGTGTAGAATACAGTGAAGATTTCATAAAAAATCCAGATCATAAGGAGGCTGTAAAGTTTGCAATAAGGACTGGGACACCTCTACATCCAAGATTTACTTACTACTGGCATGAGGTATCCAAAGAGGATATAGTACTCCTTAGGAATTTTCTACTAAAGGGGAATGTAAAGATAAAGGAATCTAAGGATCTCTGGGTTGTATCTTATAAAGAGGGAGATAGAGGTAAAAGAATATTGGAGTTAATTGGATGTTGTCATAAAGTTGTTAGAAAGGGTGGAGAGAGATACATCGAGATAGAAGACTACTATCCTCTACTTTACTCCTTAGGATACGACATAGAGGATAAAAAGGATCTGATAGAAGATATTCAGGATCTAATGAAAAAGGCTAAGAACAGCATGCACCTTATAAACCTTCTTGCACCTTTCGAGATTAGAAGAAAGGCATACGTCTATATAGGAGCCCGTATGGGAAGGCCGGAAAAGGCTGCACCTAGGAAGATGAAACCTCCAGTAAATAGTCTCTTTCCAATAGGTAATGCGGGAGGAAATGTTAGACTAATCAACAAGGCAGTGGAGGAGAGAAATACGGATATTGTAGAGGTATCCTATGGAGAGTGTCCAAACTGTGGAAAAATAAGTCTATATAGAAAATGTCCCTTCTGTGGAACCTCTGTAGATCTTTCCGGTCCTAGGAGAATAGAGGCGCCACTGAAAGAGTACTGGAAAAAAGCTCTGGAGAATCTTAGATTGGGTAAAGTTGGAGATGTGAAGTGTATCAAGGGAATGACCTCTAAGAGAAAGATAGTTGAACCACTGGAAAAGGGAATACTCAGGGCTATAAATAAAGTGTATGTATTTAAAGATGGTACCTTAAGGTTTGACTGTACAGATGTACCATTAACCCACTTTAAACCCTATGAGATAAACGTCTCTGTGAAGAAGTTAAAGGAGTTGGGTTATGAGAAGGATATCTACGGCAATCCTTTAGAGAGGGAAGATCAGATAGTAGAGTTAAAGGTGCAGGATATAATCATCCCAAAGGCCTGTGCAGAATACTTTGTAAGTGCTGCCAAATTCATAGACGATCTACTTGAGAAATTCTACAAGGTGGAGAGATTCTACAACGTAAAAAGTAAAGAAGATCTAATAGGACACTTGGTAGTTGGAATGGCACCTCACACCTCTGCAGGTATGGTAGGTAGGATTATTGGATACTGTAATGCAAATGTAGGTTATGCACATCCTTACTTCCACGCCTCCAAGAGAAGGAACTGCTTTCCAGGAGATACTAAGGTACTGGTTAATATAGATGGTAAAGTGAAGAGGATAGATATAGAGGAGTTATTTAACCTATACGATGAGAGAGGGGAGTACTACGAGAATGGGGCTTATATTAGAAGATTCCCAAGGAATAATATCAGGATACAGGTGTATTCCTTCGATACAGTGAATAGAAGAGTAGTGCTTACAGAGATAGAGGAAGTATTAAAAATACCTTCTCCAAATTACTTAATAAGTATAAACCTCCAAGATAGAAGATCCTTTAAAACCACATCAGATCATCCTGTAATTATATACGATAAAGATAGGGATGAGTTTATAGAGAAGAAGGCAATGGAAGTTAAAGAGGGAGATCTTATATTTGTTCCGAAGTTGAATAACCTGGGGGAAGGAACACCAGAGGTTTTAAAAGATGTAGATATAGACTGTTTGATGGAGTTGTTAGGACATTTCTTAGGATCTGATGAAAATACAGTATCTCATCCTGATCAGAGTATAAAAGAATTGTTTAAAGTATTAGAAGTAGAAAAGGGTAAAGTGCCATCCTTCATGTATGGATTATCAAGGGAATACGTTAAAACGTTTATTACAACCTATATTAAAGTTTCAGGAAAGAAAAATAAGGAAGGAATACTGTTAAAGGGGGATGGAAATCTACTGGGAGATATAGATACCCTCCTAAATTCAAAGTTTGGTATCTCAGGTACATTCTTGGAGGATGGTAAAGGATTACTTTTAAAGAACGAAGATATCGAAAAGATATACAACAGTAAGGAAGGAAATAACTTCGGCTGGATACTAGAAGTTAAGAGTATAGATATCTTGAGACATGAGGGACATGTCTATTCCTTAAAGGCCAGGAAATATCACAACATCATTGTAAATTCTAACATACTAACCCATCAATGCGACGGAGATGAAGACAGTATATTCCTACTATTGGATGCTTTCCTAAACTTCTCTAAGGTCTATCTTCCTGAGAAAAGAGGAGGGCAAATGGATGCACCCTTAGTATTGACCACCATCCTGGATCCAAAGGAGGTAGATGGTGAAGTCCACAATATGGATGTTGTATGGGAGTATCCACTAGAGTTCTACGAGGGATCTCTTGATATGCCCTCTCCAAAGGAGATTAAGGATCTTATAGAAACTGTAGAAGATAGGCTTGGCACCCCTTCCCAGTACGAGGGACTTGGCTACACCCATGAGACAAGTAGGATAGACAATGGACCTTTCGTCTGTACGTATAAAACGTTGGATACTATGCTTGAAAAGACTGAAGCCCAGTTGAAAGTTGCAAAGAAGATAAGAGCTACCGATGAAAAGGATGTGGCGGAGAAGGTAATACAATCCCATTTTATTCCAGATCTAATTGGAAATCTAAAGGCATTTTCACGGCAGGGAGTGAGATGTAAATGTGGTGCAAAGTACAGAAGAATACCTTTGAGGGGAGTATGTCCTAAGTGTGGTAGTAAGTTAATATTAACAGTGTCCAAGGGAGCTGTTGAAAAGTATATGGATGTCTCCCAGAAGATGGCTCAGGATTACAACGCAAGTGACTACATAAAACAGAGATTAGAGTTAATTAGAGAAAGTATAGACAGCCTATTTAAAAATGAGAAAAAGAAACAGGTACGAATAGATCACTTCTTTGGAGATCAATAAATTCCGATAAACCTTAATTTCTAAACTATAAGCAAGGAATATATTTTTTCAAATATTTTTTTACTAATTTTTATTATTCTTAATAATATAATAATGTAATAATCATTAATATTTCTCAGGATTTTAATAGAGATTATGGTTTTAATATTTTTTATATATAGGATAAATAGTTATTAATTATAACATAGTACTACTAAGGTGATAAATTGATATCAAAGTATGTTGTTATAGTTATTAATTATAACATAGTACTACTAAGGTGATAAATTGATATCAAAGTATGTTGTTAGAGACATAATGAATAGGGGGATATATGAAGTGTTCTTAGATACTCCTCTAAGGGAGGTAATAAAAACCATGGGTGAAAACAGTATATCTTCTGTAGTAGTGACAGATAGAGAAGGTACCTACTGGGGAATTATAACAAGTTTAGATGTGCTGAAGTATTACACAAAAGATATAGATAACTTAAAGGCTGAGGACGTAATGGTCAGTAAGATCATCACAGTAAATCCTTTGACACCTTTAGAAAAGGCTGCTGCTATCATGGTGGAAAATAGAATACACCATCTCTATGTAGTATCTGAACTTAGGGAGGATAAAATAGTGGGAGTTATCAGTTCAAAGGATATTATTAAGGTACTTCACGAGGAATTGGAGAAGTAGGTGAAAGGATGAGTAAAATTAGGGATATAAATCTATATCCTGAGGGAGAGTTGAAAATAGAATGGGCCAGAAAACATATGCCAGTTTTAAACCTTATAAGAGAGGAGTTTAAGAATGAAAAACCCTTTAAGGGGATTACCATAGGGATGGCATTACATCTGGAAGCAAAAACTGCCGTACTTGCCGAAACCTTAATGGAGGGAGGAGCGGAGATAGCAATTACGGGATGTAATCCTCTATCTACCCAGGACGATGTAGCTGCTGCCTGCGTAAAGAAGGGGATGAATGTATATGCTTGGAGAGGAGAAACAAGGGAAGAATATTACGAAAACTTACATAAGGTATTAGATCATGAGCCTGATATAATTATAGACGATGGGGCGGATCTTATATTTCTACTACATAGAGAGAGACGGGAACTTCTAGATAAGATAATGGGGGGTTGTGAGGAGACTACAACTGGAGTTATAAGATTAAAGGCAATGGCTGAGGAGGGAGTATTAAAATTTCCAGTTATAAATGTAAATGATGCCTACACAAAACACTTATTTGACAACAGGTATGGAACAGGACAGAGTGTCATGGACGGTATTATAAGAACTACAAATCTACTAATCGCCGGAAAGAATGTAGTAGTTGCTGGATACGGTTGGTGCGGTAGAGGAGTTGCAATGAGGGCTGCTGGAATGGGTGCAAATGTTATAGTAACTGAGGTCAATCCTATAAGGGCCTTGGAAGCCAGGTTAGATGGTTATAGAGTCATGAAGATGGAGGAGGCTGCTAAGATAGGGGATATATTTATTACCACAACTGGATGTAAGGACGTAATTAGGGCTGAACATATGTTGGTTATGAAGGATGGAGCCATTCTTGCAAATGCAGGGCACTTTGACAACGAGATCAGTAAAGAGGATCTTAAGAGTATTTCTAAGTCTGTTAGAAAAGTTAGAAAAAACATAGAGGAGTATGACCTAGGGAATAAAAAACTCTACCTGCTTGGAGAGGGTAGGTTGGTTAATCTCGTATGTGGGGATGGACATCCCTGTGAAGTTATGGATATGAGTTTTGCAAATCAGGCTTTAAGTGCCAAGTTCCTTAAGGAAAATCATGAGAAATTGGAGAACAGAGTATATAATATACCGTATGAGCAGGACCTACGGATAGCTTCCTTAAAGTTAAGATCTATGGGTATCGAGATCGATGAATTAACTCCGGAACAGAGAAGATACCTAAGTGATTGGAGAGAAGGAACTTAATTTATGAATAAAATAAATAAAAATAATAACGATAAAAATAATGATAAAAAAATGATAAGTTAAAATAGATAATTAAAATAAAAATAAAAAGTAAAAAAAGCCCCAAAAAGTAGAATTGATAATCTCTTTTTAGTGCTCACTATAAGGTGGAAACTACGACAGGATATTCAGAGAATTCCTATTTCTTCAATGTTAAGGACAGGAAAATCATTTATTTTTATTTTTTTTATTTTTATTTTTAAAACGATTTTTTTATCATTTTTGTCATATCATTTTTTATCAGATCTTATGATAGGGATTAAGAGTTATATTAAGATTTTTGATGGGATTGAGGATTTATATAATACTTAAAATATACTCCACCAAACACCTTGTTATATCCACCTTAGAAACCTTCGAAAGAGCCTCCCAGGAAGGTGCTCCATTTACTTCCAACACCTTTAAATTTCCATTTTCATCTTCTATGATATCCACGCCACCGTAGAGTATCCCCAGAGCTTTTTTGGCTTTTAATGCTATATCTTCTATCTCGGGTGTAACTTCACATCTCTCGGCTCTCCCATTTTGGCGTATATTAGTTATCCAGTTGTCGGAGACACGATACATAGCTGCAACAACTTCATCTCCTACAACAAAAGCCCTGATATCCCTGTACTCCTCCCCAGGTGTGTTTATAAACTCTTGGAGATATATTACTCCGTATCTATTTTTATACTCGTTTAGAAGATTTAACCTGGTTATAAGAGATTTATTTTTTAACCTGTATATGCCTTCTCCACCATTTCCAAATATAGGTTTTAAAACACAGTCGTTGAATTTCTCTATCCATGTCATAGCTTTATGTATATCTTCAGTAACAACTGTCTTAGGATGAGGTACACTGTAAATATCCAAAAGTGCAGAGGTTTTAAACTTATTCCCACAGTTTTCCAAAGCCTCAGAAGGATTTATAACTGGAATATAATGTTCAATGTACTTAATAATATCGTATCTGTAGTAATTATTTATATCTCCAAGGTTTCTAACGAATATGGCATCGAGATCGAGAACATCCTTTCTTCTATATTCAAATTTTATATCCATACCTATATAGGATGTGATCCCAGAAGGCTTAATATATACAGGTGTAATGTTAAGTTCATTCATTGTTCTTTCCAATTCGTAGGTAACCCAGTCCCTACTTTCACTTAATATACCTATTTTCATAGTTTCACGTTTTCACTATATTTGATCTTACCAATGAGGAATAATTACAGATATTAAAAAGCAAGGAATTATGTAGTAGTTAGATAAATAATAATTAATAATAATTAATAGTGATTTCTATCTATTGCTTATTTTATTTTAGGATATTAGGGTAGAGATAGTAATTAATTAATAATTATATTACTTAATTTTATTTTTTAGATTATTTAAAAATCAAAAAAATTTAAAAAGTATTAACAGAATTACCGTAAAACTAACAGATTAAGTGTCCTCTCTAAAAAAGTAATATATAAGAGAATTTCTACTTTTTATATGTCCTACTCTTTTTTATGTATTTAATAATATTATTATAAAATATTACAGATATACTCATCTATAAACTCCTCTAAATATGTCCTTTTTACCACATCTACTACTGGAATATTCAACCTTTTGGAGATCTTATCCAGTATCTCTCTGTAATTTTCACCTAAGTTTTTAAATCTCCTTCCATTTATAGTAATCCCTATTACCTTCTTATTACTTAACATTTCCAAAACCTTTATATGGCGTTCTATCTCCTCTACATTTAAGGTATTAGATGCAAGTATTATATAATCCGGTTTTGAACCATAAAGAATAGATAAGCTTACAACACCTCCTCCTCTACCAGTTCCCACCTCTAAGGGATCTGAAAATATTCCAGTTTGACTGGACACCAATATAACATCTTTATCCTTTAAATCCACCTTTTTAATGGCACCGAAAATAGTAGAAGCAACATGACACAGGGGTATAACTTGTGGGATCACCATCTCCTCCATATTACAGAGTTTTGAGTGAGGCTCAGTACCTACACCACCTACCTCGAAGTATCTACCAAGTTCCCTCTTTAAAATAAGAGATGTTGTAAATTTACCACTTTTCCTTCCAGTGCCCATTACAGTTATTACCTTCCCACGTATTTTCTCCAACCCTAACTTAGCATAATATATATATCTCTGGAATGCTTGAGGGTCTGAAGAGTCGAAGTATTCGATACCGTACTCTTCTGCAGTAAATACTAATCTATGATTATCAGCTATTCTGTAGAGCCTAGCCATATTGTATATGTTTTTACCTTTCTCCATCTCTTTTAATATTGTTTCCTCCCATGTCTTTATCTCAGAAGGTTCCAATATCTCCTTAGTCCATATAAAGGTATCGTAGTCTTCTTCTAGGTATTTTTCATCTTCAAAGTGATAACCTACTATTTTAATATTGGAGAATCTCTCCAGCCCCTCTGATACTTTGTTTTTGTGAGATAGTTTTGCACTCCTTACAATCATAACATCCCTATATATCTTCCCTATCAACCCTTTTAATTATAGCCAAGGATAGATAGTGGTTGATATCTTCAAAGTCTATCTCCTCAATCTTTCCCCACTGTATATTTTCATCTTCCCAAAAACCTTTACTTACCACCCCTACTAAGTATTTATCCCTTTCCTCCTTACCTAATATTCTCTTCAGTATCTCTCCCAATCTCTTCGTCTTCATAACCACAATGGTGTCGAATAGCCCTAGATATCTCTCTAAATCTTCACCTCTCGGTAGTATAACTAACTTCTCTCTTCCTTCAACTAAAGGTATATTCAACCTCCCTGCACAGGCAAAGGGAGAAGGTATCCCATTTACAATCTCCACTGGGATGTTGTCCCTCTTTAACAGTCTCCACAGGTAGGAGAAGGTACTATATAAAGTGGGATCTCCTATAGTAATTACCGCCACCTCTCCTTGAGCACTCTTGATGTTCTCAAAAGCCCTCTCATGATATATCTTTAAACACTCCTGATTTTTTATCATTGGAAATAATAATTCCTCTACAGGTTTTCCCTCTACAATATCTTTTACAATATCGTAGGCTAAGGAAGATCTACCTTCCTTAGATACTGGAATAAATATTTTATCCACTTTTTTTAACACTTTTACCGCTTTCAACGTTAATAATTCCTTATCTCCCGGTCCTACTCCTACACCATAAACTTTTTCCACCATCACATCACCAAATCCTGGAGAATACTCCATTATACGCTAGTATCCAAAATACTATAGCGGTAAAAAAATAAGGTGTCACCCCACATCCAAGCCACTGTTTCTGATCTAAACTATCTTTACCAAGTATTAGGGCCGTAATATGTCCCACTATAAGAAGTCCAGCAGTTAGAAAGATCATGGTTACTATCCCACTGAATATACCAAGACCTAAGTTATATACATAGTTAGATAGTGTTCCAAATATCATACCACATAAGGTATGAATTATAGCAGATTTTCCCTCCACATCCATTAGAAACACCTTAAAAGTAGAATTACCTCTTAACTATCTCCACAATCTTGTATATATCTATAATTTCTTTAGGTCTCTTACTTCCTTCGGTATAGGTGTAATCAACCAACACTTCAACCTCTTCGTGCACCTGCAACCTGTCTTTTTCTCTCAATAGAACATCCCCTTCCTCAAGTAGGAAGACGAATTTCCTTCTAGTTTTCAGTGAACCTCTGTCTATCACTATACTACTTTTCTCCAACTTCAATTCAAGTATGGAGTAGTGCATAATCTCCCTTAAACGTATATATATACCTTTTTCTCACAAATCTCCAAGGTTTCACACTCTCCACTAATAGGTTTCTCTTCACATAACTCTATCCAGTTCCTATTTGCAATATCCTGGGACACTATACTTAGAATATGTCTTAACTCCTCATCCTCTGTGTATATCTTAGCTACAGTTTTGTACCTCCTACCTAACAGTGCAATATCCCTCAATACCAGTTTAACCTCTGTAAATAGTTTCAAGTATCTTTTAGCGTCCTCTATTTGCTCTGGGTATCCAGACAGGACAGGATACTCCATATTTAATACAGGATCCCTTTTTATCCTATAGTCTACACCACAGGTTTCCACAACTCTGAATATAATAGACTGTGGAATCCCAGGTGGAATAGGTATTTCTACTATATTATCCTTTTCCATAGTTATCTCCTATCGTTATGTTGGATAGATATTAAAAGATTAAAAGAACAATTAACTCCCCTTATCTATGCTCTATAAATTCAGTCTAAGTTATTATACAGAAAAACTTTATAAATTAGTTTTTATTGGATAGAATTTCATTCTGTCCTTTTTATAATAATTATATCAATTATAATAATCTATTTTTAATTGTTTCATCCTTTTTTCTATCCTACAACCTCCGATGTTGGTTTTATCTTAATCAGAATATAATTCTTCATGTAAGATCTCCTAACTTCAGTTATATCTTTAAGAAGATATTTCCCAACTTTGACGTTCTCTATCTTCTCATGATAGGTGTCATAATCTAACTTTACTCTTAAACCATCTAACTGTGTAACTATGGGCATTGGAGATAAGATACCGAATATATCTTCTACTTCCTTCTCCAATATATCCTTAAGTACAACTGGGGGGACTATTGGAGGGTCGTAAGATAGCTCTTCTCTTTTCTTGTTTATCAACTTTGTAATCTCTTCTACCATCTTCTTTAAGGCCTGTCTCTCCTCACTGTGTCTCAACCTCTGGGCCCTCCTTCCAAGATTTCCCACGTAGGGGTATGGAATATCCAGCTTTTCAGGTCCTCCAGTTACTACAACAGGAATATCTACATCAAAGAGATGTACCTTATCCTTTAAACAGCTTTCAAAGTTGCCCATAACATATACAGCAATATCATGTTCCTCAATCAATCTCTTCTCTTTCTCCTTTATACTGCTTATATTCTTGCCTGCTCCATGGGAAAGCCCTATCATATTGGATTTTGCTCCGTATCTTCTGAGATATTCTGCTATATCACAGGCTGTATGAGGGAGATGGTGTCGAGATAAACTTGGTGCAACGACTGCCACTTCGATCCCTGCCAGTGGCGTTTCAACTACCTTCCCCTTGTACTTCTTGATTTCCCTTTTGAAGTTCTCCAACTCACTTTTAGGCAGTGCTACAGTCATATATACATCCAACTGCATCACATGTTCCTGGATTATAAACCCTCCAACATCTTCAATCCACTCTTTTAATATATTATTCCTATAAACTCCTCCCTCATATCTAACGATTTCGTACATTTCTTCCACCGATAGGATTTTTAGAAGTCAGATCTAATGGTGATAGTCCCGAATGTCTTCTTACTGTCGTTGAAGAGAGTAACATCTGTAATTATCCTCTGGATTGAGGATTTCTCATCTATAAGGGTAATGTGATCAGTTAGTACTATCTCTTCAAAGGCGTACTCATCTATCTTCTTCAAAATCTCCCTTATTATATCTATCTCCAGTATATTAATCGATTTAGTGGTTATGGATATATGATCCACTGTATCTCCTGCCATCATTATCTTAACCAAGGGCTCCCAGTCCTTAGTTAATATCTCTATATAATCTTCCTTTTCAGAGATAATATAATCTTTACTTCCAAGTAACATAATAAGATCATCTACAAGTTTCTTCAACTTTTCCTTTTTATTTCTGTCGTAGAAATAAAAATTAGATATTCTAGAACACTTTTGAATCTTTGCAGAACCTTTACTGTATATCTTGTAA
Organism: Methanofervidicoccus abyssi; assembly: GCF_004310395.1. Lineage (NCBI taxonomy): Archaea > Methanobacteriati > Methanobacteriota > Methanococci > Methanococcales > Methanofervidicoccus > Methanofervidicoccus abyssi. The sequence goes on along the minus strand of NZ_BFAX01000002.1, from coordinate 48,724 downwards.
GTCCTTACAATATCTCCTCTACTTACTATACCTATAAGTTCTCCCTTGTCATCTAATACTAACAACCTTCCAATATCCATCTTTGCCATTATTTTCTGGGATTCTGAGGCAGAAGTTTCTGGAGATATAAACACTAATTTATCCTTTGGAGTCATTATATCCTCAATAACGTTTTTTTTACCACTTTTTTCTAGATCTCTAAAGGTAACCACTCCAACTAATTTCCCCTCGTCGTCTACCACAGGATAACCCATATGCCTGTATTTCTCTATATACTCCTTTAACTTATCGATACTATCGTTCTTGTTGATAGTTATTATATTTCTTGTCATTATATTTTTTACAGGGATCTTCTCCAAAACTCTCAAGTCGTAAAGTTTTACAAGATCTTCCTCAGCTTCCTTTACAAATAAGGTAATGTGATCAAATATATTAAATAACGAGTTCTGTTCTAATCCAATATTGTATACTCTTTCTACAGTAGATAGTTTCTTAAACAGCATATATGACACCATTTTTATATTAATTAACAGGTTATTATAGTGATATTTTTAGTAAATAATAATTAAATGATAACTATATAATATTAATGGTCAGATCTTTATAGGCAGATTTATTCGAAAATTGAATACAAAAAATTCTCATGAAAGCATCTAAAAATATTAGAGGAAAAGGATATAATAATAGGTGATATCTTTGAATGCAAAAGTTGATTTTATCCAAGGTAATATTGCATGTGCAAGGGGAGCAATCAAAGTAGGTTGTAGATTCTTCGGGGGATACCCTATAACTCCATCTACCGAGATAGCTGAGGAAATGGCAAGGTCTCTTCCAAAGGTAGGGGGGTACTACGTCCAGATGGAAGATGAAATAGGGGCAATGGCTAGTGTAATAGGTGCAAGTTGGGGGGGATTAAAGGCAATGACTGCAACTTCAGGTCCTGGACTCAGTTTAATGATAGAACAGATAGGGTACGCCTATATGACAGAGACACCCTGTGTAATAGTAGATGTGCAGAGGGGAGGGCCTTCTACAGGACAGCCCACATATGCGAGCCAGGGGGATATGATGCAGGTAAGATGGGGTGCCCATGGGGACTACGAACCTATAGCTCTCGCCCCATCTTCGGTACAGGAGATGTATGACTTCACAATTATGGCATTCAACTATGCCGAAATATACAGGATACCAGTTTTTGTTATGGCAGATGAGATAGTAGGGCATATGAGGGAGAAAGTGGTGCTCCACGATAACGTCCAAATAATGGAGAGGGCTATACCTGAGGAAAAACCCTGTAAGAAACCTTTCCCATTTGATAAAGATGTTGCAGAGATGCCTGTATTTGGAAGGGGCTACAACGTACATGTTACAGGACTTACCCACAACGAAAGGGGGTATCCAGATGTCTCACCTGAAACCCACGATAAGTTAGTTAGAAGGATATGTAATAAGATATTGAAAAATAAGGATAAGATTGTAAAGTATGAAGGAAAATACTTAGACAGTGATATAGTATTCCTCTGCTACGGCACTCCATCAAGGACTGTTAAATATACAGTTGAGATGCTGAGAAAGAACGGATACGATGTAGGATATCTGAGACTTATAACTGTGTATCCATTCCCCGATAAAATAGTAAAGAGTCTAAAGGCATCCAAGATCATAGTACCAGAGATGAATTTAGGTCAGATTGCCGAAGAGGTGATGAAGCACAGTAGAGCTGAAGTAACTTCCTGTAGTAAAATAGGTGGAGAGTTGCACAGGCCAGAGGATCTTATAGCATTTCTGGATTAGAGTTAAGAGTATACCATAATAGCCATATGTACATAAAAAGAGTTAATAATCTATGTTCAATATAATGTAGAAGATAAAACGAGATTTTACTCTTTTACTATTCTTTTACTATTATTAATTCTTTATTAACCCTATGGTATTTAACATTTTTAAGAATTTTATTATTTTTAATTTTTAGCCCTTAATACTACGTTATAGAATTGTATTATTTAACCGTTCTAGTTACCGCTCTTTTAGAACACATAAAACTAATCGTAGCTAGTAACCTTCTAGCCTTCTATCTTCATTGACTGGCTTTCGAGAGGAACGGAGACTCTCACATCTTCAGGGCAATGCAGAAACCCTGTACCCATTCAGGCTTAGCCTATCCCCACATATCGGGCACAGAGGAAGTATGAGCAGGATTAACGAAGAGAAAATATTTTAAATGTTTCGCTGTGCAATCTATAAAACAGCCTACTGCCCAGAAAACATTGTGGAAAATATTAGATGGTCCGATTTCTACCTTTTTCATTGTTTATCTCTCTGTTTTTACCACAAACTGCCATCTAAATAACTTTTTATTTTATCTTTTGTGGATGGATACACTTTACCTATAACTACTCTACAGATACCATTTTTCAATACTTCTCTCTCTTTTACAACATAGGATATATGCACCTCCCTTAGATATTTGAAAAACTCCTCTGTATCTTCTTCACTCTCGAAGTATAACTCAAAATCCTCTGTAATCAGCTTCCCTCTGGAAACCTCCCTTATAGATTCTACCATTGGATAGACTATGGATTTTCCTATGGATACAGCTCTTCTTTCCAGCTCTTCTTTCCCTTCATTAAACTCGTAAGATTGATACCCCTCTCTTATCAATCTACTAAACATGAAATGGATACCTAAGTCAAAAGTATATCTAAAGGCTACAGAAAGGTCCTGGCAATGGGTGTAGTGGGTGGTGTACTTTATAGGATCTACCATCATATTAGGATCCTTTAAGACTATTCCCTCTCTACCTTCACTGTTTAACTTCAATACAATATTTTTTATCTCTTCTACATCTTCCTTCTTGAATACACCTAAGGGTTTTACATAGGGAACGTTGTATTCCTCCAACAGTCTATTTCTATCTTCTACAGATAGGGGGGTATTCTTCTCCCTATCTTTTACGTCAAATATATAGAGGCCTAAATTTTCTTTAATAACTACATTTTCATCCTCGTAGATCTTCATATCTACTTCGGGATAATAATGGGAGACGTAAGGGTTGTTTAATCCTATCATTTCTCCACATAGCATTACCTCTGGGTGATCCTTTAGAATATCTGTATTCAACAATTTCAACACCTTTTTGGTGGTAAAGGGGCAGATTCTACCTCCTCGAGTAATTGCCAGTACTTCATCTTCTATATATACCACCCTTACGTTGTATCCGTTTAACTTTTCCTCAACTACCACCTTATCGATAAAGTACTTTTTAACTGTTGGGTCTAATACTAAAGCTCTCCTTATTTTCGGATATCCCATTACAACATCCATCTCCTTGTTTAAAAATAGAACAGTTCCTCTCTCAATATGCCTAACTTTCTTTTTAAATATAATATATCTCTTGTTCTTATATTTACAGAGAGAAATCACCTTTCTATCAATAGCATTCTTTATAACCTCTTTTTCTAGGTTTAACCTTTCAGATACTTTAGAAATATAGATATCCATAGGAATCACTAAATGATTTATGTATAAATTTTTATTATATTAGTATTATAATTATTTGTTAAAAAATAAATAATGTGATATTATGGATTACGTTGAAATTATGGGAAGATCTATATCAAAGGGCGTAGTTGAAGGTGAAGCATTGGTATCACATAAACCCATATCTTTCTTGGGAGATATAAATAAAGAAGGCATCGTAACCGATAGAGAGAGTGATATATATGGTAAAAGTATAAAAGAGAAAATATTAGTCTTTCCAACTGGTAAAGGTAGTACTGTAGGATCTTATGTTATCTACTCCCTTGGAAAAAGAGGTATATTAAAGGGAATAGTAAACAGAGAGTGTGAACCTATAGTGGCAACTGGGGCGATACTGGGTAGGATTCCCTTAGTAGATAAGATAGATATCTCCAAGATAGATACTGGAGATTGGATAGTCTTAGATGGAAACAAAGGGATAGTTAAAATATACAAAAGAAATTAACCTTTATCCTTTCCAATAGTATATCCCTTTTTTTTCAACCTCTCTATAACATCCTTCCAGGTAGGAAGGTTTGTCTGACATCCTCTTTTTTCAACTATAAAGGAAGCTACTGCAGAAGCTACAAGACCACAATCCTTGAGATTGTAGCCTTTCAGATAGGCAGTTAGAAATCCAGCCCTGTGACCATCTCCAGCTCCCGTAGGATCTTCAACCTTTGTAGGTATTGGAGGTATTTTTATCTCTTTATCCTTACTGTATATAATACTTCCCCTTTCTCCAAGAGTTACTACTAAGGTAGATACCATCTTCCTGAAATCTTCTTCATTTATCTCCAACAGTTTAAGAGTCCTCCTGTATTCATGGATATTCATAAATACAAAGTCTACATTATTTACAATATACTCCATATTTTCCTTAGAATAGAGAGGCAGATCCTGTCCAGGATCAAAGGATATCACTTTACCTTCCTTCTTCGCAGTATCGACACATCTTACATTGAAATCTGGATCACCTGTAGCTAAATGTACTATATCTCCGTCAAAGTTTGGAGGTTTTAATTCCTTGTAGTGCTTAGCCGCTCCCCATAGGAAGAAAGTTATCTGATTGTTCTTTGGATCCGTGAATATCCAGGCCTTAGGGGTTTCTTCTTCATCTGAATGATAGATATCAGAGACATCTATATTGAGACTCTTTAGATAGGAACTGTAACCAGTGTTTATAAAGTCGTATCCTACACAGGAGACTATACCAGATTGAAGTCCTAACTTAGCAACTGCCACAGCCACATTACAGGCAGCACCTCCATAGTATCTCTTAACAGAAGGTATCTGAATGGAGGTGTTTGGTTCAGGAAATCTTTCAACATTGAAGATATAGTCAAGGGCTATATGGCCAACGGTAATTATCTTTTTCTTATCTTCAGAGTTCATCTAACCACCTTTAGAGATCTCGATACACTTCTTAAGATTCAGTAAGTTTTTATATAGTGCAGATCCTATAACTATACCTTCAACTCCAATATCTTTCAGTTTAATGATATCCTCGTAGGTACTGACTCCACCGGATGCTACAACTGGAATATTTAACTCATCTACTAAGATCTTAACAGTCTCGATCTTTACCCCTCTAAGTAACCCCTCAACATCTACATCTGTAAATAGAATACTTCCTGCTCCTTTTTTCTCTAATATCTTACCAATATCTACTGGAGAGTATTCAGTCCTCTCCTTCCATCCCTTTATAACTACCTTTCCTTCTTTAGAATCTAGTGCAACCATTACTCTTTTCTTACCTACCTCCTTAGAGAGTTCCTCCACGATCTTTGGATTCTTCACTGCAGAAGTACCTAAGATGACTCTGTAAGCCCCAGCATCTATGAGATCTATTCCATCTTCTACAGATCTTATACCACCACCTACTTGCACAGGCACCTCTAAGGTACTTACTATCTCCTTAACTATATCTACGTTGGTATCTCTCTGATATATAGCTCTATCTAAATCTACTACATGGATCATCTCTGCCCCTTCATCTACCCATCTCTCTGCTACCTTTAGAGGGTCCTCTAATTCCACAAGTTTCTTCTTAGGATCTCCCTGTATAAGTTGGACACACTTTCTATCTTTAATATCTACTGCTGGAATGATGATCATCCTTTCATCACCGTCATTGATACTTTATATAAAATTTATTTTCCTATTAGCGATGAAAACATTCCTACTAAACCACTCCATATTATTTCAATAGAAATAGCCCCTAATATTAATCCCATAATTCTTACGACAGCGTTTATTCCTGAAGTTCTTAGAACCATTACTATTTTCTCGGATATATAGAGTATAAATACGGATACCCCAGTAGCTAGGAAGATAGAGATCACTATAATTAACTTATCTAATATCCCAGTGGCGTGTTCCATAAGTATAATAGTAGTCGTTATACTTCCAGGGCCTGCAAGTAGAGGAATACCTAAAGGCACTACTGCAATATCCTCTAACTGTGACATCTCTTCTTTTTCCTTCTGTGTCTGTTTAATCTTGGACATCTTGGCATGGAGCATATCCCAAGATATTTTTAATATCAATAACCCTCCAATAACCTTAAAAGAGTTTATAGTAATTCCAAAAAAATTGAATATATACTTCCCAAAGAATCCAAATATTAAGAGAGTTAGTATTACAACAACTGTGGTTCTCTTTAGTATATGTATTACCTCTTTTTCTGTGTTATTGACCGTCCATATATAAAAGAGAGGTGCTAAACCTATAGGGTTCATTATTATAAAGAGTGATGTAAAGGAGTATATAAAAAGATTAATATATCCCATAATTCCGCCCTTGATGTATGATGTTAGTTGAATTATCATTTTTCATTAACTGTTACTATATATTAAATAGAAGTCCTGTTATTTTATTGTGTTTCCATAATTCCTAATTATTTTTAATCTTTATTATAATTATAATTGAATTTTAATTTTATATTACTTTTTGATAGGACTAAAGTTTATTTTAATTATTTGTAAATTTTATTGTAAATTTTAAAGTTTTATATATTCTGGGCTATATATAAACAATATTTATAAATATTTTAAAATTCTATTTTTTAAGGACAGGATTCTTCTTGAGAGAAATTATATAATGGTGATAAGTTGATCAGCGATAGGGTAAAAATGGAGATAAATAGAGCTCCCCATAGGAGTCTGTTAAAGGCCTGTGGTTATACTGATGGAGAAATAGATAAACCATTTATTGGAGTGGTTAACAGTTATACGGAGGTTGTACCTGGACATATACACTTAAGAACTCTTGCAGAGGCTGTTAAGAAGGGTATATATGCAAATGGAGGTACTGCCTTTGAGTTTAATACCATGGCCATCTGTGACGGTATTGCCATGGGACATGAAGGGATGAGATACTCCTTACCTTCAAGGGAGATTATTGCAGACACTGTAGAGAGTATGGCTAAAGCCCATGGTTTTGATGGGTTGGTACTTATTCCTTCCTGTGATAAGATAGTGCCTGGCATGATAATGGGAGCACTGAGACTGAATATTCCCTTTATAGTCGTTACTGGAGGTCCTATGCTTCCTGGAGAGATCCGTGGAAGAAGATACGATTTAATAAGTGTATTTGAAAGTGTAGGGGCTTATAAAGCTGGGAAGATAGATGAAGAGGAGTTAAGGGAGATAGAAGATTATGCCTGTCCCGGCCCTGGAAGCTGTGCAGGGCTATTTACAGCAAACACCATGGCATGTATAACTGAGGCGTTGGGATTATCTTTACCGATGTGTGCCACAACTCACGCCGTAGATGCCCAGAAGATAAGGATATGTAAGAGGAGTGGAGAGATAGTAGTAGATCTAGTGAGGAAAAATATAAAACCCACAGATATCCTTACAAAGGAATCCTTTGAGAATGCCATACTTGTAGATCTGGCACTGGGGGGCTCCACAAATACAACGTTACATATCCCTGCAATTGCAAGTGAGATAGAGAGGGAACTTATAACCTTAAATGACTTCGACAGGTTAAGTGAGGAGGTGCCCCACATAGCTTCCATTAGGCCCAATGGAGAGCACTTTATGTTAGATCTACACAGGGCTGGAGGTATCCCCGCAGTGCTGAAGGTACTTGAGGATAAGATAAGGGATGCTAAAACTGTAAGTGGGAAGACTATAAAGGAAATCATAAGAGAGGTTAAATATATAGATCATAGAATAATAAGGCCTATAGATAAACCTGTACATAAGGAGGCAGGTTTAAGAATATTAAGGGGGAATCTAGCCCCAAGGGGTGCTGTAGTTAAGATCAGTGCAGTTGATCCAAAGATGTACAGACATGAGGGACCTGCAAGGGTATTCAACTCTGAGGAGGAAGCTTTAGAGGCGATACTTGGAGGGGAAATAGAGGAAGGAGATGTAATAGTCATAAGATACGAAGGTCCTGCAGGGGGTCCTGGAATGAAGGAGATGTTAGCTCCAACATCTGCAATATGTGGTATGGGGTTGGATGATAAAGTTGCTCTTATCACAGATGGTAGATTCAGTGGAGGTAGTAGAGGTCCCTGTATAGGTCACGTATCTCCAGAGGCCATGGCTGGAGGGCCTATTGCTGTGGTAGAAGATGGGGATATTATATCCATAGATATGATAGGTAAAAGTCTCCAGTTGAAGATACCTGAAGAAGAAATAAAAGAGAGGCTCTTAAGATGGAAGAGGCCAGAACCAAAGGTTAAAAGTGGATACTTGGCAAGGTATTCTAGATTAGTTACTTCGGCAGATGAAGGAGCAATATTGAAGTTTTAACTATTATTTTTTTACATAAAAATTTTTAAGAATAGAAATTAACATAAATCCTAATAGGCTTCTCAATATCGAGAGTAGTCCGATGACAATAATTTTGCTATTTTATCCGTATTTGCTCTTTTTATTATAACCTTTATTTATTTTATAATTATTATTTTATTGAAATTCATGGTTATTGATTTTTTAATAATCTCTTGCAAAATATTTACTCCCTAATATGCTTTAAAATATGTCCTGTCTCCTCTTTAATAATAGGTAGTGCAGTTTTACAGGCATTTAAGGATCCTGGCAGTGCGTATATTACTTTACCCCTATATATTCCTGCAGTGGTCCTCGACAGTATTGTAGCGTATTTTACCTCTTTATAACTTAGATTGTGGAATAATACAGAAAACCCGTTTAACTCCTTTTGAAACATCTCCTTCAAAATCTCTGGGGTATTATCCCTTGAGGAAACTCCAGTACCACCAGTTACAACTATACAGTCCACATCTGTGAAGTCTATGAGGTGATCTATAACTCCTTTTAACATATCTCTGTTATCTGGTATTAACACATAGTATTTGGCATTTAGTTCTTTTTTTAAAAAATTTCCGGATTTATCTTCTACAATTTCTCCAGAAATTAATTTATTAAACCTACTATCACTTACAGTTACTACTCCATAGACAATATCTTCTATCTTCTCGTGCATTCCCATCCCTATTTTTTATCTTTCTCTTCTCTGTTGTACTCCAAAAGTGTATCTTCTATAAGAGACTTTACCATAATTTCATGGACTAACTTGTACATTTCCATTTCATTTTTACTGTATTTCTCAAGAATTTCCAACAGTTCGTTAGACAGTGGAGTTTTTATACAGGTATTCTCTGGTATGATATATACCTTTTTACCATCCTCTAACTCCACCTTTACACATTCTGACTCTAACGCTACTACTACCTTAAGTACATTTTTTTCGGCCTCTTCTATTACCATATTTATATCTTGTGTATTTATTCCCTTTTTCTCATCTATTCGTTCTCTTATTATATTTAAAAGTTTGTTGAAGTTGTTGTTTTTATTCAGGTAGGGTTCCAACTTTTTTATCTCATTGTATAAGGTATCTAATAGATTTAATGGATAGTGAGTTATGACCTCTTCTAAAAATTTTACATTTTCCTCTTTCTCTAAATTACGGAATCCATGGAAGATAGTGCTAAGTATATTCCTGTCGATGTAATTTCCTTTGACTAATGCTAATACCACCTCGTGTCTTAACTTCGAAACCTTCAGTTTCTCCCGTAAGATGGTTAGATATTTATTAATGTATTTAGGATTGTATAGGGCCATGTTACCTATAATTCTTATAATCATCTTATTTGATTGAATATCTTCATCGTTGTTGAGTATATCATATAATCTGTCCATGTATGGAATTAAAAGGGTGTAGTCTAATGTTGATAGGTTGTAGAGAAGTTCTAAAAGGGGTTTTCTTATTAGTTTGTTATGGATTAAAGCGTTTATATCCAATTTTTTGAATTTTTGGGGACATATATGAGATAGTATATTTAAGGCTAATAGTGAGTAAATTATTAATTTACTGTCATTTTCTCTATTTACAATTTCTATAAGAAGTTCTATGGCATCATTGAAGTGTTCCAAGTTGTTGTTACTTAGTTTCCATATTGCATATGCACTGTATCTTTTAAGTTCTGGAGGAGGACCCCTCAGATATTTAATGATCTTCTGGGCTACTTCTCTATCAATTTTTACATCTCCAATATTTCCCAAGGTTTTAAGTACATTTATTTTTATAATTGTACTATCCTCATCGAGGAGTTTTAATATATCTTTTATGTAATTTTGTACAATATCGGGGTAGATTTCACTTATGTTTTTAATTATCTCGGTATATAGAATTTTGTTCTTTGATTTCATCTTTTTCAGTACTTTATTTATAAGTTCGTGTTTATTCTTACATTTTAGATTTATAGATATTTTAACTATTGCATAGGCTGCTGAATATACTACATCTAGATTTTTGTCATTTAATTTTTCTAGTATTCTATCTAAATACCTTTCTACCGTTTCATAACTTACAAGTCCAATATTCCCCAAGATTTCAACAGTATTTTTTCTTGTTCTCCAATCTTTGTCATCCATCAACTTTATTAGATATGGTACAATATCTTGAAGTGCCTCAGGATTTGTTACTGATATAAAAGAGATCTCGTTAAGTAGGGATAGTTTTGTTTTAATACTTCCTTTTTTAAATGTTTTTAATAGATTTTTTAGGTTTTGAGGATCTAAAGGAGTGAGGTTGTTATCATCGAGATTACTTAGAATCTTAGATGTCTTTTCCATCATGATCTCGCCATCTAATGTCGTTATAGTCAATATCCATATAAATTAATATATTAAGTTTAAAGGGTAGGTATTTGTGTAGGTTTTTTAAAATACCTACATAAAAAGATACAAAAATGTATGCAACATGGAATACAAAAAAAGTATTTATTATACTGTTATAAAATTAGTAATTGCAAATAATACAATACAACTACAATTAGGTGGTATACCATGAGATTGAAATTCTTAGAATATCTCAAAAGTAAAAGAGGAGCAATGGGTATTGGAACCCTGATAATCTTCATAGCTATGGTATTAGTAGCAGCAGTTGCAGCAAGTGTGTTAATAAATACAAGTGGATTCTTGCAGCAGAAAGCATCCTCCACAGGTAAGCAAAGTACAGAACAGGTTGCAAGTGGATTATTCTGTAGTGGAGTATCTGGCCATATATTTACCTTTGACGGTAATTATTATGATTTAGATAGAATGATAATGTACATTTCCCCTAATGCTGGAAGTGCTCCAATTGACTTAAAGGAAGCAAAATTATTCTTAACTTATGATGGTAAAAGTGTAATATTGAAATATGGCGGTACAATACCTGCTACTGCTGGATGTGATAACCTTTTTGAATTAACGAATACGGGAGAAGTGAATATTACTTCTTCAGATTACACAAGCATTACACTTGTGGATGATGGTACTAATAACAAATATATTATAATAACGACAAGCGACCACAAAATAATGGCATTATTGAAAGAATTTGATGGTAAAAATGTAAATATTAATGCTAACAATACATTAACAGATAGTTCAGCATCATTAAATATCGTATCATATAATGGCACTGAAATGGTTGTCAATATTACTACGAATGTAGCTTCTTCTGGAACTGCTAGTAGTACTTCCTTAGACTGGGCATACATTAGCAGCGATTCAGCAACTTGGGGAGGTACTGACGATAAACAGTTCTTAGTAGTTCCATTACAAGACAATGATAAGTCAGTGGTGAACAATGCAGTAATAAACAAAGGAGACTTAGTGGCAATATTGATAAACACTGAAGCAGCATTCAGCAGTGGGATACCTGAAAGAAAAGAAATAACAGGTAAATTACAGCCAGAATTTGGTGCTCCTGCAGTAATAGACATAGTAACTCCAGCGGCATATACCAGCGAAGTAATCAACTTACAATAAATATTTAGTACTAAATTAAAATTTTTAATAAATTAATTAATATTTAATAAAAAAAATAAAAAAGGTGGGGTGGTATACCATGAGATTGAAATTCTTAGAATATCTCAAAAGTAAAAGAGGAGCAATGGGTATTGGAACCCTGATAATCTTCATAGCTATGGTATTAGTAGCAGCAGTTGCAGCAAGTGTGTTAATAAATACAAGTGGATTCTTGCAGCAGAAAGCATCCTCCACAGGTAAGCAAAGTACAGAACAGGTTGCAAGTGGTATTAACATATTGGAGATTGATGGAGAGCACAATGGGACCAACATAAACAGAACTGCTATATATATCACACCAAATGCAGGAAGTGCTCCAATTGATTTGAGCCAAGCGGTTGTAATGATAAGTGATGGTGAAAAAAGATTAGTTGCAAAGTATGATCCTAACATTTATTATGATTTAAGTAATGGTGGATCATTATTTGATACCGTCAATTGGAGTGGACTAAACTCATCAAAATTTGGAATAGTAGTCATTCAAGATGCTGATGGGTCCTGTAAGCAGGATACACCAGTAATAGACAGGGGAGATATTGTAGCAATCGTATTAAATACAACAGCATTAAATATGGGACCAAGATCAACTATAACAGGAAGTGTACAACCTGAATTTGGTGCTCCAGCCATAATATCCTTTACAACACCAGCAACATATTTAAGTGATATGGAAGTAGTTCGACTTCAATAATTAACAATCTTACTTTTTAACAATCTTTCTATCTCTCCTTACAAAAATTTTTTAGGTGGATTGTTATGGAAGGGTTTATTAAAAGTAAAAGAGGAGCAATGGGTATTGGAACCCTGATAATCTTCATAGCTATGGTATTAGTAGCAGCAGTTGCAGCAAGTGTGTTAATAAATACAAGTGGATTCTTGCAGCAGAAAGCATCCTCCACAGGTAAGCAAAGTACAGAACAGGTTGCAAGTGGTATTAACATATTGGAGATTGATGGAGAGCACAATGGGACCAACATAAACAGAACTGCTATATATATCACACCAAATGCAGGAAGTGCTCCAATTGATTTGAGCCAAGCGGTTGTAATGATAAGTGATGGTGAAAAAAGATTAGTTGCAAAGTATGATCCTAACATTTATTATGATTTAAGTAATGGTGGATCATTATTTGATACCGTCAATTGGAGTGGACTAAACTCATCAAAATTTGGAATAGTAGTCATTCAAGATGCTGATGGGTCCTGTAAGCAGGATACACCAGTAATAGACAGGGGAGATATTGTAGCAATCGTATTAAATACAACAGCATTAAATATGGGACCAAGATCAACTATAACAGGAAGTGTACAACCTGAATTTGGTGCTCCAGCCATAATATCCTTTACAACACCAGCAACATATTTAAGTGATATGGAAGTAGTTCGACTTCAATAATTAACAATCTTACTTTTTAACAATCTTTCTATCTCTCCTTACAAAAATTTTTTAGGTGGATTGTTATGGAAGGGTTTATTAAAAGTAAAAGAGGAGCAATGGGTATTGGAACCCTGATAATCTTCATAGCTATGGTATTAGTAGCAGCAGTTGCAGCAAGTGTGTTAATAAATACAAGTGGATTCTTGCAGCAGAAAGCATCCTCCACAGGTAAGCAAAGTACAGAACAGGTTGCAAGTGGTATTAACATATTGGAGATTGATGGAGAGCACAATGGGACCAACATAAACAGAACTGCTATATATATCACACCAAATGCAGGAAGTGCTCCAATTGATTTGAGCCAAGCGGTTGTAATGATAAGTGATGGTGAAAAAAGATTAGTTGCAAAGTATGATCCTAACATTTATTATGATTTAAGTAATGGTGGATCATTATTTGATACCGTCAATTGGAGTGGACTAAACTCATCAAAATTTGGAATAGTAGTCATTCAAGATGCTGATGGGTCCTGTAAGCAGGATACACCAGTAATAGACAGGGGAGATATTGTAGCAATCGTATTAAATACAACAGCATTAAATATGGGACCAAGATCAACTATAACAGGAAGTGTACAACCTGAATTTGGTGCTCCAGCCATAATATCCTTTACAACACCAGCAACATATTTAAGTGATATGGAAGTAGTTCGACTTCAATAATTAACAATCTTACTTTTTAACAATCTTTCTATCTCTCCTTACAAAAATTTTTTAGGTGGATTGTTATGGAAGGGTTTATCAAAAGCAAAAAAGGAGCAATAGGTATTGGAACCCTGATAATCTTCATAGCTCTAGTACTGGTTGCAGCGGTTGCAGCAGCTGTAATAATAAACACAGCAGGACACTTGCAACAGAAGGCTTCTGCTGTTGGTAGGGAAAGCGTAAAACAGGTTGCAAGTGGGATCCAAGTTATTAAAGTTGTTGGTTATGCAAATAATACCAGTAATATTGATAAACTGGCAATAATTATTAGTCCTAACATTGGAGATAGTATAGATCTTAATTCCACTATAGTTGTGCTATCCGATGGTGACATAAAAATGTCGTTAGTATATTCAGGTTCAGGTCATATATCACACGCCGAGAAAAATGGTACATATAACATATTTGATGGAAATGCATGGATAAATGATAATGAAAGTAAGTTTGGAGTAATAGTATTACAAGATGATGATGGTTCTACCAATAATACTCAACACCCAACTATCAACTACGGAGATAAAGTAGTCCTTACTGTAAATGTAGGAGAATTATTAGGTGGAATTCCACCAAGAAAACATGTATTTGGGGAAGTTATTCCTGAATATGGGGCTTCAGGAGTAATTGATTTTATAACACCATCTACATACACTACACATGTAATAGATCTCCAGTAAAATGGTGGGACTATGCCCAATATAGCGGAGATAATTGAAGAGATAAAAAAAAAATAGCATTCGGTAAAAAGAAAGGAGAAAAGGAAGGGGAATTAGAGGGAGAATTTGTAATTGAAGAGGAAATGGTAGAAACCGGAGGCGAAGAATTGGCCGCGGCGAATGAAGAACTTCTTGCTAAAATCGAGGAGTTGGAATCCAAATTTCCAAAAATAGAGATGATGATCACCAACCTTAGAAAAGAAAACGAAACTTTACGGGAGAGCATAGATAAGATCAATGAAAATTTTCAGGATATTATGGCACTTTACGAAGTAGTTTCCAATCAAATAAATCCTTTTATTGGAATTTCAAAAATTACTGCTACTAGTATGGAAAAATTGGAAAAACTAGAGTATGAGACAAAAATTCTCAGGAAAAAAATAGATGAATTACAGAAAGATGTGGTAATCTTAGCAGATATTTATCTAAGACAGTACGATATAGACATAAACGATATTATAGAAGATATACTTGCTGAAGAAGAGATCTCCAAAATAATATCAAGAGAGGAGGATATCCATGATTAGCGAGACAGAAGTCCTCTCATCCACATCCTCTATAGAAGAGGAATACTTAACTGATGATGAACTGGAAGAATATTTAGAAAATTTAAAAACTAAAATCCCTTCATTTATAGTTGAACTTTTAAAAAATAATTTAAAAAATAGGAGATTGACTAAAAGCCAGTTAGATAGAATAGTTACCAGGATAACTGATCTATACTTAGGTAAAAGGCCTGAAGATAAAAAAACTGAAGAATTAATGGAAAGAATTAACGAATTAAGTAAAAAATTAGATGCACTGATGAAAGTTGCTGCAATTACTTCTGCAACAAAAATCTCAGAGGATATAAAAAAGGAAATATCAAAATTAGAAGAAGAAAAAGAAATTAAAAAGGAAGAAAAACAAGAAACAGAAAGTGAAGAAATAGCGCCTCAAGAAATAGAAGAAACTGTAGAGACTGGAGAAGAAGAAAGTACTTCAGAACCCTTAGAAAAACCAGCCTCCGAAACAACCTCTACTGAAATACCTCCTATCTCTGAGAAAAAAGAAGGTGGTATTAGTATGACCTCTGAAATACAGAAGATAAGTGAGAAGAAGTACAGATTAGAAGAATTACCTGAAGATACACTGTCTACAATGTTGGTGTTTAAATGGTTAGAGTTCCTGATAGGTAGGGTTGGTCTGAACAACCTAATCGACATACTTGACTACTACTACAACTTAGGATGGATATCTGAAAAAGTAGTAAACAGACTGATAAAAATATCAAAGAATATGAAATATTTAAATGAAGATCTTAGAAAGCCTGTAGATAAAATGATACCAGAAGATCACATTGTTTCACTCCTGTATATAGAAAAATTGGCAGGTAGGCCAATACCTATAGATGAACTGGAGAACATAGACAGAGAGATCAATAGAATAAGAAAATGGGCTGAAGAATTACAGTTTATTTAAAAAAATTCAAGGAGGGATCTACTATGGATACCACATCACTATCATCTATATTGCTTGAAACCCATAGACCTGCTAAGTTGGAGAAGATACCTGACGATCCTATATCCATAATATTTGCCTTTAAATGGATAGAATATCTCTCTGAAAAAGTTGGATATTCAAATATTCCAGATGTGTTGGAGTTTTACTACAATTTAGGGTGGCTCTCTGACAGAGCAGTGTTGGATCTACTGAAGTTCTTAAAGGGTATTAGACCCGGAATTGAAGAAGAAGAGGAATTACCTCCAAGATTAACTATTACCGATCATTTAGTCTCACTACTCTTCATAGAGAGATTAAACGGTAAGAAGATTTCCAGTGATATATTGGATAGAATAGAGTGGGAAATAAGAAGAATTAAAAAGGGGGTTGAAGAGTACTATGGGGTTTAGTTCCATTGTAGGAACAGTAGTAATTCTTTCAACTTTGCTGGTTTGTGCAATATATCTATACACTTCTATGGATCTGAATATAGAAAAGATATCCAAAGCCTACTCAGATTATATAGAGTTGGAGAATAAAAAGTTACGTGAAAGGTTGGAAATAATATCGGCGGTAAATTCCTCAAATATTATAAACATAACTGTTAAGAATGACGGTTCTGTGGTTCTTGAACCTTCAAAATGGACAGTATTATACAACGGGACTCCAATAAACTTCAGTGTCTATCCCAATGTAAAGTATCTCTTTCCCCTCAATACTGTGAATATCAGTATTAATGCCACTGCACCGGCAAGACTGTGTATAATATCTGAATACGGTAACAAATACTACTATAGTATTCCATAAATATTTTTAACTTTTTAAAATAATAATTATAAACATTATGAAGATTTACTAGTATTTATTTTTTATCCCTGTAGGGATATCCAAAGGTGATTTAATGGCTTCTAATATATTTTCAGAGATGATTTTATTTGTCAGTGTTTTAATAATTGCCGCCGCTGTCACTGGAATCTTAGTCACTACCACCCATGAGATTTCCCTTGGAATAAATGACAAGGGAGATCTCCTATCCTCAAGGTTATCTCAAGATTTTGAAATAATCAATGATCCAGAGAATGTTCCTAGGGATGTTTCAACAGGTACTATATTAATCTACATAAAAAACACTGGAAAATCACCGATAACCTTCAATAAGGATGTACTTACTGTAATGATAGATGGAGATGTTGTTCCTATAATATCTACAGAAGTTATTGGCAATGAAACACTAGAGGTGCTTTATCCTTCAATGGTAGGTAGTATAAACGTAAGTTACAATAATACAGGGTATCACGTGATAAAGGTTATCACTGATAGTGGTATAATTAGGTCGTTGAAGGTGTATATCCAATAAGGTGATTTTTATGAAACTTGCAAAAATTGAACTTAGTAGAGATGATATTCATAAAAGGTTGGGAGGGGGTATTCCTTATGGTAGTATAATACTTATAGAAGGGGAAGAAGCTACAGGAAAGTCAGTGGTAGCCCAGAGATTAACATACGGTTTTTTACAGAATGCTCACTCAGTTACTTATATATCAACCCAATTAACCACTTTAGAATTCGTAAAACAGATGATGTCGTTAAATTACAACATAAATAAAAAGTTGTTAAACGGTGTTTTGCTATATATACCTGTATATCCTCTCATATCTGACAACCTTCAGAGAGATAATTTTCTAAGAAAAATTATGGAAACCCGTGAATTTTATGAAAAGGATGTAATTGTATATGACAGTTTATCCTCCCTTATAATAAATGATGTAAGTGAAGTGAAGGTGAATGATTTAGTTGCTTTTTTTAAAAGAATCGCGGCGATGAACAAAATCATAATTTACACTGTAAATCCAAAGGAGTTACCTGGGTCTATTTTAACTATGCTTAGAACAGCTGCGACAATAGTGATGAAGACGGAGATCTACACCTTTGGTGGAAATATTAAAAATATTTTGAAGATAGAAAAGTACAACCTAGCAAAGGGACCATACCAAAAAACTATGGTATTCAGAGTTGAGCCTAAGTTAGGTATTGCAGTTGAGATATCCTCGATAGCATAATTTACATGGTGGTATCATGGTGGATGAATTTAAAAATAGTATGAGGAGGAATCCACATTTACGTAGGTACGTCGAAAATTTTAAAAAAACTTACTTAAAAATACCTGAATTTATGATATCCCTTTCTCGAGAACTAAAAGAGCTGAAATACCCCAATATTATATATCCAATTGGTGACCCCATCTTTATCCACATATTTGGTTCTCCTGAGGTAAAAACTAAATATATCGTTATAGAGCCTAGGTTAGAAACCCATGAAGAGAAATTACTGTATAAAAAGATAATGGATAAGCTGTTGGAGTATGCTCCTTACGAAGATTCTCCAGAAGACGACGAGGAATTTGAGAGGGTACTGACAAACATGTTCAACAGGGTTACAAAAGTAGTGGAGAATAAAAAAAAGAAGAGTATACTATCTAGGTTATTCAGCACTGGAAAAATAGAACTTACAAAATATGAGAGAGATAAATTTTTATACTTACTAAAAAGAGACTTGATAGGATTAGGAGTACTTGAACCTATTAAGAGAGATCCCTATATAGAAGATATACATGTAATAGGTGCCCATGCCTGCCATATAGTTCATAAGATATTTGACATGCTTCCAACCAATATCGCATGGGACGATGATAGAGAACTTGCCGACTATCTAAAAAACCTATGTGAAAGGATAGGAAGACCTGTGTCTGATGCAAACCCTATTGTCGATGGATCCCTTCCCGATGGCTCAAGGATAAACATAATTTACTCCACAGACGTATCTCTAAAAGGACCATCATTTACCATTAGGAAATTTACAGAGGTTCCAATTAGTATTACCCAGATCATCAGTTGGGGGACCATGTCTGCTCAAACTGCAGCCTATCTATGGCTCTGTTTGGAATATGGAATGAGTATATTCATCTGTGGAGAGACTGCTTCTGGTAAAACTACAACATTAAATGCTATCCTACCCTTTATTAAACCAAAATCTAAGATATTCTCATGTGAAGATACTGCAGAAGTAAAGGCCCCCCATCCTGTATGGCAACAGTTACTAACAAGGGAGAGAGGCCCTGAGGAGAGTAGAGTTACACTTTTCGACCTGTTAAGAGCAGCGTTGAGATCTAGGCCTAATTATATCATTGTTGGAGAGATAAGAAGTGTAGAAGGTGCCGTAGCATTCCAGGCTATGCAAACTGGACACCCTGTTCTTTCAACATTCCACGCTGCAAATATCAAGAAGATGATTCAGAGATTAAATGGAGAACCAATCAATATTCCATTAACTTTCATGGATAACCTAAACGTGGCCTTATTCCAACTTGCGGTATACACCAGAGGTAAATTGTTGAGGAGAGTAGTTGGTGTTGAAGAGATTGAAGGCTACTATAAGGAAGTAGATGGTGTAATTACAAGGAGGGTTTTTGAATGGGACCCCCGCGAAGATACACATGTCTTTACTGGGCTTAATAACAGTTACATACTGGAAGATAAAATTGCAAAAGTGGCAGGTTACGAAGACGTGAGAGAGATATACAATGAGTTGGAATTAAGAACTAGGATACTTGAAGAGATGATAGCAAGAAAAATCTTTGGATACTATGAAGTTCTGGATATTATTTGGAATTTCTATGAAAAAGGATTAGAAGGACTCCCATTCCAAATTTAAAGGTGAAAATATGTTTTTGGATATTTTGTATAGAGTAGGGCTTACTCCCAAGGAATACCTTTTAAAATATGTACTACCTGCACTTGTAATTTCAACAGTTCTTATTGTAATAGGTCTAACGTACTTTACAGGATATGCAAAGATACTAATGTTACTTATCCCAGTGTTAATATTAATCAGTGCTATAGGATACCCTCTCATAGAGCTAGATTCCCAAAAAAACAAGATAAATGAAAAGTTACATATATTTATTACAAAATTTGGAGTGCTCTCCATTACAGATCTTGATAGAAAAGAACTTATTAAAATGTTGGCGTCTGAAAAGGAAGAACTTGGACAGTTAGCAGAAGAATCTAGAAAAATTTATGTCTTAATAAAAAGATGGAATCAATCCCTTGCAGAAGCCTGTAGATTTTTAGCTCAAAAAACTCCAAGTAGTGTATTTGCAGATTTTTTAGATAGGATGGCTTACTCCTTAGATAGTGGTGAAGATCTCAAGGAGTTTTTAATGAAGGAACAGAGTATAGTGATGAACGATTACGCTGCATTTTATAAAAGGGCTCTTTATAACTTAGATATATTTAAAGAGATGTATATTAGTGGTATTACATCCTTGGCATTCTTTGTAACCTTTGCAGTGATAGCTCCCTTTATAATCAACTATAATTTTGTAACTTCAGTGACCTTAGCTATTTTTGGATCTATAGTATTTGAGATATGTTTAGTATACATCATAAAACATAAAATGCCATCAGATAGGTTATGGCATACCGCAAATACACTCACTGCAGTAGATAGAAAACTTAGGAAGTATCTAATAATCTCCATAATTTTAACTCTGTTATTCATGGGAGTGTTATTAGGAGGTAAGTATATAGCAAATATTCCTGAACTTCAGAAAATCCCCTATCAAATACTGGTCGCATTGGGATTCACACCCCTTTTTATCGCTGGATATGTAGCTAAAAAAGAAGAAAATTTAGTTATAAGAAAAGAATTTCATTTCCCAGGATTTTTAAGATCCCTGGGAGAGTCTGTTAGTGCAAAGGGAGGTGGAATGACAGAATCCTTAAAATATCTATCGTCCCATGATTTTGGTCCCCTTACAAAGGATTTAGAAAGGCTGTATAAGAGAGTAGCTGTAAGGATAGATAATCAGAAGGCCTGGAAACTCTTCGGTGTAGAGACCTGTAGTTATCTTATACAGCTGTTTTCAGAGATGTTTGAGAGATGTGTTTTCTTAGGAGGGGATGCTGGAAAGGCTTCAGAGATTATCGGTGATAACTTCCGTAAAATAATAAACTTAAGAAAATCTAAATATCAAAGTGTTGAACAGTTTACCTCCATAGTTTATGGACTTGCAGGAGGACTTGCCCTAGCACTCTTTGCATCCTATGGAGTGGCATATATGGTAAATAAACTTTACAACACTCTCGAAATTCCTGAGGCCATGGCGACTATTATAAATATCATGACACCAGGTGATCTCACCCTTATTTCTTATCTCATGTACGGATGTTTATTAATCTACTCCTTAATTTCAGCATACTTAATTAAAGTAGTAGACGGGGGTCATCCTCAAGTTTTACTTTATCACTTTGTAATAATGGTATGGATATCTTCCTTGGTGTCATTCGGTACAGAACTGCTTATAAACAAGATGCTTGGTGCAAATATACCTATTTATTAAAGATGATGATAGATATATACATAATTTATATAGATAAAAAGTGTAAAATCTCATGAAGAAAAGGATAACTGAAAACCTAACCTGTTTCTCAGTGCCCAGTGCAGTGTAAGAATAAGGAGTATCTTGCTTTTTATATCTTTATTTGGGTTGTAGATACTTAAAAAGCATTTTTAAGAAATAGAATATAACAATTATTATAGCAATTATAGTTCTGAACAGAACCTTTTAAAATTAATAGACCCCCTCTAATAAAAAAATAAAAATTCCTAAATATCAAATCTTATCTCCTGAACAGTCCTTATGTACTGGAAAACAGAGTAGGATTTCTGTTAATTTATCTTCTTTGAAGAGTTTTTTTTCATTTTTTAACTCTCGTTATTATTTTATATAATGTGATATTTTATAGTCAATATTTTACTAACTTTTGATACTACTATACAATAATCTTTTTATAGTTGATTATAAAATTATAATTTTTATCGTTATTAAAAAGAAGGAGGAGTGAGTATGGTACAGAGGAGTAAAGGTTTCAGGAGTAAAACAAGACATAAACTTAGAAAACATCCAAGGGAGAAGGGAATGTATCCTGTTACAAGGGCATTGAAAGAGTTTAAAGTTGGAGATATCGTCCACATCGTAATAGATCCTTCAGTACATAAAGGCATGCCTCATCCAAAGTTCCATGGGAAAACTGGTATCGTAATTGGACAGAGAGGTAGGGCCTTTATCGTCAGAGTTAGAGATGGAGGAAAATACAAGGATGTTATAGTTAGACCACAACATCTAAGGGAATATAAGAAGTAATTAAAAAATTAAATTTGGATTGTTATGATAGGGAAAAAGTTAATCTCTGAAAGATACGTTACCATAGCCTGGTCAAAGGAGATGGTTAACAACAACAGAGAAAACTACGAGGAAATACCTTACGAACTCAACTGTGCACTGAGTTACTTAGAAAAATTTGCAAAATTGAGTGTTGAAGAGGCTGAAGAATTACTCAGTGAACTGAAGAGTTTAGGTTTAGATGAGAAGACCAGTGTTAAGATAGTGGATTTACTTCCTAAGGACGAAGAGGATTTAAAGGTAATATTCTACAAGTCTGATCTTCCAGAGAATGCAGAGGAAATACTAAATACAGTTCGTAAATACATTAAGTAATTTATTTTTTCTATGCTATATTGTTCTTTTATTTTAAATCCACTTATTTTTTATTTTTTTATTCTTAAATTTCAGAGGGTGTATTGTATGAAAAAACACAGAAGTAAGAAGAGAGTCTTTGAGAACTACGCTTATGTGTTAGATTTTTTACCATATGGGTATCCCGAGGAGAACATTCCTATTCATCAGAGAAAACCTGTTGCCCAAGGATTTGGCGAAAAACAGTTTGTACTTATGGAGA
Source organism: Methanofervidicoccus abyssi (assembly GCF_004310395.1). Classification (NCBI taxonomy): domain Archaea; kingdom Methanobacteriati; phylum Methanobacteriota; class Methanococci; order Methanococcales; genus Methanofervidicoccus; species Methanofervidicoccus abyssi. The sequence continues at coordinate 25,733 of NZ_BFAX01000002.1, read as the reverse complement.
TGATTATAAAGAAGGATCAAAGCGTGGATTTGGCTGAGAGAGTATATATTGGAAGAGGTAAAAGGGATAAAGTGGAGTATATTTCAAGAACCCTAAAATATGAGGATTTAACACCTACTGCAAAAACTGAATTACTTTACGTTATAATGGAAGCTGTTAAACGGAATGAAAAAAGGTTTGTGGATTTTATCAATAAATGTCAACCTATAACAACGAGATTACATACGCTTCAACTTCTGCCCGGAGTTGGTAAAACACTTATGTGGAAGATATTGGAGGAAAGAGAGATAAAACCCTTTGAAAGTTTTGAAGATATAGAGAAAAGAATCCATAGAAACCTCCTAAATGCCATAGCAAAGAGGATAGAGAAGGAGTTAAAAGAGCCCCAGAGATACTACCTATTTGTCAAGTGGAGGGAGAGAAAATAGTATTCTGTACTTCTATCTTAAACTTCTACCTCTGAAAATACCTCATCCAGGGTATCTACAAGGACGTCTATATGCTCCTTCTCTACAATAAGGGGAGGGAGGAATCTCAACACATTTTCCGCTGTACAGTTTATCAGATAACCCTTTTCAAGCATCTTTTTGACCACATCTTTTCCCTGGAAGGACAACTCCATGCCTATCATAAGACCAATACCTCTAACCTCTTTTATAAATGAGTATTTACTCTGTAGATTCCTCAACTTTCTCATAAAGTACTCCCCCATTTCCTCTACATGTGTTAAAAGATCTTCTACAATACTCAGAGTAACGTAGGCACTTACACAGGCCAGAGGGTTGCCACCGAAGGTAGATCCATGACTTCCAGGTGTGAAAACGTGGGCAACCTCTTCCTTAGATATGGTGGCCCCTATGGGGATCCCACCACCTAGAGCCTTTGCCAATGTTAGTATATCAGGTTTAATATCGTAGTGTTGATAGGCGAACATCTTTCCAGTCCTTCCAATACCACACTGTACCTCGTCGAATATAAGGAGAATACCTTTATCGTCACATATATCCCTAACACCTTTTAGGTATTCCTTATCTGCAACATGTATTCCCCCCTCTCCTTGAATAGGCTCTATCATTATACCTGTAGTTTTATTAGATATACTCTCCATCAGTTTATCCAAGTCGTTAAAGGGCACGTATTTGAATCCCTTTGGAAGGGGTTCAAAACCTTTTTGATACTCTACCTTTGAAGTTGCAGTTAGAGTTGCCAATGTTCTCCCATGGAATCCTCTTTCCATAGTTATTATCTCCCCTTCTCCTACTCCCATCTTTTTACCGTATTTCCTTGCAAGTTTTATGGCTCCTTCGTTTGCTTCTGCACCACTATTTGAGAAAAAGACCTTATCTAAACCTGAAAGATGTGCAAGTTTTTTTGCCAACTTCACCTGAGGAATAGTGTAATATAAGTTAGATACATGGATGAGAATCTCAAGCTGTTTCTTTACGTTTTCTATTAACTTGGGATTACAGTGTCCTATACTGTTTACACCAATCCCAGAAATAAAGTCTAAGTATCTTTTTCCTTTTACATCTTCTACATAGACACCGTTACCTCTAATAAGGACTACAGGGAGCCTTCCGTAAGTGTTCATTATATATTTTTTCTCCTCTTTAATTATAACACTCTCATCTATATCTCTGTATATCTCATTGAAGATATCCATGGGTTTTCACCGATAATAAAAATATTTAAGAATATCTATAAGGATAACTCAGAGTTTGTTATTTAAATTATTTATCTTCTCGGTAGATGCTAAAATATAAAAACTTTATGTCAATTAATTTAAAAATAAAATAATATTATTTTCAAAGATGTCTATAATATCATCCTGTTATAAAGAGATTTAAAAGTGTAAAAAACTCTTAAAAAAAGATTTGAGAGAATTTTACCTTACTTCTCCAATATTTGATGTGGTCCGGGAAATAATAGATATACTTGCCTTTATCCATAATGTATTACTTTATTTAGGTGTTTTAATATTTTTTTATTTTTTTAATTTTTGATTATAATTATTATCATTTTTTATCATTTTTATTGAGATTTTGATAGTTGTTATTAATTTAAATAGTTTTGTTTATTGCTAGAATTTTGATATATGGACATTGTCGTCCTCCTTTTTAAATACTATTTTGAGTATTGGGGAAGAAATCTCACTATCCCCACCCTTTAAAGAACGTATGTTTATAATATGTTTGTAATATTACTCATCATGGACTTTTAACACGTCTAACTCTTTACATACACATCTTTTATTTAGAATCTTAGAAACTGATGGAGAAGTTCTTCCATCATCTCCACTTATCAACTCTTTTATGTATAATCCCCCATCACAATACACCTTAAGTTTAAACCTCTTGGGATCTATCCTCTCTGTCCATGCTTTGTATACTTTACGGATTCTTACCAGATCTGCCCTTCTATGAGATACCCTTTGAGGAGTTCTCTGATACACAGTTAAATTTTCTAATTTCTTCTCTAACTCCGAAAGTTCTTTATCGGAAACCTCCTCCTCACATTCCACAAGTGCCAGATAAGTCTTTTTATGAGGTTTATTTTTAAAGGATATTATATCTTTTCTAGTACCATACTCCAAGTTAAGCACTTCGACCATTCCACTTTTGTTTATCTTTTCTCCTATCTCTTCCAGATTTACTTTCCTAACCTTAGGTTCCTTTATTTCAAGGACAAAGGGCCTTCCATCTCCAAGCATTCTTACATCGATATCTTCTCTTCCAGCACCGTGAAAGGCCTCACTTTTACCTTTAAAGGCCTCCATGAAAGGTCCTGCAATTATCTCCTCCACCGAGGTGGTGTATTTTTTTCCAGTGAAGTTACACTTTTCACATCCCTTACCTTTACAGTAGCCACAAGGCCATCTAGTCTGGGGAATACCTCTTACTAACTTTCTATACCTTCCTTTTATATATACCGGTGTAATTTGTAATTTTACCTTCTTCTTATAAGGGTTTATAAGAATGACTATATCAGGATTCTCCCTTTCGACAGTTTTAGATGTTTTTTCTATTAGTAGTTTCCCCATTGTTCTGTTGAACTCTTGTTTTATACTCTCCATGTAAGGTGTTTTTATCCTCTCCTCAAATTTTTTTATAGATTTAGGAAGTAAAGTACCAACTAAAAAGGTATCATATTCGTACTCACTTAGTAACTTTAAAGTTTTCTCCAAGATTTTTTCCAGGTTTTTTTCCTGAAATATACCTTTACACCAAGGACATTTACTGCTATCTACTTCTAAACCTTCGATAGCTCTTATCTCCGTCAATCCACTTCTGTATAGGTAGGATAGTTCTTCCTTTATTTTTTTTATCTCTTCTTCTACATCTCCCCACTTTAACCTCTCTACACCTCCAGATCTCTCTTTTAGATCGTACAACTTGGATTCCAACTCAATAGCCTTTGTCATCTTTATAGACCTTCCTCTTTCGTAGTTTGATGTATGAAGTAACTTGGCGTACAACCTTCCAAAACACCTATGACACAATGGATAACTTTTAAGTATCTCTATATCCATGATGATCCCTTTATATTGTTGTGATGGAAATTAGAAGTACCTTTTTACTACAATATAGAATTAATATAAAAATTTAATAAAAATTATAAACGATAATAATTAAAATTTTCTATCTATGGTAAAATAAGGAAATTATCATCTCTGTTTGAAATTCGTGCACATCTGTATATATTACCTGTTTATTTTAACATTCCTATTTTGGAGATACTATGGAGATCCGATACGAAGATATAAAGTTAGATTTCTGGTCCTTTCTAAGAGAAGCTTATAAAAAAAATATAAAGTTGGATCTCGGGCACTTTATTATACTAATAAAGTTGCTAGAGATAAACAAAGAGTATAACAATCTCATTAAAATACATGGGAAAAGAAATGCCAGAAAAATACTAGAAGATAAAGGAATATTTTCAAAGAATTCAGAGTATGTATCTGGAGAGTATTTAAAGAAATGTATATCTCGAAACAGTAGAGGAGCGGTGTATTCGAGAATTAAGGATTTACAATCCTTAGGATTTGAGATAAAAACCAAACCTGGAGCTTTAGGAGGATATAAATTATTAAAAACCCCTCAATGGTTCAGGTTGTTAGATTCTTAGTCCCTATCAAAAATCTTTTTTATGTAGGGCTCAAAAGGTACAATATCTTCCCTCTTTATAGGGACGATTGTGGCAACCTTTAATACTCTTCTCCTCGGATCCAGTCCTATGGTCAATGTTCCTGGAGTGAGGGTTATACTACACGCTAAGAGTACCTGTCCTATTAGACTGTTTATCTCAGTTTCTATATCTACTATCTGGGGATTTATATCACCACTTATACTTCTCTTTACTACATCCAGCCATGCCTCACTTAAGGCCTTTGTCAGTATAAACAGGTACTCTAAAACGTCAAGGAGTAGCATAACATACACCAATTTTGTAATTAATTTATAATAAAAAATAATTATAATTATCAATAATTACAAATAAGTATATATATCTTGCGATCTATACGAAATATAAAAAACAAGGTGGTATTGTGAAAAACGAAGAAGTTCAGAAACAGCTGTATCAAATAGAGATCTACAAACAACAGATAAATAGATTACAGGAAGAATTAGGTAAGATAGAAATTTTGAAGTTGGAAATTTTAAAATCTATAGAGTCTATGGAAGGATTAAAGCAATCTAAGGAGATACTTATACCTTTAGGTGGTGGAGTATTTACAAGAGTTAAAGTTCAAGACTGTGAAAATGTTATAGTTAATGTAGGTGCTGATGTCTTTGTTGAAAAATCCATCGAGGAAACCATCAGGGAGTTTAAAGAGTCGTCTAAAGAGTTAAGTAATGCCGAAAATAAAATTAAAGAACAGATATCAAAAACATTAGCAGCCATAGAAAAACTCCAAAAAGAGTTAGAGAGTAAGATAGCTCTAATGGAAAAGGGTCAAGTCCCCGAGAGTAATTAACATTACACATAATAAAAAATAATAATTAGAGTAAAAATAACAAAAAATTAATAAAAACACTTCAAAGAAGGATTAACAGAAACTTCTCTTTCTCTGGCAGTCTGAATATAAAGATTGTTTTTGCTTTTCACCTGTATTTAATCTTTTATTTAGGTCTAACAGTTTTATTTATTTTATTTTTTGATTTTAATATAATCATAATTTGAATTTTCTATTATATTATGTGTTTTATAAATATTCGTTCAACAAAATAAAAAAGGTAATACCTATGAAAATCTTAGAGGCTTCAGAGAAGGATACACTTAAAATTATACCTGAGAATTTAGATGATCTGTGGCATCTATACAACATTATAGAGAAGGGTAACATAGTATGGGCATTGACAGAGAGAAGGGTAGAAGATAAAGGAGATAAGTTGAGGGCAGATAGAGGTGCTAAGAGAAAGGTATACTTAGGAATAAAAGTAGAGAAAGTCTTCTTCCATGAGGATACAAATAGGTTGAGGGTAAGTGGCAGGATAATACATGGACCTGACGATATACCTCTTGGAGCATACCACACGATAGATATAGAGCCTTTAACAGAGGTTAGTATTCGAAAGGATTGGAAAAGATGGGATTTAGAGAGACTAAAAAGTGCGGAGGAATCTACAAAAAAACCGAAGATAGTAGTTGTTATTATGGATGACAGCGAGTGTAATGTATATCTTATAAGGGAGTACGGTGTTAAAGAGTTGGCACATATAAAATCTAATATATCTAAGAAGTTAGATCCAAAGAGGTTGGAGCAGGAGAGACATAATTACTACAGGGAAATTGTAGAGATTCTAAAACCTTACGAGGGAAAAATCCTTGTAGCAGGACCTGGATTTGGTAAGAACAATTTCCAGAAGTATCTTGCTGAAAGGTATAGTGATATCCACAGGAGAACAGTATTTGAGTCTATAAACCATACTGGAAGGTTGGGGCTTAATGAGGTTTTAAAATCTGGAATGGTAGATAGAATATACGGACAGGCAAGGTTAAGTGAAGAAACTCAATTGGTCGAAAGGCTCTTAGAGGAGATATCAAAAGAAGAGCTTGCTGTCTATGGTTTGGAGGAGGTTAAAAAGGCTATAAACTACTCTGCAGTAGATACTCTACTTATATCTGATGAGTTTCTAAGGAAAAACAGAGATCTAGCTGAAAAACTGATAAATTCCACAGAATCTATCGGAGGAAAATCTGTAATTATATCTACAGAGCACGATGCAGGAAAACAGCTGAAGGCCTTAGGTGGTATTGGGGCGATACTGAGGTTTCCTATTGAATAGTAATAAGTAAAAAATGTTTAGTATTTGTCCATATTCTTATTTTATACTCAGATCAACAGCTTCCCTAAGATCCCAAATACGGCAGAATGAACACACTTTCCCACCTGACGGCATACCACAGACTTTACACTCATTAATCTTCCCCTTTTCAATTTCTCCTTCAAAGAGATGCCTCTTCTTTAAAAACCCTCTCACAAATTTTATCTTTGTCCCAGGTCTGATTTTTTCCAACTGATTAATAATCTCCTTATACCTTAATGTAATGGCTCCCTTTGAATAGGGACATTTGTCAGTTACATAGTCTATTCCAACTGCTGAAGCATATGCAACAATTTCTCTCTCTGTAACTTCATAGAGTGGCTTAACCTTTTTTACGAATTTACCTTCACCTGGGAGTATAGGGCCCTGCTTAGCTAGATACTGGGTATTCCAATTAAGTACGTTGCCAAAAATAAAGGATGCTTCGTCATCTATGTTATGCCCCGTAACAACAACGTCAAAGTTGTTGTCATAGGCAAACTTGTTGGAAATATATCTCTTTGTAGTTCCACAGTAGGAGCATGTAGGACGGGTAGTTCTAAGTTCACCAATTCCAGATCCTAAAAGTTCTCTGATCTTAACTATATGGAGAGGAGTATCTATCATTTTACACTGCTTTTTGACGTACTCTTCACATTTATCAGAGTATCCTCTAACCCCAAGGTTGATATAGAGACACTGAATATCGTAGTTAAACTTTTTAAGTATGTAGGAAACTACTGCAGAATCCTTTCCACCACTTATAGCAACTAAGATTCTTTCATCCTTTTTAAAAAGTTTGTATCTCTCAATAGTTCTCCTAACCTTTCTCTCAAAATACTCTATAAAGTGTTCTCTGCAGAGGGGTATTTTTGGATGGTAAAGTTTAATGTATGCCTCCTTTTCGCAGAATTTACATTTCATCTTCCCACCGTAGAGAAGTGATGAAAGAAGTTAAAAAATCATTCAAATTATACTTTTCATCAAAAAGTTAATTAAAAAAAATGAATGTAATTGTATAATTATGAATTAAATTGATAAAACAGTGAAAAAATAATGTAGTAATAAACTTATATCCTAGAATCTTTTTTCTGAACACTTAAGGTAAAGAATTAAGGGACATTACAGAGATCATCTTCTATCAATGTTCAGGAGTAGTAATCCATTTACATTTTTTATTTTTTAATAACTTTCCCATTATATTTTTTTACCTTTATTATTATTTTATAATAATAATTTTAATAATTTTTTTGTTTATTACATGCTGAGAAACAAATTTTAGTAATGGGGTCGTCCTTTTTTATTGTTTTTATAATCATTTATTTATTATCCCTTAATAAGAACTGGATTATTTTTCTCCCAATTATACTTGAGAGGGTATAAGTTTTTTATTATAATCTTCCAATTTTTTTAATTTACCGTAGAATTTTCTACCTTTGACAAAATAAGTGTAGGAATCTGATTTTCTAAGTATAACTTCATCTCCTTTTTTTAAAGTCTCTTCCACAGTTCCGTCTATAACTACTAGTACAGATTTTTTTAATATTCTTATCACGATCTCAGAATTTCCATCTACCACAATAGGACGAGAAAAGAGTTTGAAGGGACAGATAGGGACGACTACAAAGGCATCCATTGAAGGTTCCAATATCGGGCCTCCAGCACTTAACGAGTAAGCAGTTGATCCTGTTGGAGTTGATACTATGAGTCCATCCGCCCTAACTTCTTCTACAAACTCCCCATTTATATATACCTCAAAGTATACCATCTTTGCAGGGTTTTTCGTTATTAGAACTACCTCATTTAGGGCATCTGGAAGCATCTTCTGATGGTAATTACTCTTATTTCTACATCCTTCTTCATTGAATATCTTAACTATACAGGCACATTTGGTCCTTTTTTCAATTTCGTAGTTCCCCTTTATAACCATATCTATAGCCTTAAATACTCCATCCCTACTGAATTCTGTGAGAAAACCTACTGTACCCATATCTATACTAATTATAGGTATTTCATTTCCACCAATCAATCTTGATGTCCTTAATACTGTTCCATCGCCACCTATGGATAACATATGGGATACATCCTTAAGATCCTCCATTACTTTACCCTTATATTTCCTAATATCTACTTTGTCCTTTAAAGTGTTGTAGAGTTCTCTCTCCAGAAGGTAATCTATACCCCTAGATTCCAGATAGTTTATAACTTGAATAACCAGGTTTAAAGCTTCTTCCTTATCTAGCCGGGATATTATACCAAATCTTGTTGGTTTTAACATCCACTTGTTGCCGAATATACCCACCAACTTTTGATGGAGGGCCGTATTTGAACATATCAGTGATGTCCTCTCGTGAATATCCAACTTCATGCTTATAGGTTTTCCATCCCTATCTGTTATTACTCCTCCAGCCTCCTTGAGTATAACATAACCACCTGCAATATCACAGAGTCTTGTAGTCTTGTTTACATTTATAAATGCATCTAAAGCCCCTCTAGCTACATAGCACATCTCTAAGGCGACAGAACCAAATATCCTTATCCTCCTTACTTTCCTATCTTTTATAAAATTTAGAGTATTAGTAGTTAAACCGTAGGCAAAAACTCCTAACGAAGCGTCCTTTAAATTCTTGGTGTCAGATACCTTTATCTTTTTCCACTCTCTCTCATTTTTTTCTAAGATATAAGCCCCACTGTTAACTATTCCATAATATATATCACCTGTAGCTATGTTTTTTACCATTCCCAACTTCAGATCTTCTATATTCATGCTTCTTACTATATGTAGAATATCTTTACTATCTCCAATCTCCTGTGGAATTTCTCCCATAGCGATAGAAACGGAGTAGATAGGAAGATTATTCAACGCATTGTATGTACCATCTATAGGATCCAATACAATAAGATACTCTGGTGGTTCTTCACCTATTTTTTTAACACCTATTTCTTCACTTATAAGTATGGCATTACAATACCTCTCAATGGAGTTTACTGCAATGTTCTCAGCTATTACATCTATCCTCTTGGTAGGAGTACCATCTGCTCCAATTTTTATTACTTCACCAGATCTTTCCCATCCAATTAGGGGTTTTATTCCCTTCTCAATACTATCTACTACCCTTCTGGCAATATGGAACATATTTTTATTCATAATTTCACCGTATGATAAAGAAATTTTATAGAGATATTAGAGATATTGTTAAAAAGAAAAAGATTAATATTATTAGTCAGTATTATTATTTTTCCTAATTATTATTAGATATGAATCAAAAAAATGAAAGTAAGGTAAAATTATGAAAAAGTATCTATTTCTCCTCTTAACACTAACTTTCCTAAATATAACTTTTGCAGATATAACTGTAACAGTCCCCGCAGTTTTCGAAACAGACTATGGGTATGTAGGAACTACTATCAATATCGATGTAAAGGTGTCTAATGGAAGTGGCCACGTTTTTATAGACACTCTACCAGTAACAGGGATGGATATGCAGAGTTCAGCAAGAATAGCTGCAAAGGTGGCATTTGATGTATGTAACAGAGACCAGGAGAACTACGACGTGTACTACATAGTAAGATCAAAAGTACCTATAGTTGGAGGACCTTCGGCCGGAGGTGCCCTATGTGTAGCTACCATTGCGGCATTGAACAACTGGAGTATCAACAGGGATGTTGTGATGACAGGGATGATATACCCAGATGGAGGTATTGGTCCAGTAGGTGGAATATTAGAAAAGTTAAAGGCTGCCAAAATAGCAGGTGCCAAGTATTTCTTAATACCCTACGGAGAACGATACATTACTGTAGAAGATCCATATAGTAAAAATAACAATATTACTGTAGATGTTGTAGAGTATGGCAAAAAATTAGGAGTAAAAGTTATTGAGATTAAGAGTATATACGATGCTATCTACTACTTTACAAATCATATGTTAGTTGAGGGTAACTACTCTCCTAATCCTGTACTTGGAGATATATACAAAGAAAAGATGAAAAATCTCGCAGATGAAGTACTGAAACTTACTAAGGAGAATTATAACTACGTAAATAATAGATTAAATAACGATTCCAGCGTTATGTTGAACTATCAGATGGAGATAAACCTTAAGAAGAGATTGGAAGAATCTAAGAAAGATTTGGACGTGGCACAGAGACTATACTCTCAAGGTTATTACTACGCTGCCACTTCAAAGGCTTTTGGAGTCATGATAAACCTAGAAGTTATAAACACCACCTTAAACTACATGGAGAGTACCGACAAAAGAGGTTATCTAAAGGATTACCTAATAAATATTCAGAAAGATATTGATGATAAAAAGGAAATAATTAAAAATAAAAGTTTGACGAAAAGTAACTTCGAGTATATTTTAGCTTCTAAGAGTAGGATCTATGAAGGAGAGGATTTAATGGATAAAGCCTGGAAGGAGTACTATAACGGCAATTTTTTATCTGCCATAGAGTACGCCTCTTACGGAAAATGGAGAGGAAAGAGTGCTATCTGGTGGTTAAAACTAGCAGATAAAGATGTCCCTTCGGATGAAGAACTTATAGATGAAAGCCAATTTATACCTCTTGCCCAGAAGTACCTTGATAATGCTGAGATTGTAGTTTTCTATAGTTCATTGGTACTACCTGATACAGGATTGATAGACGATGCCGAGGATAAATTAGATAAAGCTAGAGAATACTACGAGAAAGGGGAATATCTTCTCTCTATAGCAGAAAGTATAGATGCTTACGTATATGCTACAACAAGCCTTAATTACAATAATACAGATATGAAGTATCTAAAAGATATGGCGGAAAAGAAAATATACAAGGTAATGGATAATTATGGATATCTCCCTGTAAGTGCTATGGGGTATTACGAATATGCTAACTCCCTCAATGATACTTTCTCCAAGGTTCTCTACTATGAATACAGTGCTGCTTATTCTCAGATGGATATAGACATCCTAAAGGAAATTGGCCACAAATATAGAAGAGAAAGTAATACATTTATTCTTCAGAATTTAAACTCTTCTACAGGAAGAATTTATTCTGAAGATCATCATGTTCTCTATGCCGTCGCTGTAAATATTATATATTTATTTATAGGCCTATTCTGTGGGGTTTTGGTAGGATATTTTATCAGGAAGGATAACAATTAATATTAGGTGTCTACTATGTTGTGTGATATTCAGGCTACAGAACCTGAGATTAAAATACCTCTCACGAGAGTAGGAGTTATTAATTTAAAAAAACTCGTAAAGATATATAGAAAAAATAAGAGGCCTATAATATTACTTCCAACCTTTGAAGTCTTTGTAGATTTACCAAGCTCCCAGAAAGGCATACACATGTCCAGGAGTCCAGAAGTTATTGAGGAAGTTATAGAGAATTTAGTAGTTAAGGAGATCTACGGGATAGAGGAGTTGTCAGTAAATATTGTAAAAAAACTCTTTGAAAAACATGAATACGCAACAAGGACTGAAGTTTTAATGTACGGAGATTACATTATAGAGGAGAAGTCTCCAATAACAAATAAACCTTCCCAGGGATTATGTAAAATTATAGGTAGAGCTTATGGTGTAAAGGACAGTGAAGGAAACATCCATATTAAGAAAATGGTTGGTGCGGAAGTCGTAGGTATTACAGCCTGTCCATGTGCCCAGCATCTTCTAAAGGAGAAAACGATTCAAAATTTAAAAAAGAAAGGATTTTCAAATGAAGATATAGAGAAGATATTGGATGCAGTAGTTGTTGCGACTCATAACCAGAGAGGTATAGGGACGATAATGATAGAAGTTCCAGAGGGCTATAACGTGAGTATTGGGAAGATAATAGACATTATAAAAAAGTCTATGAGTGGAGAAGTTTATGAACTACTCAAAAGGGTTGATGAAGCATACGTGGTAGAGATGGCCCATAGAAATCCAAAATTCGTTGAGGATTGTGCAAGGGAGATGATAAAGAGAATCGTAGAAGAGTTTAGATATCTACCAGATGATACCCAGGTGGTGGTAAGGCAGATTAATAAGGAAAGCATCCATAGACATGACGCCTTTGCAGAGAGACGTTCTACTATGGGAGAGTTGAGGAAGGAGTTGAATATGTAATGCTTCCTGTACACCCAACCTGTTAATTCTTAATAAAGTGTTTGGCCCTACAATCTACGGATAGGACTTTACCAAGGAGAGGGTCTCTTCTTTTTTTCAAATGTTTAAGAATATATATAGGAACTCCATCTTGTAAAAAATTATTTATAAAAATATGTTTATTTATTATAAACAATTATAAAAAATTAAGAAAAAATTAAGGATAATGTTCAAAATAAAAAAACTCCTATCTACCCAAAAAACAGATGTATCTTTTCCTACTCTCAAATATTAAAGAAGGAAATTCTCAGGTATATCTTAATCACAATCTGTAGAATCCCCTTATATAATGAGAAATTTCTTGTCTTCCCCGTGTGTCCAAGAAAGATCCTAAGATATAAATATAGCCATGTTTAGAACTTATCTTTAACTAAAAATCTTCCAAAAATTTTTTGGTGAAGCCCATGAAGATTTCAGTCTACGGAGCAGGAAATCAGGATCTGTATGTCAACAAACTTAAACTTCCACAACTCTTTGGAGGAGAACCACCATACGGTGGAAGTAGGATGGCTATGGAGTTTGCAGAAGTAGGGCATGATGTTGTGCTTGCAGAACCTAATAGAGATGTACTTAGTGAGGATATGTGGAAGAAAGTTGAAGATTCTGGAGTAAAAGTTACCAATAACGACATGGAAGCTGCAAAACATGGAGAACTACATATACTGTTTACACCCTTTGGGTGTTATACTGGAAATATTGCTAAAAGTATCATTCCCTATTTACCAAGGGATGCAGTGATTCTAACTACCTGTACTACTACTCCTGTTGTTTTATATTCCTGTCTCAGATACGAACTAAGAGAGAGAAAGGATATAGGTATTACTTCAATGCACCCTGCTGCAGTTCCAGGCACACCTCAACATGATCACTACGTAATAGGTGGAACTTCCTTAGATGGAAAGGATTATCTAACAGAAGAGCAGTTGAGGAAGTGTATTCAGTTAGTAGAGAGTGTTAATAAGAAAGCCTACGTAGTCCCTATAGATGTAGTACCTACAGTTTCAGATATGGGGGCACTTGTGACTGCTATAGCGCTGGCAGGTATTTTGGAGTACTATACTGTAGGTAGAAGAGTCATAAATGCTCCTAAAAAGATGATTGAACAGCAGATAGTTAGAACACTCCATACTTTAGCATCTCTTGTAGAAACTTCAGGTGTTTATGGTCTATTAAAGGCCCTTAATTTGGAGTTAGTTATAAAGAGTGCTTCCTCCATGCACCTTTTGAAGGAGCAGAAAGGATTGGAGTCAGCTTTAGATATACTAAAGAATTTAGATGAAGAAATAATAGAAAAATCTAAAAATGCTGAAATAAATCCAACAACACTTGTAGCTTCCCAGGCACTTGTAAAAGAACTTAAAGCTTTAATTGGAGGAAAGGCAGCAGAAGGAGCTATAGAGAGATGTATGAAAAAACTCTTTATGGAGTAGTGAAACTCTGTCCCAAATGCATGAGAGAGTAAAGCACTCAAAGAGATTATATTATACTTAAATCTGGTATGGAAGTAAGAACAGATCCTAAATCAGCTCTTCTATTAACTCCTTCAATTTAACTATTATAGGTACAGGGTTGTGGAATGCCCGAGCAGAGTATGTCACTATTCCTTCATCCTTCAAGTCTTCTATATATTCACCTTTCACTTTTCTACCAAATACTATAGCATAGGTTTTTGCACTATACACCGATTTATAGGATATGATATAATTTACCGCAGCATCGTTATGGACAAATCCTACTATAACATCTACTTCTAATCTATTTTTCAGTCCTTTCTCTATATCCTGGAACCCTACACCTCTCAGATAGTATCTCTCTGGATCCGCTGTTTCAAGAAGCTTCAATGCTGCAGGGTTTGCAGAAAGAATGATCACACATCCACGATTTTTCAACATATTTAAAAGGTATAGAGTAGACGGAATTAAAACAGGAGGCTCGGGACATCCTATTATAACAAGTACTCTCAAAGACACCACCTACCAGAACTTCAGCATGGATAAGATACCACCTTTTTTATTTTTATTATCATTCTCACTTCGAGAGGATTCACTGAGAGGCACCTTTAAAACAAAGGTCCCGTAGCATGGTTTTGTATAAGGAAATATAACAAAATCCTCATAAGAAGCTACCGGTATTGGAGGTTTTCCTATTAGAAGAACTCCCTTTATAACCTCTTCTCCTGGTTTCAAGTATCTTATATTCTTAAAATTCTTTGTGATGTAGTTGGAACACTCTTTGAATGTTCCTTTAAATAGAATCTCGTAGTTGTAGTTATCTATACAAGACATAGTTTCACTTTTTAATTCACTATAACTACAGTTATATTGTATACATTGGGATCTACATGTGACCTATCGTATATCAGTCTCCTTATAAGATTTAAAGTTGAGTCATCTAAAGGGCTCTGATTTTTTATATATATGGAGATATCTGTTTTATCTGGATCGTAGGACATACCAAGATATAGTATAGGATACTCAACATTACTCCCGTTATATCCTGAATTTACAAGAGATATGGCAGTTTTAGCCCCAATATCTATATTATCTAGATCTCTATCCCTATTATTTAAATTGTTGTTCATAAAATGATAGATGGAAGCAATAGAGAGAACAAGTATAACAAGTAATAATACAGAAAACTCAAAGGATAGTTGGCCTCTTTTTTTAATTAAGGTTTTTACAATCATACTTTTCACTAATTATAGTTTTATTTTTATAGTGATCCATTTATGATATAAATTATAAATTATATACTATATAATAGTAAAATAATAGTAAAAAAACTATTAAGACTTATTATTACTCTTTTAGGAAGTTCCATTTAAGAACAAACAAAATGGGATTTTACTGTTATTTATTTTTATTTTTATTTTAATAACGATTATTATTTTTAAAATTAACATTTCTACTGTTTTTCAATTTAATTATTTAATCTTACTTTAAATATAAACCAGAGAGTTTTAAATACTTGCAATAATTATTTTTGATTTAATATTATAACAATCTCTACAGGGTCCTAAATGGAAGTTGTTAACAGGATAAAATTAAGTATATTAACAATGATCTTACTAATTTTAATTTACGCTCTTATAATGATGCACATGGAGGGTTTATCTTTTATAAATGCTCTATATTTCTCCATAGTAACTATATCTACAGTTGGGTATGGAGATATTACACCTACAACAGAACTCGGGAAGATAATTTCCTCTATCTATATTCTATGTGGTGTTGGTATAGGATTGTATGCCTTAGGTAACATTGCTGAATTTTTTGTAAGTGGATACTTTAAAAAAACAGATAGGATGAGAAAGATGGAAAATAGGATAAAAAAGTTGAAAGATCATTATATTATCTGTGGGTATGGTAAGTGTGGTAAAGTTATAACTAAAAAACTTGAGAAGTCTGGAGTAAATTATGTGGTTATAGATATTAACGAAAAGATTTTAGAGAAAGAATTAGAGAACGATCCTAATTTTAACTACATAGTAGGAGACGCTACTCATGATGAAGTATTGATAAAAGCTGGAATTGATAGGGCTAAAGGACTAATATCTGCTGTATCTAGAGATTCTGATAACGTATATATAACTCTCTCTGCTAAAAGACTGAATCCCAATATCTTCGTTGTAGCAAAGGCTGAAGAAAAGGTATCTATGGATAAGTTGCTGATCGCTGGCGCTGACAGGGTAGTCTCTCCCTATATTATAGGAGGACTTAGAATGGCTGCACTTGCCCTGAAAGTTGACATACTTGATTTTGTATCTACTTTTATGTCTATAGCAAGATACGAATACGATGAAGATTTGGAGATAAGAAAGATAGAGGTTAAAAGTAACTCCCCTCTAGTAGATAAAAAGTTATATGAATCCAGGATTCGGGAAAAATTTGGGGCGAATATTATAGGTATAAAGAAGAGAGATAAACTGGTAATAAACCCATCTGCAGATACCGAAATATCCTCTGGAGATATTATCTATGCCTTTGGTACAGGAGAACAGTTGGATAATCTTGAGAGGGTTGCAAGAGGTCTTTTTAACAATAGTAATGATCAGATATAACATTTCAGATTTGTAAATAAATATTAATAATATATTTAAAAGATAGTAAAAATTCCTCCTATGCATTACCTTTTTTCAGAGGATATTTTTCAACACCTGGAAAAAGACGAGATTCTATCGTTAACTGGAGTCATTACTATAATACTCTATGGATTTCAATACTGATGAAACTACCATCTCTCTTATATTTTTAACATCCTTTTCAAGATTCTCCAGGATCTCATGACATCTCTTCCTTATACTATCTCCCCTATCTCTACTGTAGGGGCATATCTCTTTATCTCTGTAGTATTGAATACCACATTCATTTAGGGCCTTTAAGATGTCTTTCTCTGAAACACTTAGTAGAGGTCTTGCTATGGTACATCTCTGTAGTTTAAGTTTGAATTCTTTAAAGTCAAAAATAGCCTCCTCGAAATCTTTAATAGGCTCTAGAACTCTTATGATATCTCCCTTAAAGATATTTGCCAATACTGTATCTGAGTTGTCCTCCAAGGTATGTCCCAAACATATCTTTATCTTGTCTCTTTTAACGCCTCCTTCCTTTACTAACTCCATAGCAAAATTGGTTAAAACATACCTCCTAACTATGGAGCAGGAAAAACAGGGGGAGTATACAATACCTGTAGAGTTATCGGAGAGTAACTGGGACATTTTAACTACATCTTCATGGAAAGATATTATTCTATAGGGAATATCCAGAGCCTCGCAGTGTTCAGCTATCTTTTTCACATTACTGTTTTCAGGATGCCATGGTCTAATACCTCCTACATTTACATCTACAGTAACTGCGTATATCTCTACTCCAAATCTACGCCTATAGGATTCCAAAAGGTGAAGTAATGCTAAACTATCCTTTCCCCCACTTAAACCTACTATCAACCTATCTTTTGGTGTTATTATACCATGTTTAGATACATATCTCCCCATCTTCTGGGATATCAACTCGTAACTTTTGGAGTATATTACAGGTATTTTAAATTTCCTCTCTATTTTCTCTTTTTTTGCTTTAGACAATCCAGCCAATCTTCTACTGTTTGCAATGATCCTGTCCTTTCTGATAGTTAGATAGGATGGGTTACAATACTTCTTTAACTCTTTTATATCTATCTCCTTCAATATCCCCCTCTATTCTATTGTAGAGAAAGATTTAAATAATAGGAGGATATACTCTTTTTAAAGCGAGAATATTTTTTAATTAAGTAAAAGATATATACCACTACTATTTTTTACTATAATTTTTTATATATTTTTTACAACATTTAGGAGGTTATCTATATGCCTGCTCCAAGATATAGATCGAGATCTCTGAAGAAGATCTTCAAAAGAGGACCTGGTAATAGGACCTTAATACACTACAGAAGGAGAAAGCCCTCTAAGGCAAAATGTGCCCAATGTGGAGCTGTTCTAAACGGCGTCCCAAGAGGTAGACCATCTGAGATTAGAAAACTATCTAAAACAGAGAAGAGACCTGAGAGACCATACGGTGGCTACCTCTGTCCAAGATGTTTAAGGAGATTGATGATAGAGAAGGCAAGGAACTTACAACTGTAAAGATCAGGTGTTGAGATGATAATAACCGTTGGAGGACCTCCTGGTAGTGGAACTACAACGATATCTAAATTAATAGCTAAAAGGTATGGATTGAAACATGTATGTGCAGGGTTTATATTCAGGGAGATGGCTAAGAAAATGAACATGGATCTCTCAGAATTCAGCAAATATGCAGAGGAACACCCAGAGGTAGACAGGGAAATAGATGCTATGCAGGTTGAAATTGCAAAAGAGGGGAATGTAGTACTAGAGGGACGACTTGCTGCATGGATACTAAAGAGACATAACATAGAACCTACACTCTCCATATGGTTAAAGGCACCTCCAATGGTTAGGTGTAAGAGGGTAAGTGAGAGGGAAAATAAAGATATAGAAACATCTCTATCTGAAATGATAGAAAGGGAAAAAAGTGAAAAAAAACGTTATAAGGAGATATACAATATAGATCTGGAAGATCTCTCCATATATCACATAGTTATAGACACATCCCGCTGGGATGTAGATGGTGTGCTCAACATCATCTCTACATGTATAGACAGTCTAAAAAAAGAGAATGGGTGAAAAAATGGCAGCAATTGAAGTGGGAAGAGTTTGTATCAAAACAATGGGAAGAGAGGCAGGAAAAATCTGCGTTATAGTAGATGTAATAGATAAAAACTTTGTCCTAATAGATGGAAATGTTAAAAGAAGGAGATGTAATATAAAGCATATAGAACCAACTGAGAAGAAAGTTGATATTAAAAAGGGGGCCTCAACTGAGGAGGTTAAATTGGCACTGGACGCAGCAGGGTTGTTGAAGTAATTGTTTTTTACATGTAAAAAATTCTTTTAATGAAGAAAAATTAACGGAATCTTATCCTCCTTTCTTAATACATGGTATATACCAGGAGATAACATATATCTTACTTTTTCCTCTCTTTTTAAATTATTTTTAATAAAATCAACAATCGCCTTTATAATTATAATAATTATAATTATAATAATTTTAAAATAAACCTCTGCTATCTTAAATAGAAAGTATAGACATATATTTCTCTTCTCTCCCCACAAATAAGGTTAATAATTTCGAGATTATCTATTTTTACATGATTATTTTTATTGAGATCCCTCGACGGTTATAACTACAAATAAACAAAGGTGAAACTATCAAGATAGTCCTAAGAAACGAGATCTGTGATAAATTAGAAAATATTGTAAAGAATCTAAAGGTTTCAAGACACTGTATAGGTTGTCAAGGTTTAGATATAAACAATCCAAATCCCCATCATCATCCTTCTATCGAGATCACCCAGAGGTGTCAACATAACTGTATATTCTGCTACTCCAGGTTAGTTAAGGTAAAGGAAGGTATATACGGTATAGATCCTAAAAACCAAGATACTGAAAACTGTACCGCCATAACTATAAGTCAATACGGAGAACCTCTACTCTATTCAGAGAAAGTTAAAAAGGCTATTGAATTTACAAAGTCGCTTAACTTAAGGTGTGATCTTCAAACGAACGGTGTAAATCTAAATGAAGAGTTAATAAGAGAGTTTAAAGATTTAGGGTTAGATATTATCATGGTAAGTCTAAGTGCCTCTACTCCAGAGACCCATGAAAAGATAACTGGATCTAAAACCTTTGAAAAGGTGCTCGAGAATATTAAACTCGCTTCTAAATACATCTATACTATAGTGAGATGTGTATATATTCCAGGCTTCAACAGAGAGGAGTTGATAGAACTCTCGGAGATATTAAGTAGGGAAAGTGAAGTTAAAGAGATAATGGTCCATCATTTGATAGTCCATAATGAGAATAAGAATGTATTGGAGAGTATCTACGATATTAAAAGTGTTGGAAAAGTTAAGGATCTCTTACTCCTCGTAGATGAGATGGGAAAGAAGGCTCCTGATATCAAGGTAACTATCAAGGGATGCCTTCTCGTTAATCTAAGGGGTATAGATGGATACCTACTAAACTCTATAACCTTGGACTGTTTCTCAGAGGTACCTGTGATAAAGAGAAAGTATCATCCTTTCTTTTAATAAACTCTCTCCATTATAAAATCTGCTATATCCTCCAATTTTTTTCTCCTTTTTTTATCAAATATCTTTAAATACTCCTTGGATTCTGTAATATATTTCTTTACCATCTCCTTAGCGAACTCTATGGAGTCCTTCAATATTTCAATAGCTTCTTTTATTTCTTCATCTTCGGCATCCCTCTTTCCAAGAATATCCAATAGCCTCTTCTTCTTATCCTCTGGTAGATGTTGAAGGGCATGTATAACTATGAGAGTTTTCTTACCCTCCCTTATATCACTACCTATAGGTTTTCCTATCTTATTCTTATTACCTACCAGATCTAAGATATCATCCTGGATCTGAAACGCTAAACCTATTCTCTTGGCGTATTCCCTCAAAGCCTCCCTCTCTTCAGAGGAACACTCCCCCATTATAGCACCAATCTCTACAGAAGTTACAAGTAGAGCACCAGTTTTCTTGGAGATCATCTCTAAGTACTCCTCCATTGTAATGTCTTCTCTTTTCTCAAACTCCATATCCATGGCCTGTCCAACACATACATCTACACAGGATTTAGAGAGGACCTTTAAAACCTCATGAGCCTTTTCAGGATCTCTTATATCTGATACTGCAACAAATGCCTTTGCATAGAGAAGATCTCCTGCAAGGATTGCCATAGGTTTTCCATAAACAATATGAACTGTAGGTATTCCTCTTCTCCTGTCATCGTTATCCATTATGTCGTCATGAATAAGAGTATAATTATGTATCAACTCAACTGCAAGGGCTGCAGGGAGTACTTCTTCTATATCGTCTCTCTTTAGCATGTATGTAAGTATTGTTAAATAGGGTCTTATCCTCTTACCTCCTGCCAGTAGGAGATGTCTAGAAGCTTTGTATATAGTACCTTCTCCTTCTAAGTATCTGTTTAATTCTTTATCTATTAGGAACAAGATATTTTTATCAAAGAGTTCCATCTTTTTCACCTACTTGTTATTAAAATAATTATAAATTTTCTGATTATTTTTGCGATATCCTCTATTTTTGGATTTTTATATAATCCTCTCGAACTTCAAACTTTGGCCGTTTCTAAGTAGATGCACATCTTCTCCTAGCCTATATCCCTCTTCCTCTGTCAATTTAGCATAGGCAGTTGTAAGGTTAAAATCACCATGGGAAGGGATAATATGCTCAGGGTTAACCCACCTTATCATGTCCCTGTGATCCTCCTTTGAGGCATGGCCAGATACATGGGCTCCCTTGAATATTCTCACTCCCAGTCTCTTTAAACGAGCCTCTAACATATACCTCTGGGCGGCGTTCATAGGATTTGGAATTACATCTGCAGAGAATACAACCTGGTCATACTTCTCAAATTTAAAAGGTGTCTTATCAGTTACCATCCGAGATAGTACAGCACCATCTTCTCCCTGATGTCCAGTTACTATAAGTAAGTAGTTCTCCTTACCTTCCTTCATTATCTGGCGGAATATTCTATCTACAGCAGAAGGATCCCCCGTCATTCTTGTATTTTCTGGAAACTTGACGATGCCAATGTCCTCTGCTATACCACAGTATTTCACCATCGATCTACCTATAAGTAGGGGAATCCTACCCATCTTCTCTGCGATCTCTGTTGCAGACTTTATTCTGGCTATATGGGAAGAGAAGGTTGTAACTATTACCGCATTTGACTGGTTATCTGCACCTAACAGATCATTTTTTAAAAGATCTGAGGCCACCTTTTCAGAAGGTGTCTTTCCCTCAAAATCAACCCTTGTACTCTCTGATATCATACATAGTACTCCCTGTTTACCTAACTTTTTTATAGCTCTGTAATCTGGTCTCTCTCCTACAACAGGAAAGTTGTCAAATTTAAAGTCGTTTCCATAGACTATAGCACCGTAAGGTGTATGTAGAACTGGAAGAACTGAATCTGGGATACTGTGGGTTATATTTATAAACTCCAAGGTTAGATTAGGTGTTAAATCTATAGATTCCTTTGCATTTAGTGTAACTAAGGGATTTCTTACATCGAACTTTTTTTCACTTAGTATCTCTCTCTTAATAAGTTCTATGGTGTAAGGTGTTCCTATAATTGGGGCGTTGTATCTATGGGCCAATTTCGTTATTGCCCCTATGTGATCCAGGTGTCCATGAGAGACTACTATAGCCTTAACCTCTCCTTCAATATTCTTCATAACGGTATCATCTGGAATTACACCCATCTCAATTAAATTCAAACTGTGCATCTTAGATATATCTGTATCTTCATGTATCAACACCCTGTCTAGCTTTAGGCCCATGTCGAATATTATTATTTCACCATCTACGTTAACGGCTGTCATATTTCTTCCAACTTCCTCGTATCCTCCAATAGCAACTACTTCCAACTGCAAATCCACCACTTCCTTGTATTTTTTAAAATAAAAAATAAATCAACAATACTAACAGTATCAGTACCGATAAGACTATTTAATCAATTCTGTTTTACCGATATTATATTAAAAAAATATTACTTTGTAAGTACATATCGATATATACTTGGACTAACAACAATATAAACCACAGTTTATTACCCCCCATTAAAGTAAATATAAGGTACCTTGTATATTGATAGAGAGATGAAATCTATTAATAACAGTGGTGTATTTTTTAATAATTGTTATATATATTATAATTACAATAATTATAATAATAAAGTATTATTTTTTAAACCTAACAATATTATACATCCTTTAATCTTTTATATTCAACCATTCTCTTAACTCACTCTTTATTATATATTTAGTCTTTCTAAGTTCCTCTATATTTTCACAACCTACTAAAAATAGGGTTGTTTTCAGCTCCTTTATCATCCTCTCAAGGACTTTTACCACTTCTCTGGCATCTTTGAGGGCAGCCTTCAACACAGGTAGTGCAACTCCACAACAGTGGGCACCTATGGCGATAGATTTTGCCATATCTACTCCAGATCTTATACCACCACTTGCAATAATAATACCTGGGAAAACATTCTTAACAAGGAGTAGAGAAGCTGCAGTAGGTATGCCCCACTCTAAGAATCTCCCCGAGAATTCCCTAAACTCTCTTTCCTTTATCCTGTAGTACTCTACCATGGCCCAGGAAGTGCCACCACTCCCAGCTACATCTATTGCATCAAAACCTATTTCCTTTAAGATTATTGCATCCTCCTTAGAGAACCCCTCCCCTACCTGCTTAGCTATAAATGGTATATTCCTGTACATCTTCTTATACTTGGATATAACATCCTTGAGTATATGTATATCTTTAAAGTTAGTATCTCCCTCTGGTTGAATAGCCTCCTGAAGTGGGTTGAAATGTATAGCCATGGCATCTGCATCGATCATCTCAACAGCACTCTCTACAGTCTCTTCATCCCAGCGATCCACTATAAAGTTGACAGCTCCTAAATTACCTATAACAAGGGGAATATCGTAATCCCTTACTACTGCATAGGTATCTACCACACTACTATCTAATATACCTGCCCTTTGAGAACCTACGCCCATCCCCAAGTTAAGTTCTTCCACAGCCTTTGCTATATTCCTGTTTATCTCTTTGGCCTTGGGATGGCCCCCAGTTATTGCAGTTACAATGAGAGGAGCATTTAACTTTTTTCCAAATAAATCTATTGTAATGTCTATATCCTTTAAATTACAGTTGGATACGCCCCTATGTATTAACTCTATAGCGTTAAAGAGGGTACTTTTTCTATACTCCACATCACAGTGATTACAGATCAACAGATGTTCCAACTTCCGTAAATGAATATCTCTATCATCCATTGAATCACCTTTTTTATAGGGAATTGTAAATATTATTTATATTAATTATTAATTATTACAAATTAAGAAATATTAAGGGATACTATGAGAATAGTGGGAATAACTGACCTACATGGTAGATATCGCCATCTCAACAAAGTACTTCTATATAAACCAGATGTATTGGTTATCTCAGGAGATATTACCCACTTTGGTAGAGATTTAAAGGTAATAGATTACTTAAAGTACCTACAGGAGAAAGAAGGTGTGAAAATATTGGCGGTTCCTGGAAACTGTGATACTTTAGAAGTTATAGATAAAATCAATGAAATAGGGATAAACTTGGATGGAAGATGTGTAAATGTTGAGAATATTTACTATGTAGGTATAGGGGGGAGTAACAGGACACCTTTTAACACTCCCAACGAGTACTCTGAAGAGGAGTTATACTTTAGATTTATAAACACAGTTAAAAATATTGAAAAGGATATAAAAGGTAGGTTTATACTGGTATCCCATGCACCACCTGTTAATACCATGGCCGATAGGACTGTTGATAGTAACGTAGGTAGCACATCCATTAGGAAAATTATTGAAGAGTACAGTCCTGTATTGGTAGCATGTGGTCATATACATGAAAGTAGATGTATAGATAAGTTAGGAAGTACTTATATTATAAATCCTTCTCCAAGATCATTCTTTGTATCTGATATACATATAGGTGATAAAATAACTGTTAAGAGTATAGAGTTGGTAGATTTCTAGAAAATGAAATTTATTAGTATATATTTTTATTAAGTGGATATATTATGTTCTGAATATTAGAAAAAACTTTGGTCCAGAGAAGTCTCTGATACTTCAACTACCTCCACAGATAAAAAGATATATCATATAATAATAGAAAGGAATTAATGAATCTTTCAAGGAAACTCTCGTCTTTTGAAGGTTTTAGGGTTTTTGATATATCCTTTCCCGATGGTTCACTGTTTTAAAGAGTTCTCTCGCCTTTCCACGTAAAATCTCTGTTTTTCCAAGTACTAAATATCCTCCACTTACTAACCCCTCGTAAAACTTTAGGAATATCTTTTCCTGTATATCTTTATCAAAGTATATAATAACATTTCTACAGAGTATCATATCCATGTTTTTTAGAGGTGGATCTTTAATCAGATCGTGCAATCTAAATTGGACATATCTTTTTATAATTGGTTTGATCTGGTATTCGTATTCACTTATTTTGTTGAAATACTTAGATATTAAAGGTGGATCTATGTTTTTAAGTTGTTTATCCAAGTATATTCCTTTTCTAGCCTTTTCCAGGACATTTCTATCTATGTCAGTACCGATAATAGTAACCTTTAAAAATTTTCTCTTATGTTTTTCTATTAGGTTGTCTATAATTATTGCTATTCCATAGGGCTCTTCACCAGAGGAACAGCCAGCACTCCATATTTTAATAGACTTTCTGGATTTATCTAAGACCATCTTTTCAAGGATTTTTGTAATTTCCTTATAGACTGTTATATCCCTCCAAAACTCTGTAACATTAACTGTTAAAACATTCTCCAATTCTTTGTACTCTTCAGGATGTTTTAAGAGATACTCGTAGTATTCTTTATAGGTCCGACATTTACATGCTCTCATTCTAACAGCTAATCTTCTCTTAATATAACTCTCTTTGTATTGATCAATATTTATTTTCAATTTTACCTTAATATCTCTTCTAATTTTGTTGAAGTAAATATCTTCTTCATTATTAGTAGTTCTAATAGTCACTATTTCACCATCCTATAGTAATACATTAATTATAGGAAGTTTCCCTCGGCATTATACTCTAAATTTACTTACACTATGTGAGACCTCTTCAGATATCTTGGCAAGTTCATCAA